>JBGFRZ010000030.1:0-8448 GCA_041694835.1 Ignavibacteria bacterium
GAGAGAAAATTCAGAAATTGAAAGAACTGTCAGCAATTTTTCAAACATAAATTGCTAAACCTACCGGCTAAATGGCGCTGGCTTTGCTAAATACTGACTTTTTCAACACTCTCATAATGTCAATTTATCAGAGACTTTTACCGGAATCAAATTCTCTTGGGTTTCTTATAAAACACATTCTCGCCGAAGCTTGACGCGGCCGAAATCCCCAGAACGATGTAAAAAATCTCCCTCGGCGCAATCAATGGCACTTCCTTCACTTCCTCGAATCTTCTTATAAAAAAGATGTTAACAAGAAACCTCAAGATACCAGATATCAGAAACAGCGTGAGCAATTTCGAGCCGGAAATACTGAACGGCATGTTCGTGGCAAGCCACCCGCCAAGGAGCGTGCCCGTAAAGATGAAAAAACCGTTTGTGAAGCTGAAGTAAGCGAAGCATCGCGTCCTGACTTCCTTCGATGTCGCATCGAAAATAAAATTGACTATAGCGAGATTAAATCCCGCCCAGATATACCCTGCCAGAGCATTTACCATGCCAAGCAGGAGCGGATTTTGGGTGAAGAGCCACAGGACAGGAAGGATGGGAGAGAGTGAGGCTGTAACTTTTATGACTTTTACATTTCCGAACCTGTCGGAAAGACTGCCCCAGAAAGGAAGGGAAATCAACCCGGCAAGCGTGGCCGCCACCGTAACTATAGTGTAGGTCGAATATCTGAATTTGAGTTCATCAATCATATGGACCGCAAAAAATGGAGATGCCAAAAAAACACAGAAGTTGAGAAGTGAAACAAAAAGAACGAATTTAACGAAGTTGCTCTCTTTTATTCTTTTAATGAATTTGATGAAGGTGAAATCTTTGGCATCCGCGTGGTCGACACGGACATCATCCATTAGCGAAAGATAAACCCCCGATATAAATCTAGTTATTCCGGCGATGAGAAAGAGAAAAAAGAATCCTATGATTTTCACAGGGACGATAAAAAGAAAAATTCCGGCGGCAAAACTGCTTACAAGATTTATGAATCCGAGAACTTTTCCTCTCCATGAAAAATACTCGCCGTATTTACTTGCATCAACAGTATCACTCATCAGGCTCGCCCAGGCAGGAGTGGCAATTGAGCCGAAGATGTTGTTTAATATGATAAGGGCGATGAATGAAAAAAGTCTGAATTTTTCTGGTATGAAAACGACCCCGCATATCACAAACCAACTGAATGACTGAAGTAAAACAAAAAACGTCACAGATTTTACGCGGCTTTTGAACTTCTTCGCCACCTCGGTCGACGCAAGTTGGACTATCGCTCCAAAAAGAAGAGGCAGGGAGTTGAGCAGACCGACATAGAAAGGATTACCCCCTAAAAGAAGCGCAAAAGGCGTGATGTAGTTGATTGTGACACCAAACATCGCCGACGCATAAACGCCGTCCCAGAAAGACGCCTTTAGACTCGATTCCTTCGACATATTTTTGATTATTGCGGCGGGATAAAAATAAAAAGCGGGCGATGGGACTTGAACCCACGACCTTCTCGTTGGCAACGAGACGTTCTAGCCACTGAACTACGCCCGCGTTTGAATCACTGCTGACTTAATCGTCAAATTTTACTAAATTACCAAATTTATGTCAAATTTACTTTCTTTATTTCAAGGCAAAAAATTGTGAAACCCTGAAAACCATTTTTCTTCACAAAATAACAATACGGAATTTCCGGATAAGACACATAGGGTAATATGACTTCTTTGATTTTCTCAAATTCGATTGTCCAAGATCCTCTTCTCTGTTTATAAATTCGTATCCCATCGATTTTATTTCCTGCGCGGTGATTTGATTCATTATCTGGTAGGAGCCTTGATATTTGGTGTTCGCCTTTTCTATGTGTATAGCGAAAGTATCTTTATTCAACCTCTCGCCCACGGAGAAAGCGATAACGTCTCCACCAACGACAATCGCATACCCGCAAAGATCGAGCTCGTCAAAGTTTTTAAGCAGCTCAACAGTCGCTATGTTTTCGTCTATAAGAGAAGTGGTTCCCGAACACGATTTCATATCGCACCAATTTTTCTGAAAATCGAGACACATCTGTCTGGTTTGCACGTTAAATTTTTTATACTCAAAGTTATAGTTTTTTTTGAATCTGTTTATGAAATTTCGCTTGCTCTGATATCTTTCGCCTTTCAACATGGTTAAATCTTCGGTTTTGTATACATAATCAAAATAATTTCTCTCTTCGCTTATTTTTAATCTGCCCCGATATCTCTCTGCGATTTTCATCGAAAATTCCTCGGCGGCGCTTATAATTCCGCCCGAACCGTATTTGTCTTTCAAAAATCTCAGGCATTCGACTCCGGTTTCTTCGATATTGTTTGTCCCTATCGGCTGGAAGAAAAAAGGGGAGTTGTCGATAAAACCGCAAACGCAGAGATTATCATTCAGCAAAGTGACCGAGAGTTTCAGCGGAATGCGCCAACTGAAAAGATAGCCAAAACAGAACTCCGATATCCGTGGATTGAGATTCGAAAAATAACCATTGAATACGCTTTTTTGTTCGAGTTTTATTTCGGAAAAATCGGGAAACTTATGAATCGCGGTAATCATATATGAAGTCAAAAGATAAAAATCGTCTTAATCGTAAAAAAGGCGGAGTGTTTTTGCCCATCTCGGCCATTCGACAGAAAATATAATCGCCGAAACCATCAAATACAACCCGATTGCTCATTATTATTCCCGGAAAAGACTATGAGCGATTCAATCTGTGCGACTATTCCGATAAGAGCTATGATTGTTATTGGAATGCCTATTTGACTATAATGCGGATTTTTAATATAATGAGATTATTGAAAAAAGCCATATTACCACAAAGACACAAAGAAAAATGAGAACCTCACAGAGAAATCACCCGCGAAGATGTGAGTTCTGTGTTATTAAAACTCTGAACCACGAAGACACGAAAACGCGAAATCGGGGACTTTTTTCGCGATTTCTAACTTTCGTGCTTTCGTGGTAAAGTTTTTTCTCTGTGTTCTCCTTGCCCCGTTAGAAAAATCCTTTCTACCGGGGTGAATGCCTCTGTGGTGAGGTTTTTCAACGCTCTCATAATATCATTGTCGGATATTCGAACATCCCAATACAGGCGGGCAGATGGCAGAGCGGTCAATTGCACCAGACTGTAAATCTGGCGACCTTGGGTCTACGTAGGTTCAAATCCTACTCTGCCCATTTCTATTGGGACGACCATGTGTCCACATAGGTTCAAATTCCTACCCTGCCATTTCCATCGAGACAGATTTAGACGTTCTGCTACCAATTTTGTTTCACCGTTCGCGGAGTTTGTTCCGATAAAACGGGGTTGAAACCTGGTGAACATTATGAAAATAATAATCACTCATCCCTGGAAAATCTCCATCGAAAAAGCAAAAAAAATCCAAAATGCGCTTTCAAAAAAAGTTGTCACGACTTCCAAACTTTCGCTTCAAGAAATAAAAACTATAGCCGCATGCGATGTTTCTTTTAAACAGAATCAAGTCTCGGCAGCAATCGTTATAATGAGTTTTCCCGAACTTAAATTGATCGAGAAATTCAAAAAAACATTATCCATCAAAGGTCTTTTTCCTTATATCCCCGGCTACCTCTCATTCAGGGAAGGGCCGCCACTGATTTCACTACTCAAAAAAATAAAAAAGAACGTGGATGTAATTCTTTTCGACGGGCAAGGAATATCGCATCCGAGAAAAATAGGGATCGCGTCTCATATAGGCGTTTTATTTGACAAACCTGCCGTCGGATGCGCAAAAAATCTGTTGTGTGGTATCTACGCCGAGCCAAAGCCTCAAAAAGGATCGGTAAGTTTTATAAAAGATGAAAAAAAATCAACTATCGGCGCTGCGTTGAGGACAAGAAGTTTTGTTAAACCTGTTTTTGTGTCGCCGGGACACAAAATCAGCCTGAAGATTGCAATAGATTTAATCATTAAATGCTCCCCTAAATATCGTATACCAGAGCCTCTCCGAGAGGCTCACGCACTTAGTTTTCAAGAATATCGTTCAATTTTACCTCAAAAACATCGGCAATGCTTTTTTCGCCTGCAAGTTTCGCCTTCTCAAAAGCTGTTTTTTCGTCGGGATGCGACTCCGTGCCCGACATTGTAGCGCTTGATATTATCTTTTCTTTTTCCTTTATTTCGAAATGGCCGCTCCAGGTGTAAAACTTCCAGTGTGTTTTCTCCCTATGCAAAGGGACGACATTCAATTTGGCATTCACAATTAAATCAGCGAGGGATGCATCACCGACAACTTTAAAACCCAAATCCGAAAGCCGCTCGGATAAAATCTTTTTAAGAACGGTCGTTTCGTCATCGGTAATCACACAAAACAAGAATTCATCTTTTATTTTTTCCATCATACTTTCGATTCTAATCGCCGACAGTTCGTCGAGAAGAATGGGGAGCGAAACATCTTCCACCACACGAAGCTTCGCCCTCATCTCCTCCTTTTTTTCGGAAAGTTTCCTGGCCCGCGAAAGATACTTCAATCCTTCCAATTTCGAAGCGCCTGTTTTTGAGCGCTTCAAATGGCTCAATATATTCTCATCCATATCCGTTATTTGCGACATCAGATTCCTTTTGAACTTTTTTTTGTCGAGCGCCGCAAGGCTATAATATGTCTTATTTCTTCTGTCGTGCCAGACCTGCGATATCTCTATCCCTTCCAAAACGTCATCAACGAAAACACTCGTTCTTTGCTCAACTGACACGCTTGAAAACACCTCTTTTGCGCCTGTTTTCTTTTTAGATTCTTCCCTTGATACCTCTTCAACACTCTGGGTTATCTTCGCCTTGAAAATCTTCAAAATCTCGGCACGCGCATTTTCTCTCGCCACATCCATGCTTGCGCCCACTCCCACACCTATCAAATATTTTTCTTCGGGATATTTTTTGCTCTTCCCGCTAAGCCAATCGGGCTTTTTACCTTCAGCGGAAGAAATGCCCAATATCAGAAAAAACATTGCGCAAAAAAATTTTTTCATAAAACACCTCTGTTTTATAAAGCAACGCGAAATAACTTAAAATTGATTCTACCCGAATAAACCTCGACATCCCTCAAGAGTCTTTCTGTGACTTTGTCGCCGTGGATATCGTAAAAAATCAGTCTCAAATCATATCTGCCTTCCGGCAGTGACATTCTGTTCAATAATATTTTATCGGGAAGAGTGCGCCACGATCTCTTATCGGCTAACTCGGTGGCCGCTGAAATACCCGAAAGGACTTTATTAACTAACCAGCCAATCGCCTTGTCGGATTTTTTCTCAATACCTTCGCTTATCTGGCGGGACAAGACAAACTTCAAAGCAGCCCTCGCTATCGTTCTTATCCTTATTCTGTCTATCCTTTCATCAAGGCTTTTTTTTGCTATCGAACCTATGTCTTTGACCATTTCAAAACGTGTTCCGGCGGTTTCTATGATACCGCTGCTTGTCATTACTTCGCATACCACTCTCACAACCTTATAATGAGAATCGACGTACTTCGGAAAAGCCATTACGACCTGTTCTTCCGAAGCTATCGAGCGAGCAAGCCTTTTTGCTTTTTCGACCTCACCGACTTCGTCATCCCCCGCCTCAACCTTACCTACATAAAGCCACGCTTGTGCGAAACTGATTTCAAAAAAACTGTCTATCTTAACCGGCGACAGCCCCATGTAAATCAAAATTGCAACTTCGCCATTTTTTTCTTTTTTATCTCGCAAACTAATGGATGGATATTTTCTTCTTATGTATTTTAATTCATCCGAAAACCCGAGAATGGCTGCTGTTTTATATGTGTCTTTTACAACCCTCTCCGGGACAGGGGTTAGATATGTTTTTGTATATTCCATATAAGCATCAAGAGCTTTTCTGTACGAAATGAAAGCGTTATTGATTTCACCTGCGCTCTCGTAAAAAATACCCATGAGGTATCTTGCGAATGCGTCTTCTTTGTAAGTTGATTTTTGACCGTAATTAACTCGCAGGGTGTTCAAGAAGTGGTCGACCTGACGCGCCTCAACCAACGCTGAATCCTTTTGACCCATAAGAAAGTAATTTATCGCAGAAAAGGCATGTATGAGCGCCCTTTCAAAATCCTCGCCGTAATAAGGACGAATGTTGTCACTTACGAGAAGCGTGGCCGCTTCCGCGCTTATGCTTTTTGTAAAATGCTCGGCGCTTATGCGCTTGGCTCTTTCAAAGTGCTCGTTGCTTTTCTGGTAATCCCCGGAAAGATGGTATAAAAAAGCGATGTCAAGGTGGTAAAGCAGTTCATCCTTTCTCCCATAAATCTCCTGAAACGAAGATTCGCACAGAGCGGCAGCGCTTGAGTAATCGCCCTCTTTGAGCAGTTCGGTCAATTTTCTGTGATATACGCCGGTGGTTGCGCAGCCGCAAAAAAATAGTGCCGCAAGCAAGACGACGGTTGGTTTCACATTTTATGTCTCGGTCTGTCTACCGTTTTTTTTATCTTTTTCTGACCTATCCAAACTTTTTCATTCGTAAGAATATCTATAAGTTCAAGCTCCACCTGATAATATTTCAACTGGATTTTGCCGGCTTCGTCCATAATGGTGTTTATCTGTCCCTTGACCATAAAGTCCGCACCATATTCCTGTCCCATGCTTTTTGCGGTGTCTATCCTTGCATGTTCCGCCTGGTCAAGACGCTCATCGCGGATTTCCTGTCGCTGCTGTTTTGACGCTACAAATTTCACTCTTCCGGAATTAATCAGCTCCCTCTCAAGGTCTTTGATGAATGTTTCCGTGCTTATATGTTCGTGGCTTTTATTGAGAACTGTTCCAACTATAACGCGGGGTTTTTCCTTTTTTACGGACACAAACTCATCTATCCATGGCCGAGCGAGAGCGTCTTTTATCATCTCTCCCGAAACAAGGCGGGAATCGGTGTCGTTCCAGTTTCCGCTCAGGTCAATCTGTTCTTCGGGAGAGACCCTTGTGACTTTGGGCGTCGTCCTGCAGGAAATAACGCCAAAAAGAAAAATCGAAGCCAAAAAAACTCCGAATAATGACCTCATAAAATTACCTCCTATGAAATCTATGAAATCCTTGCCGCGCCTGACGGCGGGCAGTCGGATTTCTTATTGTCACATCCGTCCAAGGCGGGGAATATCGCTCACTTCAAGCGATTCTGCTCTTCGGCTTCCAATTTGTCGAAAGCCTTCTCGGCATTCGCTTTTATGTGTTCCTTCACCTGATGACTGAGCTGTTGGATTTTATCCGTCATTGACTTTAAATCGTCAAGGTTTACCGTGGCAAGGGAATATGTCTTTTTGCCGTCGTCCAATCTGTCGATTATTTTAACGCCTGAAATGACATTGGACGCGAATGTCTTAACCGTATTTTCGACATACTGTTCTCCCGCCGACTTTTCTTCTTCGGTCACATTCGCGGAGCTCATATAATCGCGCATAAGGGATGTCGACATAACGGAGAGTTGTTTTGAAATCTCCGCTATAGCGCGATTATCAGCCGTCGTCCTTCTCAGCGCCTCCGATTTTATCCCTTCCGCAAGCCCCACCCCGTAAAGGGCTTTTTTCTCGCCCTTAAATGCTGCGGAACCTTTCGTAATCCATTCGGGCTTCCTGGGCGCCGTAGCACAACCGAAAAACGAAACTAAAAGGAAAGAAAAACAAACAAGACAAGACAACCTGGACATAAAATCCTCCTCTTTTTAGTATGTGCGTGTCAGGTGTTCGCGGCCGATTCCTTACTTACACTAACCGCTTACACCGACACCTTATATGGCTTATGCGATTTTTTATGCGTTTTGATTAGCAAAATTATTATGAGATTGTTGACGCTTCACTAAAACTCATTAACCGTTTTTTTATTTTTGGACGCAGATGAACGCAGATGAAAAAAGATTTGAACCACGAAAGCGCAAAAACACGAAAATACTTGTAAAGAATTTTGTGATTTCTAATTTTCGTGATTTCGTGGTAAAGTTTTTAATCTGCGATAATCCTGTAAATCTGCGTCCTATTTCTACAACCGCTTTTTTATTTTTGGACGCGGCTCAATGCTGATGTTGACAAAATTGGCGCAGATGTTTTTAATATCTATCAAATCTGCGAAAATCTGCGTACTAAAAAATAATTGAACGCAGATGAACGCAGATGAAAAAAGATTTGAACCACGAAAGCGCGAAAACACGAAAATACTTGTAAAGAATTTTGTGATTTCTAATTTTCGTGATTTCGTGGTAAAGTTTTTAATCTGCGATAATCCTGTAAATCTGCGTCCTATTTCTACTCCGTGGCAGGTTTTAGCGAAGCGTCAATGTTCTTATTATGAGAGCGTTGAAAAACCCTCTTTAGTTCTTTGAAATAATTCTCGTCGGTAAATCCGACGATAAAACATTTGCATTTTCTCTCCGGAATTGCTATAATATTTCTGACGAAAACAA
>JBGFRZ010000042.1:0-36389 GCA_041694835.1 Ignavibacteria bacterium
ACGGCTGATGTGGTATCCTGCAAAAAGAGCCTTCAGAGCAGGTTTTGTTGCTACTACACAATGGGATGATGCAAATATCGGCACTTACTCAACCGCAATGGGAGCGAACACAACCGCCAGCGGGGCCGCCTCAACCGCAATGGGAGATAACACAACAGCCAGCGGGCTTGGCTCAACCGCAATGGGAGTGCTCACAACAGCCGGCGGGGTTAACTCAACCGCAATGGGAAGGGAAACAACCGCCAGCGGGGATTACTCAACCGCAATTGGTCAGTTTGTAACAGCAGGTCCTGCAGCTAATACTATTGCTATTGGTAAAGGTATTAGTGATGCGAGTCGTCTTACTAACAATACTGCAAAAACTTTTATGGTTGGGTTTGACAGAACCACACCGACACTTACGGTTTCATCATATAATGTGGTTATAGACGGTATTGCCGGAAATTCAGCAAACAACATTTTAGTCATTTCAACGGGCACAAAAAATATCGTTCGGATAGATGCGACGGGTAAGGGATTTTTTAATGGCGGTACTCAATCCGGCGGCGCCGACTACGCAGAATGGTTTGAGAAAGAGGAGAACGGCATAAATCCCGGCGATGTTGTCGGACTGAATGTTCAAACTGGTAAAGCAAGAAAATATGTTGTCGGTGATGTTATCGTAGGTATATGCTCGTCAAACCCGGGTTTTGTCGGTAACAGACCGATTGATAAATCTGACGAAGAGATGGAAAAGGACTTTGTTCTTGTCGGACTTGTCGGTCAACTTAACATTAACAAGGACCAGATAGATATAGTTGGCAGAAAGGTTTCTACGAAAGACGGCAAACAACTCGGCTGGCTTTTGGCGAGCGGTAAAGTACTGATAAAAATGTAAGTGAGAAACCCGGTAAAAAACTACGCAATTTACGGTTAAGATATGTGAGAGTCTGCTTCAATTTTAATCGGAGCGACTAAACTCGAAGCATAACATGAAATAAATAGTCCCGATTAAAATCGGGATGAAAAGGATTTCATAGGGGATTTTATGTATAAAAGAATCGGTTTAATTTTAAGTTTAATTTCCGTTACAGGAGTCGGCTTTGCCGTTGCCGTTGCAATGACCGGCGGCGCTCTGTCGATATATTTCGGAAAGTTGGTAGGGATTTCTTCCCGCATTATCGGCGGCGAGTATGCCGCGGTGAGTTCTCTCGGCGAAAGTATCGGGACAACGAGAATGGCCGGCGGGGATTATGCGCTGGAGTCAACCGTCGGTGCATTCGCATCGGCGAAACTTGAAAACGATTTAACAAAAGCCCATTGTTATCCGAATCCGTATAAACCGAATTCCGGTCTGGGGCATACAAAAATAACATTTTCCCGTCTAACAACGCATACGAAATTACGGGTGTATAGTATTGCCGGCGAACTTGTTCGCAGCACGGAAGAAGATACTCCGACGGGCGAGCTTTCATGGGATGTTGTCAACGACAGGGGAGAGAAACTGGCATCGGGGGTGTATATCTATTTAATAACGGATAATTCCGGCAACAAAGCAAAGGGTAAGTTCGCAGTCATCAGGTAAGCGAGTGAGCAATTAAGGGAGTAAGGGGGTTAGTGAAAAAACCACATAAAGTGAGTTGGATACACAAATTAAAGATATCCAAACGTTTAAATTTCAGGGTCTCCTCCATTTTTTGTTGTGCGTATAAAAACAAAGTGTTTGAGCGGGTTTAATCAAGTGTGAACGATTGATTACCTCGCTCCCGATTTATCGGGACGAGAATGAGCGAAAATACTTTGTTTTTAGGTATTGCAAAATCCTTACCCAATGTTACAACAACATTTGGAGAAGAGCCAAATTTCATATCTTCAGAGGATAATATATTTAAAAAAGTCGAAGAGGTCGGTATTTTTTTATATGGCTTAATAGGAAGCCGAAGGAGAAAGTCGTGAGAAATATTAAAATTTTTCTGTCGGTTTTGATTTTCACTTACTTCCTCACCTCCTTACTCGCTTACTCGCTCTTTGCAAGAGGAGCAGGTACAACCACTGCATCGTTTCTGAAAATCGGCATAGGTGCAAAAAATATGGCGATGGGAGGCACGGGGGCGGTATCCGAAGATGTCAATTCAATTTACTGGAATCCCGCCGGTCTTGCGCATTTAAGCCGAGCCGAAATATCAGTTATGCATGCCATCTGGTTTCAGGACATAAATTACGAACATTTGGCGATTGCGTATCCCGGTCGTTTCGGCACGATTGGAATCGGGGCGAATTATCTCTCAATGAAATCAATAGAAAAATACGATGTAAATGATGTAAAGCTCAACGAAACCTACAAGCCGTACGATATGGCGGGAACGATTTCATATGCGCGGAAATTGCGGATTGCGGATTTCAGATTGCAAATGGGTGGAAATATAAAATATATTTCTTCGAAATTGGAGAACGAATCTGATTGGGCAGTTGCGGTAGATATCGGCGGAATATACGATGAGTTAAAAGTTATGGGTAAAAAGTTAAAACTGGGGTTTGCGGTTCAAAACCTCGGGACGAAAATGAAGTTCGTTTCGGAGGAAGAATCGCTGCCTCTGAACATAAAAGCCGGATGTTCGTATCCGGCCATCGTTTCGTCCGTTCATCGGTTGACCGTTGCCGTTGATGTTAATAAACCGTCCGACAACGATGTTTACGGAAATGTCGGAACCGAATATTTTTGCAAACTTTCACAAAATGCTTCCGTTGCGGCTCGTGTCGGATACAAAACGAATACGAAGGGCTACAATGCGATTGACGGTTTGTCCGCTGGTGCGGGATTTGTTTTTCAAAATTACGGGTTGGATTTCGCATGGGTGCCTTACGGTGATTTGGGCAATACATTTCGCTTCAGTTTAACGGCGTTATTAGGCAAGGCGAAAACTGACGATGAGGCGGCGGCGAAACCGGCCACTCCACCCGCCGAAAATCGGTCCGAGCCGGTAAAAACGATTGAGCCGTTACTTCCCGTTAAAAAGCTGGAAAATTATATTGCCGGAAAAATTACAAGAGAAGGCGATAGGCCGATGTTTGAAACAGTTGTAAAAATTATGCGGGGAAATAACGAGTTGGCCCGGGTTTATACCGACGACAACGGAAATTATCAAACCGACCTTTTACCGGTGGGAAAATATACCGTTAAAGTTTGGAAGTTCGGCTATATTGCCGAAGTGGTGGAAGTTGAAGTAAAAGAAGATCGTCCGGTAAAAGCCGACTTTAAACTTAAAAGAGAACTGAAAAAGAAGTAATCCGAGAAAAGAACCGCGGTTTTAAAAAGTTGGGGGGTTTGGAAAAATTGGTAAAATAAGTTTGTTTAAAAACCCATCTTTTTCACTTAAAGGGCAGTTTCTTAACGGTTAAAAGTTTCAATCAGACCGCAAAACTCCTCGCTTTGCTCGTCAGACATAAAAAAGTAAGAAAACCCGGTTACGGTATAAAGTAAGGAAAAGCCGGGGATTGAGGAAAAAAAAGAATCCCATTATACTAAATTTGGTGTCCAGTTTTTGGGGTACAGTCCAGTAGCCGCCAGATTGTAGATGGTGGGTGTTGAATAAGAGCACAAGGCACAAGGGCACAGGTTTTGACTAATGCACTTGTGTACTAATATCAGGAGGGTTGTCATGAAAAGTAGATTTGTTGTAATGATGTTCTCGTTAGTCGCAGTCGCATTTTTAGGTTGTGCGCCCAAAGCCGAAGAAGCCGAGGTTCAAGAGGGTGTTCAACCAGCCGAAGTCGGAAGGGCTTTTACCGACGCCGACTTTATAGAATACAAGGCGCAAACAGCGGCTCTCTCGGCAATATACGAGAAAAAATCTCTCAAGTTGGGCGAAGAACTTGGAAAACTTCACGAAAAGTACGCGGGAATAGAAGAAAAATATGGTGAATGGGTTGCCAACTGGCAACAAAGAGCTATCGCCGAGCCCGAAACAGCAGGGAAACAATGGACTGAGATGATGAAACAAGTAGAAAAGCGCACATGCGGATTAATATGCAAAGTAGACAAATCAAAATGCATAGTATGCAAAAAATGAAAAGGAGGGTTGTTATGAAAAGCAGAACTGCCGTAATGATGTTTTTGTTAGTCGCAGTCACGTTTTTAGTCGGTTGTACAAGACCGGTGGTAAGACCCCCGGCGGTTGTTCAAGAAGCGCCAGTTGTAGAACCGGCCGCAGAAGTCAGGGCATTTCCGCAGTTATTTGTGCCCGTGTTTCTTAAAGATCCGGCTACAACCAGGACACTTGATGTCGAGAGAATGAGTGTCGGAGCGTCCATCACCGTGCATCTGCGCGCTTTGAGTCAGGATACTGCTACAAGAGGCGAATTGTTTACACTCCCCCCGGACGCAAGAGTGAACTGGAGAGCGACACCGGCCCCGCCGATGGGCGCCGAGTTAAGAATCACCCCGCTCGATAACCAATCGGCAAACATTGAAGTTGTCAGAGCGCCTCAAATTGAAATGCCAAGTTCAATCGGAGTCGTAGTTACTCTTGTGGACGGTACCACGAGAGAGGCGGCTTTTATAGTTGAGATTGCCAGATAGTTAAACGAACAACCTTACCGCCGTTTAGCATAGCTCGGACTTTTCACAGGGTAGGGGGGAATTAATTCCCCCTATCGCTTTCTCTGAAGTCCTTGCTTTGATTATCTGCCACAAAAGACGATAGAAACATCGGGCGAAAAAGCAACAAGAAAGGAAATTTTTAACCACTGGTGTTTTCGATGGGGATATTATGCTCGAACAAAAAGAGAAAATGACAATAATCCTTTTTTCGGGTGATCTGGACAAAGCGATTGCAGCGTTCACACTTGCGACGACCGCTGCAGCGAGCAATATGGCTGTCTCTATATTTTTTACTTTTTGGGGACTTAATGTGTTGAAAAAATCACGCTTTGCAACGACAAAATCGCAAAACATCCTTCAAAGAATGTTTAATTTTATGAGCACATCAAAACTTCCTATATCTAAACTGAACATTTTCGGACTGGGCCCTGTGATGATGAAAATATTGATGAAAAAATCCAACATGGCGTCGCTCTCTGACCTAATGAAACTCTCACGACAATTGGGCGTAAAGTATATAGCGTGCACAACCAGTTGCGGAGTGCTCGGGCTTGACAGAGATGCTTTGATACCCGAAGTTTCCGAGTTTGCAGGTGCGTCGACATATCTCGCCGAAGCAAAAAATTCGAAAGTAAATCTTTTTATATAAAAAATATGAAGGCGGATAGAACCATTGATTGTACCGGGCTATACTGTCCTATGCCCGTCGTGAAGACAAAACTTGAACTTGAGAATATGCAATCCGGCGAAGTGCTTGAGGTACTTGCCGATGACCCCGGATTTGAAAAAGATCTCCCGAACTGGTGCGAACTCTCCGGTGAAAAGTTCCTCGGCATTTTCAAAGAGGGCAATAAACTCAAGGGCTATGTCAGAAAAAAATAACTTAAAGAAATACACCAGGAAACGAAAATTCGCTCAAACCCCCGAACCCGAATCTGCAACCACTGCGCAAACAACAAATCAAACTCCGATTTTTGTAATTCAAAAACACAACGCGTCGCATCTTCACTGGGACCTCCGTCTTGAAATAGACGGTGTGTTGAAGTCTTGGGCTATCCCAAAAGAACCCCCGACGACAGAAAATATCAAGCGACTCGCTATCCAAGTCGAAGACCATCCGCTTTCATACGCAAATTTTGAAGGCGTCATCCCGGAAGGAAATTACGGCGCAGGCACCGTCGAAATCTGGGATAAAGGCGAGATTTCATTTGAAAAAATTAAAGATAGGGAGATACTGCTCGAATTTTTTGGAAACAAACTTATTGGAAAATACGCACTAATAAATACAAACGGAAAAAACTGGCTATTTTTCAAGAGAAAACAATAAATGGGACGCGGATTTTCAGGATAAACGCAGATTAAATCACAAATCTTGTCTTTTCTGCGTTTATCCGCGTCCAATTAGATTTCTGTGTTCATCCGCGTGATAGATGTTTTTGGTTATTGAAACATAACCGCATAATTCGCTATGTTACCGATGATGTTAAAATTTCAAGCGAGCATGTATGTAAGGTAACAACTAATGAAACTCTTACTTTTCGTTTTTATATCTTTGCTTGTTTTTTCTCCTTTAATTTTTTCCACTGAACAGGAAGCACCGACGAGAGAAGCGCTCTTCTATCAGAAATTAAGAGGCGGCGCGGTCAAGTGTGAAATTTGTTTCAGAAAATGCGTGATATCAAGAGGCAGAAGGGGCTTTTGCAGAAACAAACAAAATGTGGGCGGAAAACTTGTAAACACAGTCCATAGCAGTCCGTCGGCGGTCCACATCGACCCCATCGAAAAAGAACCAATGCATCACTTTCTGCCTGGAAGCAATATGCTTGCCGTCGGCACCGCCGGATGCAATTTCACATGCAGGCACTGCCAAAACTGGCATCTCTCTCAGAGTTCGGTTGAAGACCTCCAGACATACAAACTTTCCCCCGAAGAACTGGTAAGGATAGCGAAAAGAAAGGGATTGCCTACTATCTCATTTACTTACAACGAAGCAACATCTTTCTACGAATATGTGTACGATGTCGCAAAAATCGCAAAAAGGGAAGGGGTTAATATCATCTGGCACTCAAACGGCACAATGGCTCGAGAGCCACTTCTCGAACTACTTAAATATACGGACGGCGTGGCTGTCGACCTCAAGGGTTTTACCGCTCAATTTTACCGCGAGATTACTTCGGGAGAACTCGAACCAGTCCTTGAGACCTTAAAAACAATAAAAGAAAGCGGCGTCTGGCTTGAAATTGTTTATCTTGTCATAACGGACCACAACGATAATATGGAAGACATTAGAAAAATGTGTGTTTGGGTCAAGGAAAATCTTGGTCCCGATGTTCCACTCCACTTTTCAAGATTTTTTCCAAATTATCGTCTTACGAGTGTTGCCGCCACTTCGATTAAGACGCTTGAAGACGCTTACAAAATAGCACGAGATATCGGAATAAATTATGTGAGTATCGGCAATGTTCCAGGGCACAAAAAAAATTCAACCTTCTGCCCTGAGTGCGACAGACGACTAATACACAGAGTTCACTTTGGAATTTTGGAGAACAATATCAGAGACGGCAGATGCAGATTTTGCAAGCACACGATAGCAGGCGTTTGGGAGAAATAATATGCCTCTTGATTTTTTTCTTGACGGTCAAAACTACGAAAAAATAGCCGATACTGTCAAACCGTCCGCGGAAAAACTTTATGACCTCATTATACTGGGAGGAGGGCCGGCGGGAATGACGGCATCTGTCTATGCCTCAAGAAAAATGCTCGAGACGCTTCTCATAACGGAAAACATCGGCGGACAGCCGCTCCTTACGGTCGCCATAGAAAACTATATGGGGTATCAGTACATAACCGGAAACGACCTTTCTGAAAAGTTCTCAACCCAAATGAAGCAGTTTCCCATCGCTATTTTGGAAAAAGATATCGCCAAAAAAATTTTTGCGGAAAAACAAGGATTTTCCGTCGGCACAAAGAGTGGAAAAAAATTCAGGGCAAAAACACTCATCATCGCCACAGGCAAAAGATACAGAGAACTCGGCGTGCCGGGCGAAAAAAAACTCGTGGGAAAAGGCGTGGCGTACTGCACCGCCTGCGATGCCCCGCTTTTCAAAGATAAGGATGTCGCCGTAATCGGCGGGGGAAATTCCGCTCTTACCTCGGTAATCGATTTGATGAAAATCGCAAGGAAGATTTATCTAATCAACAATCTTGACACCCTTCAAGGCGACCCGATTTTGCAGAAAAAAATCAAATCAACTGGGCGAACAAATGTTCGCCCCGAACAAATGTTCGGTTATTCTGTGATTGAAATCGGCGGGGGAAATTCCGTCGAAAGTATAACGATAAAATCAAAATCTGGTGAAACAAAGACTCTACTGGTCAGCGGGGTTTTTATAGAAATTGGGCTCGTGCCGAACTCTGATTTTGCCGAAGGATTGCTGGAACTCAACGAAAACCGCGAGATTCTCGTCGACTGCAGCTCGAGAACATCGGCTGATGGTATCTTTGCCGCGGGTGATGTAACATCAGTCACCGAAAAGCAGATAATCGTCGCCGCCGGCGAAGGTGCAAAAGCCGCGCTCGGCGCCTACAGATATTTGGTGAATAAAAAATAAGAAGTTTCTCTTGGCATAAAATTTTGATATAATTCCGTCATAAAGCAACTTAATTGCATTCCTCGAAAACACCACTGATGAGGGATATGGCGATACTGAATGAAAAAACTACAGAGCAACTAAAGAAAGATTTTGAATCACTCAAAGACGAGGTGAACTTGATTTTTTTTAAAGAATCGTCTGAAAAATGCGAACACTGTAAAGATACGGAAGACATGCTTGAAGAAATTGCGGCGATTTCGCGAAAGATAAAAGTGTCAGTTTTCGACATTGACTTGCAAAAAACCGAGGCGTCAAAATACAAAATAGACAAAACCCCCGCGATAGCGATTCTTGATTCTGCAAAAAGAGATTGTGGCATAAGATTTTTTGGAATACCGGCGGGACATGAGTTTTCTTCATTTATAGAAACTCTCAAGATGGTCTCATCGGGAGAGAGCGGGCTTCTCGCAAAATCGAAGGAAATTCTTAAAAAAATCTCAAAGCCAATCGACATAAAAGTATTCGTAACATTGACCTGCCCTTATTGTCCACCAGTCGTAAAACTTGCTAATAAATTTGCTTATGAAAGCGAAAACATATCGTCGCAGATGCTCGTCGCTTCGGAGTTTATGGAACTTGCAATGAAGTATGATGTCCGCACTGTGCCCAAAATCATAATAAACGAAAAGGAAATTCTCGAAGGCGCTAAATCGGAAAAAGAATTTCTCAAAATAATAGAGCGAGTTTCGAAATAAAAAAAATGAGAAAGTATGTAATATCGAGATGGAGTGTTCCTTTCGCTGGATTTCTTCTTACTCTTATGGGAGGATTTTCCTACGCATGGGGCGTTTTTGTTGTTCCTATGATTAATAAATTTGGATGGACGAAAGCGGAAGTGTTACTTCCATTTACAATTTTTATGGTGGTATTTGCTTTGGTTATGTTTCCCGCCGGAAAGATGCAGAATAAAATTGGTCCGAGAAAAGTTTCGATGGCCGGCGCAATTTTGTTTTTTGTGGCTTATGGATTAGCGGCATTAGTGAGCCGTTTACCTTATTCGTGGTGGCTTGTGGTAACCTACGGCATTATCGGCGGAACGGCTTGTGCTTTGACTTACGCTTGCGTTGCTCCTCCCGACAGAAAATGGTTTCCCGCGATTACCCCTTCATGTTTTGGCACAAAGCATCTCGGAGCCAATTATGGAATGGTATTCACCGCTTTTGGTGTCGGCGCTCTATCTCCGACGATAGGCGCGGCAATATTTGATGCAACAGGAAGTTATGCACCGATTTTTATTTCCGCGGGAGTCATGGCCGCTGCGGGAATTATTTTATGTTTGATTCCTAAGAATAAGTATGCTGTCGCATAAAATTTTATAGCGTCATAAAAATAATTAGGGTATGCTGACGCTGTGCTAAAATGCTAAAAAACGAGTACTCCGAGACATCATTTTTAGGCAAATGCTCAAAAATCTTTTTATAACGGGAAATCCCGGTTGCGGCAAGACGACGCTCATAAAAGAAATTTTTTCGCTCTATCCAAAAAAACTCGGCGGCTTTTATACAGAAGAAATAATTGAAAATAATTCGCGGGCGGGTTTTTTGCTGAAAACTTTTGAAGGCGACTCGCAAATTTTTGCTCATAAAAAAATCCAGTCGCCCTATAAGTTAAAAAAATATAAAGTTGATTTAGATTGCCTTGAATTGCTCGGATTATCCGCCATGGAGAAAGCCGTAGAATCAGGAAAAATAGTGGTCATCGACGAAATCGGTTCTATGGAAGTTCTTTCGGAGAAATTCAGAAAAAGAATTTATGAACTGTTGCTTTCCCCGTCGAAAGTCATCGCCACAATCCGCCTGAAATCAAAACCATTCACAGACGAAATCAAAAATCTGCCCGACAGCCGAACATTCGTCTTGACAAGAAATAACTATCATCAAATAAAAACCAAAATAATTGAATGGCTTAAATTAGTATGTAGTATGTAGTAGGTAGGGGATAGTGGATGGGGGACGAATTTTGTTTTTTCTCCCTACATACTGTATACTACATACTGATTTTTATGGAAAAGATACCTGTAACCATAGATAAGTCGCATTTGGTCACTGTGGGGGAACGTCTTTATACGGAAAATGTCGAACTGCTGCGCGAACTTGTAAACAACGCCTACGATGCCGACGCTGAAAGAGTAAAAATAAACATCAGCGAGAATGAAATTGTTGTGGAAGACGATGGTTCAGGGATGGATTTGGAAGGTCTCAAACAATACTTCAACATCGGCTCTCCTTTCAAGAAAGAAAATCCAAAAAGCCCCAAATTTGGCAGAATGCGGATAGGCGAATTTGGCATCGGAAAATTTTCCGTGCTTTCAAATTGTGACCACTTTGAGGTGTTTACCAAAAAGAAAAAATTTGCCGCAACCGTAATATTTAACAAAGAAGAATGGTCGCAGAAGTCAGCAGAATGGGAACTCCCACTAAAAATAGAAGACGCCCAATCTTCTGCCCTGTCCGACGGAACAAAGGTCATTCTTAAAGGATTAAGAAAAAAATTCGATTTAGAAAATGTTGAGAGGCGACTGATTGAAACGCTACCACTGAAAACACCAAGTTTCAGTGTTTACCTCAACGAAAAAAAACTATCGCCGCGGGCACTTACAGGGCGAAAACTTCCATTTCTCGAAGGCACCGATTATGGAATTGTTCACGGCGAAATAGTCATATTGCCCGAATCTCGCATCGTCTCACCCGACGAGGTGGGAATACTCGTTCGAGTAAAGCAGGTGGCAATCAGACGCTTGTCTTTTGGCTTGGAGCCGGATTTGCTTTCAAAAATCACAGGCGAAGTAAATGTTGATTTCTTGCCTCTTACTACTGACAGAAATGATTTTATAAAAGATGCTCCTGAATTTGAGACATTTAATGTCGTAATGAAAAAATATTTTTCTTGGGTCAACGATGAGTTCAGCAGACGCTCCGACGAAAAAGAAAACAGCAGAGTAAAAAGGGCGATGAGAGAAGTCACTCAAAAGATTGAGGTCGCACTTCTGAAAAATAAGGAGTGGTGTCCCCATGGACTTCTACCTATTGGAGACAGAGGGGAAAATGAAGTTGGAAATACAGCGGAGCAAACGAAAACGTCTCTGCAAGTGGAGTCATTGGAAAAATCGAAGAAAGAAAAAAGAGTTCGCGTTAAACGTCCTCGTCTGAAACAACTTTCTCCGAGTGCCCTCATAAAAAAAATCAAAATAGGGCAGATGAATCTTGCAATGATAATCGACCACTTCGGCTCTGACGGACCCGAGTCATTTCTTGAGGGAGAAATAATCTACATAAACCGAGACCATCCGCTTTATACAAGAGAGTCGAAATATCGCGAGCGTCATATAATGAACATCGCGCGTCTGCTCTGTCAGGAAATATCCCTTATGAGCAAACCTAAAGACCCGAGACACGCTTATGAAAGGCAATCAAAACTCTTAAGAGACGCTTTTGTTTAGAGCGAAGCGAACGTTGTAGTCTCCCGATTTATCGGGAGTTGAACACAGCGAATTATGTAGCCCCCGAATTCATTCGGGGGTGAGCCCCGCACAATAAATGTGCGGGGGTAAACTTCGCGAATAGGAGGTGATACAGTATGGCAAAGTATTTAATGCTTGGAAAGTATTCTACTGAGTCATTGAAAGAAATTTCTGCGGGGCGAACGAAACGAGCAATTGAAATGATTGAGAAATCGGGAGGCAAGGTTATATCCATCTATATGCTATTAGGCAATTACGATATAGCTCTAATCGTCGACCTTCCTTCAAACTCAGAAGCGACGAAGGTGTCTGTTTCACTTTCAAAATCCACTAACATCGGCTTTACAACTTTTCCCGCAATGACCGTCGAGGAATTCGACAAATTAGTCGGATAATCCGACACTTGAAGGGACGAAAAAAATTCTTATGGCGCTTTTATGCACCAACAGGCGTGGTATGTTTTGTCTTTGTCTGAATATTTTGTTTTTACTCACCACTACTGTTGTGTTAAGTCCTTGATAATGCCACCCTGCTCTCATTGCAATCACGAGCACGAAAAATCCCCCCTCCCCCCTTTACAAAAGGGGGAATAAAAGGGGGATTTACTATCAATAACTTCTGTCACAGAACAATAGTATTTTGTTCGCATGGTAAAAATACACGCTTGTAAATTTGACATGCGGTTAAAATAATAATCTAAAAGCAACGAGAACATAACACATTCCATTTTTCTTGTTGCTCGTTACTTATTATTATCGCAAGTATGAAAAGATATCTTTTTGAACAAATAAAAACTGACATCCGGCGGAAAATGGTTTTTCTTGGGGGGCCGAGGCAAGTTGGGAAAACTACGCTCGCACTTCAAATTTTAGGTGGTAAAGACGGATATCTCAACTGGGATGCGCCTGACCATAGGGAGAATATCTTAAAACGCGAACTGCCATTTGGCAATACACTTGTATTTGACGAAATTCATAAATACAGAGCGTGGAGAAATTACTTAAAAGGTTTGTATGACTTCCGTCGTGGAAAAACAAAAATCCTTGTTAGCGGAAGCGCACGCCTCGATTTTTACCGTTTTGGCGGAGATTCTCTGCAGGGAAGATATCATTTTTTACGGCTTCACCCATTGTCCGTAGGAGAACTTGGCATTGAGACGCAAAAGGACTTCATTGAACTTCTTGAACTCGGCGGATTTCCTGAATCATATTTGGGCAAATCGCGGGTTGAAGCGAAGAGATGGTCCCGTGAATACAGAACCCGTCTTATCAGAGATGACCTTATGTCTCTTGAGCGCGTCCATGACGTGGGAAATTTGGAATTGCTTATGCTCCGACTGCCCGAACTCGTGGGAAGTCCTCTTTCGCTGAACGCTCTACGCGAGGACTTGCAGGTAAGTCATAAAGTTCTATCCAAATGGATGAACATTCTTGAGCGACTCTATGCTGTTTTCCGACTTATGCCGTTCGGGAGTCCCCAAATCCGTGCCGTAAAAAAAGAGAAAAAACATTATCATTTTGATTGGTCGCTTGTTGCATCTATGCCGCAAAGGTTCGAAAATTTTATAGCGTCGCATCTTTTGAAAATGGTTCATTTTGAAGAAGATACAAAAGGGCGTGATATGGAACTGCGGTATTTCAGAGATGTAGACGGACAGGAAGTGGATTTTGTAATAACTGAAAACGGTAAGCCCACATTGTTTATAGAATGTAAATGGTTTGATGACGCAGTAAGCAAACCGCTCATTTATTTGAAGAAAAAATTTCCTGACATCCCCGCATGGCAACTCCATGCCGTCGGGAAACGCAATTATCAGACGCCTGAAGGGATTCGGGTCGATTCGGCATTATCTTTCCTTAAGGACTTGGTTTGAATAATCTTTCCTGCATTTTCTAACTTGCCGATTTTTTTGATATAATCTCACCTGTGCGGAAAAATAAATTTGAAAAACTTATCTTTAACAAAATTTCATCGCAATATCTTCATGCGATGCCTTACAATTACAGCGGAAAGAAGATTGAGATTGTTATAGAAACACAAGAGTTTACTTGCCTTTGTCCATGGTCGGGACTGCCGGATTTTGCACAATTAAATATCACATACACACCCGCTCAAAAAGTAATCGAACTCAAGTCACTAAAATACTACATCCACTCGTACCGCATGGTCGGTGTTTTGCACGAGGATGCCGTCAATAAAATTCTTGAAGACCTCGTAAAAAGAGTAAAGCCAAAATATATGAGAGTCGAGTTAATATTTAACCTACGCGGCGGCATAAAAACAACAGTGCTTGGGGAATATAAATCAAAATGAGGTGGAACTACGAAATCCCCCTTAATCCCCTTCATTAAAGTGGGAAGCGACACACCCCGTTGTCTCCTCTTGACAGAGGGTAAATACAGGGGGATTTAGAAGGGGGAATTAAAGGGGAATTGTTTCGTATTTTCGTGTCTTCGTCGTCAAGGGTTTTCTATACAGGGAAAACAATGTTTGAAAAAATAAAAAACATTCATTTCGTCGGAATTGGCGGTTCGGGAATGTCCGGAATCGCCGAAGTGCTTCTTAATCTCGGATACAAGGTCACGGGAAGTGACATAAAAAAATCAGAGACAACCGAACACCTTAGAAAAGCCGGCGCAAAAATCCTTATAGGACACTCCAAAAAAAACATTAAAAACGCGGACGTTGTCGTGATTTCCACAGCCATTGACAAAAAGAATCCCGAAGTCAGCGAATCTCACCGTCTCAAGATTCCTGTCATACCGAGGATTGAGATGCTCGCTGAAATAGCGCGGATGAAATACACCATAGCAGTCGGAGGCACTCATGGAAAAACGACAACGACATCCCTCGCTGCGCTTATACTTAAAGAAGGAAATCTTGACCCCACGATAGTTGTCGGCGGAAGATTAAAAAACATCAAAAGCGGAGCCAAACTCGGAGGAGGCAAGTTTCTCGTCGCCGAAGCCGACGAATCCGACGGGTCTTTCCTGAAACTTTCTCCAACTGTTTCCATAGTCACAAATATAGATGATGATCACCTGGATTACTACGGCACTATGGAAAATCTCAACTCGGCATTCATTGAATTCATAAACAAGGTGCCATTCTACGGTTGCTCAATACTTTGCGCCGATGATAGAAACATTCGCGCGCTTTATCCGAAAATAAAAAGAAGATTTGTGACTTACGGACTGAGTCCGGACGCTGACTATAATATAAGAAAAATAAGAAACTCGGGCGGTCTCACATCTTTTGAAATTTTCGGAAACAACAAAAAGCTGCTCAATATAAGATGGGGAGTTGCAGGTATACATAATACGCTGAACGCCACGGCCGCCGCTGTGTGCGGCATGGAGCTCGGGATAGACACAAAAAAAATCAAAAACGCTCTTGAGGGATTCAAAGGCGTTTCAAGACGGCTTGAAATAAAACACTCCAAAGGCGGGGTAGTCGTGATGGACGACTATGGACATCATCCGACTGAAATAGCCGCCACAATCGACGCAATAAAAAGACACAAAAAACCAAAAAGACTCATCGTTATATTCCAACCGCACAGATTTACGAGGACGAAATTCCTGTACAAAAAAATAGCGAAGGCTCTTAATCGGGCTGACTCTGTAAAACTTATGGAGATATATCCGGCTGGAGAAAAACAGATCGAAGGGATAAAAAGCAATCTGATATTCGATGAATTAAAAAAACTCGGCGCCTGCGTGGAAATGTTCGAAAAAAACGACTTGAAGAAACTATCCTCGGAATTAAAGAATGGTGATGCAATGCTCACTCTGGGAGCAGGTGATGTCTACAGGCTTTCGGACGAAATCAGTAAACTCATCGTATATAAAAAATGATTGACGGCGAAATCGAAAACGCTCTCAAAAAAATAGTCGGGAACCTAAAAACTTTTGTTCCTCTATCGGAATATACTACGTTTAAGACGGGCGGGAGCGCAAAATATCTTGCCGAAGCCGAAAGCGAAGAAGAGCTAAAAAACCTGCACAAATACATAAAAGAAAAAAACATACCTCACTTCCTCCTTGGATATGGCTCAAACACACTCGCAAAAGACGATGGATTCGATGGGGTAATAATAAAACTCTCGGGCGAATTCAAGAAAATATCGCATGAAGAAACAAAATTGAGTTGCGGGGGAGGGGTGTTTCTGCCAGCACTTCAGGCATATGCGACCAAAAACTCTCTTTCAGGTCTTGAACCTTTAAGCGGCATACCGGGGAGTGTCGGAGGGGCTGTTGTGATAAATGCGGCGACAAAATTTGGGAGCATCTCCGATGCTATGGAAAGCGTGAGGACGCTTGAAGAAGATCTGAATTATAAGACTCTGAAAAAAAAGGAAATTGTATTTTCGTACAGAAATTCGTCACTCAAAAACAACATCGTCGTCGGAGCGACTTTTGCCATGACACCGAAAAGGCCGGAAGAAATACTGAAAAAAATAAACAACTATATGGTCCACAGGTCTGTTACCCAGCCTCTGAAACCGTCAGCAGGCTCCATTTTCAAAAATCCTCCCGGACATTTTGCAGGAAAGCTTATAGAGGGATGCGGTCTTAAAGGCAAAAAAATAGGTGGGGCGATGATTTCAGAAGAACACGCCAATTTCATAATAAACAACGGGAATGCGAAATCGGAAGACATTCTTGAACTTATAGATATGGCGAGAAAAAAAGTGAAAGAAGAGTTCGGAATAAATCTGGAGCTTGAAATAAAGATACTATGAGAAAAATTAAAAAAATGAGAATCGCGGTTCTTTACGGAGGCCCATCAACCGAGAGAGAAATTTCAATTAAGAGCGGGACTGCCGTAATAAATGCCCTCAACAAACTGGGAATAAAAAATGTTCCAATCATAGTAAACAAAAATCTTGAGTGGGTAGATAAAATAAAAAAATCAAAAGTGGATTTTGTGTTTATCGCTCTGCACGGCAAGTTTGGAGAAGACGGCACTGTCCAGTCCATACTTGAGTTTCTTGAAATTCCTTACAGCGGCTCTGGTATTCTTGCGAGCGCCCTTTCAATGAACAAACAAAAAGCGAAAGAAATAATGTTTGCGAATAATCTACCAACCCCTGATTGGCGTGTCATATCCGACGACACTTCACCTGCGGATTTTCGCTTTCCAATGCCTTGCGTCGTCAAACCAATTGACCATGGCTCGGCTTTGGGGGTATCAATAGTAAAAAATAAAAACGAATTTATGAGTGCCATAAAATTGGCCAGCAGATACGGAAACAAAATCCTTGTTGAAAAATATATAGAGGGAACGGAGATTACGGTTGCGATATTAGGTGAAAAAGCCCTGACGGCAATCGAGATAGTCCCCGCAGGCGAATTCTACGACTTCGAGTCGAAATATAAAGTCGGCATGTCGGAGCACATAATCCCCGCCAGGCTTCCGCACAAGATAATCAAGCGTGCCCAATCGCTTGCCGTAAAAACCTTCAAAACCCTCGGATGTAAAGCGTTCGGAAGGGTCGATTTGATGGTCAGCGCCAAAAATGAGATATTTCTCCTCGAACTAAACACTATCCCCGGGATGACCGCAACTTCACTCCTGCCCGACGCAGCGAAAGCATCGGGATTCAGTTTCGAAGAGATGATTCTCGAAATGATAAAATACTCTTTGCGCTAAAATGAGAAAAAAACTCAAAGTGAAAGTGCGGTCGAAAATAAAGAAAAAAAGACTCGCTCTTTTAAGAAAAATATTTTTGCTGCTTTTCGTCGCTTCGTCAATTTTTGCTTTGGGGTTGTTGGCTAAAAAAAATCTGACCGCCTATCTGAAATCTGAAAAATTCGCCATTAAAGAAATAATTCTGGAAGGCGCTATCAAAACAGATGCGGAAGAGCTTAAGGCGCTCGTCGGAGAGATGGCAAAGGGCGATTCCATCTGGACCATTGACAAAAATAAGTTGAGGATGAAAGTGAAGGAAAAATATCCAAGAATAAAAAAAATTGCTGTTAAAAGGAAATTTCCCGATAGAATAAAAATTCTTTGCGCCGAGGCCGTGCCGATGGTCATATCAATCAACGGGGGAAAGAGAACTGCGATTGATAGCGATGGCAGGGAGTTTGCGCCTACAGACGAAGAATCCGAGATTCTTCCGGAGGTTTTGGGGTTAGATGTGTCGCAAATTCCATCGCTCTCGCTTTTTTTCAAAATGATGGACGAGTTTGCACCAGAAATCAAAAAAGAGGTTCGAACTGTGAAGATGGAGGGTCCGGGTTTCAGGACTGGTCTGGGCGACGGAACTGATGTAATCTGGGGCGATGTTAGAAACAAAAAAGAATTCGAGCGCAAAATTTTGTGTTTCAGAGCCGTCTACAGCGATTCAAAAGAAAGATTTGGTGAAATTTCTTACATAGACCTTGCCGACCTTGAGAAAAATAAAAGAGCTGTTGTATTTCCGCTCAATAAAAAGATATAATAAAATGGTCGTTAGAGGAGAGGATAGGAACTGGCGCATAAGTGCATGAGTCAAAACTTGTGCTCTTATTCGCTAACATCAGGAGATGACAAAATGCCGAAACATGAAATAGTAGGGAGTGTCGATATAGGAAGCAATCATGTCGCTTGCGTGATAGGAAGGCTTACCGACTCCGGAATCATAGAGGTGCTCGGAGGAGGGCGTTCGGAATGTTCGGGCATAAAAAACGGCGTCGTAACAAGCATGAAAGAAGCGAGCGACGACATAAAAAACGCCATTGAGACAGCCGAGGAAAATGCCGGGGCGGATTTGAGAAAGATGTATGTGGCGTTGAGAGGCAGCCACATAGAGTCGCACAGTAGTCATGGCACTTTGGGCATATCAAGGACAGACAAGGAAATTACAACTGAAGATGTTGAAGGGGTAATCGACAACGCTAAAATGAACATAAGACTTTCTCACGACAGGGAAATAGTCCATGCGATACCGCAGTCCTTCACGGTGAACGGGCAGGCCGGCGTAACAAACCCCGTAGGTATGGACGGAAGTCACCTTGAGGTGAACGTTCATGTGGTGACAGCGTCCTGCGTCCATATGAACACGCTTCAAAAAGCGATAGCGAGAGGAGGATTTGAAATCACAGAGTTCGTTTATGGAATCCTCGCTCTTGGCGAAAGCGTCGTAACGCAGGAAGAGAAGGAACTCGGATGTCTTCTCATCGACATCGGCGGCTATTCCACCGGTCTTGTGATATACCAGAGCGGACACATTCAGGCAAGCCGGGAAATGGAACTCGGCGGCGACTTCATATCTAAAGATCTTGCCCACAACCTAAGGACAAAAATTCAGACGGCGGCGCAGATAAAAGAAAAATATGGTGTCGCAGAAAAAAAACTTCTTAAAAATGGCGAGTCGAATCAAAAGATAGAATATATCAGCCTAGACGGTAAGACGATGAGGGATATAAAGAGACATGAACTTGTCCATGTTATTGAGGCCCGCGTGGACCAGATCGCGACCCTTGCCTCGGATACCATAGTAAAAGACGGATATTCCTTCGATCTTTTTTCAGCCGGAGTAATAATCACCGGGGGCGCTTCCCAGTTAAAGGGAATTGACGCCTACTTCGAAGACGCTCTCAAAACCATAGCGCGCATAGGCAACGTCAACGATGTCGAAGGCGAAGCAAGCATAGTAAACAATCCATCATACTACACCGCCATCAGTCTACTTAAGTATCACTTCGGAGATTTGAGACAAACTACGAAACAGCGCGTTGGCGCAAAAAAATCGATTTTATCATCTTTGACGAAGTGGTGGGATGAAACATTTTGACGGAGGTTGAATAAAGATGTCGCAACATAGAGGTGATTTTTCAGACAATCCTGCCATAATTAAAGTTCTCGGGGTTGGGGGATGCGGTGGTAACGCTGTAAACCGCATGGTCAGGAGCAAAATGACTGGCATAGAATTCATAGCGATGAACACTGATGTTCAGGCTCTCAGGGCGTCCGAGGCGAACGTAAAGATACAGCTGGGAAGAGATATATTAAAGGGTCTCGGCACGGGCGGATATCCCGAAAAAGGGAGGGAAGCCGCGTCTGAATCGAAAGAGCGGATAAAAGAAGTTTTAACTGGTTCGGATATGGTCTTTATTACGGCTGGTATGGGTGGAGGGACTGGAACCGGGGCAGCGCCTATCATAGCCGAGATGGCAAAAAGTATGGACATACTTACCGTCGGCGTCGTCACCATGCCGTTTGAATTCGAGCTTGCTTTGAGAAAACAGCAGGCCACAAACGGACTCAACGAACTAAAAAAACATCTGGACACTCTTATTACTATTCCGAACGACAAAGTGTTTTTCGTTATGGACGAAAGAACGCCTCTCGATGTGGCATACGCCATAATCGACGATGTCCTCCGCCAGGCCGTTCAGGCCGTGTCCGAGATAATAACCAAACCGGGCGAGATGAATAGGGATTTCAATGACGTCAGAAAAATACTGATAGATGCCGGCGAATCCCACATAGGCATGGGTGAGGCGAGCGGAGACGACAGGGCCCGCAAAGCATGCATGAAAGCCATGGAAAATCCGCTCCTTGAAAACGCCTCCATAAACGGGGCGAAGAAGATACTTGTAAACATAACCACATCAAGAAATGTTTATATGAACGAAGTTAGAGAGGCGATGAGTCTTGTGCAGGACTCGGTGGCCGCCGACGCCGAGCTTTTAATGGGAACCGTGGCTGACGACGAGATGGATGACAGGATGAAAATCACGATAGTGGCGTCGGGACTGCCATCGGCAAATGCCAAGAAAATAAAACAACCAAAGCCATCGATATCGGTTTCGAAAGCCGTCGAAAAAGAGAGCCCCGACTCCAAAACGACATGGGACAAACCAGCATATCTCAACTGGAAACAGCGAAAAAGGTATTGAACTGTGAATTACAAAGAACTTCTTTCAAAAATGCGTGAACTCAAAGCCTCGGATTTGCATATCCGCTCGAACTCTCCAGCGGCTTTTAGAGTAGACGGAAACATCGTAAAATTCGAGGATGCCGTCTTTTCGGATAAAGACCTCGATGGAATAGTCAAAGTTCTGCTCGACGAAAACAAAGAGAGGATATTAAAGGAAAATATGCAGTGCGATGCGTCGATTTCACTTGAAGACTCCGCCAGATACCGCCTTAACATATACAGACAAAAAGGCATGCTTAACATAGCGGTAAGGATTATCCCGAGCATTGTGCCCACTCTCGAGGAAACGAGACTTCCTGCGATAATTTCCAAGATAGCGGAAAACAGACGGGGACTTGTGCTGGTAACTGGAACTAGCGGCTGCGGAAAATCTACTACACTGGCGGCGATAATAAACCACATAAACGAAACAAGAGCGGCACACATAATAACGATAGAGGACCCGATAGAGTTCATCCACAACGACAAAAAATCGATAGTGACCCAGAGAGAGATAGGCATAGACGCGCCGAACTATGCTGCCGCCCTCAAACACGTTGTCAGGGAAGACCCCGATGTTATACTAATAGGCGAGATGCGCGACATAGAAACAATGGCAGTCGCGCTGACGGCGGCTCAGACGGGACATCTCGTCCTTTCAACCGTCCACACCATAGACGCCATTCAGACGGTAACAAGGATAATCGACATGTTTCCGCCCCACCAGCAGAATCAGACAAGGTTCCAGCTTGCCGACACCCTCAAGGCCGTTATATCTCAAAGGCTTGCGATTCATTCGTCGGGAAAAGGAAGAATGCCTGTCGCCGAGATACTCTCGGTCACGTCGCTTGTCAAAAAATATATAACCGAAAACAATCTGTCGGAGATAACAAACGCGATGAAGCAAGGGCAGTACTACGGCATGCAAACTTTCAATCAGGCTCTGCTCAAACTCGTTCAGACTCAGGAGATAAACCTTCAGGAGGCACTGGAGATAGCGACAAACCCCGAAGAGTTGATGCTTGCCGTAAGAGGAGTGGAGCCATCGACAACCAGCGCATCCAATATTCTTGAAAGATTTTGATTCTTTCACAGAAAGGTTTTAATTCTTCCGCAAATATCAATAAACTCGAAAAAATGTGGGAAAGAGACGGCGATACTCTAACAGAAAAAAGTTTCATCAAATCCGGCGTCGAGATGCTCTTTACGCTTAAAGACAAAGGCGACATGCTCGTCCTCGAAAATAGAAAATCCTTCGGCGACCTCGTCATAGGTGAACAGGTCCATGGCTCTAATGTGTACGAGGCTATAAAAACCGATGCAGGAAAGATGCTCCCCAAAACTGACGCCCTTATGACCGCCCAGACCGGTCTTTCCCTCGGAGTTTTCACGGCCGACTGTCTGGCCGTCTATTTTTTTGACGAAAAAAATAGAAAAATATCGCTGGTTCACGCGGGATGGCGGGGCATTGAGAAAAATATAATAAAAAAAGCGATTGAGCGTTTTGACGATGCTAAAAATCTGTATGCAGCGATAAGCCCTCACATAAAAAAATGCTGCTATAAAGTTGGTGCCGATGTCGGAGAGATATTCCCTCGCTATTGGAAGGAAGGATTTCTTGATATGGAGTCCGCCGCTTTAGAACAGCTTGAAGAAGGCGGATTGGAAAAAGAAAGAATATCCGTAGCGGATTTTTGCACCTGTTGTGGCGAAATTTTTTTTTCATACCGCAGGGATAAGACAAAATTCCGTCACCTTGCACTGATAAGATTAAAAACGAGTGAGCGAAGCGAATAGGAGAGAAGGAAATGAGCGACATAAAGAAACTTAGAGGAAAAATAGACACCATAGATGCCGAGATACTGAAACTCCTTTTAAGGAGGGGGGACATCGCAAAGAAGATAGGGGGCGTAAAAAAGGAAAGCGATGCCGATTTTTACGTACCATCGAGGGAAAAGGAGATACTTTTAAAGATAAAAAATAAGGACATATCTCCGTTTACTCCGGAGTCAATCGAAAGTATATTCAGGGAGATACTCAACGCATCTCGTTCCGTAGAGCGGAAAATTAGGGTGGCGTATCTGGGTCCCGCTGCAACTTTTACCCATCAGGCTGCCATAAAAAATTTCGGCGTAAACGCGGATTTCATACCGGCAGAAAGCATATCGGACGTCTTCGCTGAAGTCGAGAGAAAAAGAGCGGACTACGGAGTTGTCCCTGTCGAAAACACCTCGGAGGGAATAGTTACGCACACTCTCGATATGTTTTTCAATTCCGATATGAAGATAGTCTCGGAGATAAATCTGCAGATAGAACACTGCCTGCTTTCGAAATCAAAATGGACGGGTTCCGTAAAAGCCATTTATTCACATCCGCAGGCCTTCGCTCAGACAAGAAAATGGATACACAAAAACTGTCCCACAGCTAAACTCAAAGAAACGCTTTCGACAGCGATGGCGGCAGCTATCGCGCGAAATGAAAAGAACTCGGCCGCCATAGCAAGTGCTGTAGCTGCAAAGTTATACAGCTTAAACATTATTGCTTCAGGAATAGAGGATATAAAAGAAAACTTCACGAGATTTCTTATAATCGGGCACAACATATCGGAGTCCTCGAAAAACGACAAGACGTCTGTTATGATATCCCTCAAAGACAGGGTCGGAGCACTCCACGACATGCTCATCCCTTTCAAGAAAAACAAGATAAATCTCACAAAGATAGAATCCAGACCGACGAAAAGAAAGGCATGGGAGTACGTCTTTTTCATAGATTTTCTCGGGCATATATCTGATGAAAACGTAAAGGCGGCGCTCGGTGAGGTGGAAAAAAACAGTAACTTCATAAAAATACTAGGCTCTTACCCTAAGGCAGAATAAATAATAAATGTGGCCTATGGTTCTAATCGGGGGGAGTGGAGCGAATGATGGAAGTAAAAAAAATTATAAGACCTTGTGTAAGAAACTTATCGCCATACGTCGCGGGAATGCCCATAGCGGCCGTCAAAAAACAGTTCGGGATTAAAAAAGTGGTGAAGCTCGCATCAAACGAAAATCCTCTCGGACCTTCCAGAAAAGCTGTCGGCTTTTTGATAAAAAACATCAAAAAAATAAATCTTTATCCCGACAGTGATTCAGTTAATATAAGAAGCGCTATCGCCCGAAAATACGGCATCTCTCCTAAAAACATCATTGTCGGTTCCGGTTCAGATGAGTTAATAGAGATAATAGCAAAGACATTTTTCAACCCCATCGACGAGATAATCGTCTCAAAACACGCTTTTATCAGATATAAGATGGCGGGCGATTTGATGAACTGTAAAGTCATTGAAGTGCCGATGAAAAATTTTAAGCACGCTCTTGATGCGATGGCAAGCGCCGTTACAAAAAAAACAAAAGCGATTTTTGTGGCAAATCCCAACAATCCAACCGGCACTTACAACACAAAAAAAGAAGTTGAAAAGTTTTTAAACTCACCTCTTACCTCTCACCTCTCGCCTCTTATTGTTATCGACGAAGCATATTACGAATACGCAAAAATCAACCGCGATTATCCTGAAACGCTCAAATATCTTAAAAAATATCCAAATCTAATAATACTTAGGACTTTTTCGAAAATTTACGGACTCGCAGGGCTCAGACTCGGATATGCGTTCACTTCAAAAGAAATAATTGATGAACTCAACAAAATCAAACCGCCCTTTAATGTGAGTTCATCCGCTCAATCTGCCGGCATTGCAGCACTCACCGATGAAAAACATCTCAAAAACTCTGTAAATCTCGTCGAAAAAGAAAAATCGCTTCTTTACAAAACTTTAGACAAGATGCGAATCAAACATGTAAAATCCGCCGGGAATTTTATTCTAATAGATACAAAACCATTTACAGGAAAAAAGATTTTTGAGCAATTGCTTAAAAATGGTGTAATCGTGCGAGCAATGGATGAATACGAACTTCCATATCATATCAGATTGACAATAGGACTACCTTCGGAAAATAAATTATTCATAAAGGAGTTGAAAAAACTTATATGATAATCACACTTAAAAACGGAGCAACAAAAAATCAAATCGACGCCGTTGTAAACAAAATAAAAAAATTGAAGTACATCCCACATATATCCCGCGGCGTTGACAAGACAATAATAGGTATGATAGGCGAAAGGGCGGAGAAGTACCGCGATATATTCGAGGCGATGGATGTGGTAGACCACATAAGCGAAATAGAAAAACCATATAAATTGGCGAGTCGCGAATTTAAAAAAGAAAATACCGTTATAAATGTAAGCGGCGTAAAAATCGGCGGGAGTGAAATCGTCATAATAGCCGGCCCATGCGCCATAGAAAAAAAGGAACTCATCGTAAAAATAGCCAGGATGATAAAGTCAGCGGGAGCGAAGGGATTGAGAGGCGGGGCATTTAAGCCGAGGACTTCTCCGTATGCTTTTCAGGGTATTGGTGAAAAGGGGCTAAAATTACTTGCGGAAGCAAAAAAAACAACAGGTCTTCTTACCACAACCGAAGTGATGAATGTCACACAGGTAAATCTTGTTTCAAAATACGCCGACATAATACAAATAGGGGCAAGAAATATTCAAAACTACGACCTTTTAAAAGCTGTCGGAAAATTGAAAAATCCCATACTTCTCAAAAGGGGAATGTCCACGACGGTCAAAGAACTCCTTCTTTCGGCGGAATACATAATGTCAGGCGGAAATCACAAAGTGATTTTATGCGAACGAGGAATAAGAACTTTCGAGGATTCGACGAGGTTCACGCTTGACCTAAACGCGGTACCCGTCCTTAAAAAACTCTCGCATCTTCCTGTTTTCGTCGACCCATCTCACGGTATTGGCATAAGAGAACATGTGCCCGCCATGGCGAAAGCATCGCTCGCTGCCGGCGCCGACGGACTTGCCATAGAAGTCCATCCAAAGCCCGAAGAAGCCCTCTCCGACGGACCACAGTCACTCCTGCCAAATCAGTTCGAAAAGCTGATGAGCGAGTTAAAAATCCTCGCAAGGGCACTCGGAAGAAATTTATGATAGTTTCAATTATAGGCGTCGGGCTTATAGGTGGCTCCATCGGGCTTGCTTTGAAGAAAATAGAGAAAAAAAGTGCCCTTAAAATAATCGGGGTTGGAAGAAATATTGAGAGGTTAAAGTTAGCTCAAAAACTCGGATCGGTCGACGAAATAACAATCGACTTAAAAAAAGGCGTCAAAGACGCCGATATAATTTTTGTCTGTCTCCCCGTCGGTTTTATCGCCGATACAATAAAAAAAATCGCCTATTTCTGCAAAAAAAATGCCATAATAACCGACGTTGGCAGCGTCAAAGCCCCGATAGTTTCTGAAGTCGAAAAGTTTTTCACCAATCACCAATCACCATCCGCCAATCACTGCAGTTTTATCGGCGGTCATCCCATTGCCGGCTCCGAGAAGACCTCAGTAAAATACGCCGACAAAAATCTTTATAAAAATGCGACTGTGATATTGACGCCGTGCAAATATACGAGCAAAGTCGCTCTCTCAAAAATTAAATCTCTCTGGAAAAAAATGGGCAGTCTTGTAAAAATAATGTCTCCGTCAAAACACGACACAATACTCGCAGAGACGAGCCATCTGCCTCACATAGTTGCTTTCGCTCTTGTAAATGCGGTAAAAAATCCAGACTACACCGGCAGCGGATTTAAAGATACGACAAGAATCGCGTCATCAGACCCGAAAATGTGGGCTGGCATAATTTTCAATAACCGAACAAATGTTCGCTCTGCGATAAAAAGTTTCAAAAAAGAAATCTCAAAAATCGAAAAAGCGAGAAACTTAGACGATTTTATAAAAATTTTTAGGAGTGCGAAAGAAAAACGGGATATGTTACTAAAAAAAAGCAAACCTTTATACGAAAGTGAACTCATCAAATTTATCAAAACTTCTTTTAATAAACGGAAAATCCCGCCTACTGTGAGAGAAGTTGCGAAATATTTTCAGGTCTCTATTTCAACAGCATATAAACATTTAAATCGATTATCCGATAAAAATTTGATTTCCAAACGATTATCTCAGCATAGCAATAGGCATGTGGCCAGAGGAATACGTATAATCAAGAAATAATCCCGAACATTTGTTCGGGGCGAACATTTGTTCGCTATGTCGATGTTTGTTTTTTTGATATGAACAAATTCAGAAGAATAACCGGTGAAATTTATGTTGCGCCGGATAAGTCGATATCACACAGGGCGATTATGATTGCTGCCATCGCCGAAGGGATTTCCCGCATAAAAAACTTTCTTTATGCCGACGACTGCATATCGACTATTAAATGTTTTCAGAAACTCGGCGTCGAAGTTGTGGATGAAAAAAATGAAATAATTGTCAAAGGCAAAGGTCCAAACCTTGCCAACCCTTTAGATGTTTTAGACGCTGTAAACTCAGGCACTACTGCGCGGCTGCTTTCCGGAATTCTCGCGGGACAAAATTTCTCGTCAAAAATTATCGGCGACGAGTCACTTTCGAAAAGGCCGATGAAAAGAATAATTGAGCCACTTGAAAAAATGGGTGCAAAAATCAGAGCGCGAGAAAATAATTTTCTTCCGATTGAAATAACAGGGGGAAAACTTAAACCCATAAATTACAACTCTAAAATAACATCGGCTCAGGTAAAATCCTGCGTGCTTCTTGCCGGACTTTACGCCGACGGGGTCACAAAATTTTCAGAACCGCATAAATCCCGCGACCACACAGAAAGGATGCTTGAAAACTTCGGCGCACAAATAGAATCAAACAAAAATACTATGACTATAAAAGGAATAGCGAAACTTAAAGCGTCTGATATTCTCGTCCCAGGCGATATTTCATCGGCCGCTTTTTTTGTGGTTGCGGCTACAATAATTAAAAATTCAAAATTAAGAATTAAAAATGTTGGTGTCAACCCAACGAGAACGGGAATAATCGACATAATGTCAAGAATGGGCGCAAAAATTTTTTTTGAAAATGAAAAAACAATAAACAACGAGCCGATAGCAGACATAATCGTAGAATCGTCCCAGTTGAAGTCCACCATCATAAAAGGCTCTGACATACCGCGCCTAATTGATGAAATTCCCGTCATAGCGGTTGCGGCAACTCAATCGGAAGGCGAGACACTCATCATGGAAGCAAAGGAACTCAGGGTCAAGGAGACGGACCGACTTAAAGCGGTCGCGTCTGAACTCAAAAAAATGGGAGCGGATATAGAAGAACTCGAAGATGGTTTAATTATCTGCGGCCCGACAAAACTAAAAGGTGCGAAAGTGGAGTCACGCAACGACCACAGAATGGCGATGTCACTGACCATAGCGTCGCTTGTTGCCGACGGAAAGACGACGCTCAAAAATCCCGAATGCGTCAATATTTCATTTCCATTATTCTATGAAACGCTTAAAAAAATTACAAAATGACGGGGGCGGATATAAAATCAAAGACATGTCAAAAGAGTATCTCGGCGAATGTTTGATAAAATAAAAAAATTAAGAACTTTGATTTCTTTAGGCGTCATCGGACCGCTTGTTTTTTATCCTTTTGTATTTTGCCCTTTCCGTCTGCCGTATCTATACTGCTCTATCTGCCACTTAAAATGTGTTTGGGGAAGATACAGATGGTTTTTGCTTTTAGGAATATTGGGATTAAATTTGAGGAAAAAATTTTATTGTTCGTCCCTGTGCCCGTGCGGGACGATTCAGGATTTGGAGCATAAAGCAAAGACAAAAAAATTTATTTTGCCTTTATGGAGCCGTCACATCAGATATTTTATCTTGGGCCTGGTGATTGCATTTATGCTTGCAATCGGCAGGGGATATTTTTCGTCTTTTGTCAGCGACCAAGTTTTTTGGGGGGCTGTCGGCATTGTATTCGTGGTTTCGTTTTTTATCCATAGATTCTGGTGTCTGCTCTTTTGTCCAACATGGGCATTGAGTGATATAGTTTTAAAAGTAAAAAAATTTTTAGCAAAAAAAACAATGCCTCGCAACTATGAGTGACTATAAAATTAAAAACTTGCCGAAAGAAGAAAAACCGAGAGAAAAACTCATAAACTCGGGTCCCGAGTCGCTAAAAAATTATGAACTTCTGGCGATTATCCTCGGCAAGGGTAACAAAAAAGAAAACGTTTTTGAAATCTCAAAAAGGGTCATCGAAGAATATGGTTCGGGAACCGCCGCTTCAGAGACAGGCGTTAAAAAAATAACGGGGTTGTTTTCTATCGGCACAGTGCAATCGTGTCAGATAGTGGCGTGTTTCGAACTCGGACGGCGGTTTTTCGGCAAATCGAGGAAAGAAATATATATACGCTCGCCGAAAGACGCATACGAATATCTCGCCGATATGGGAAAACTTACCAAAGAACACTTCCGCGGACTTTATCTGGATGTCAAAAATAAACTGCTTCATAACGAAAATATTTTTATCGGGACGCTTTCATCAACGCTCATTCATCCGAGAGAAATTTTTCAGCCGGCGATAAAACACTCTGCGGCGGGAATTATACTTGCCCACAATCATCCGTCGGGGGACCCTGAACCGAGCGAAGATGACATCAAAATCACGCGCAAAATTTTAGATGCCTCAAAAGTGCTTGAGATAAATATACTCGACCATATAATCATCGGCGATGCAGAGTTTATAAGTTTGAAAGAAAAAGGTATAATCTGATCAAGTAAAAGGTAGCCGGTTATGAAAAAAAAGAACATCGTTGCTATTGACGGGCCGGCTGGGGCGGGGAAATCGGCGGTCGCAAAAATCGTCGCGAAAAAACTCGGCTTCCTATACATTGACACAGGCGCAATGTATAGAGCAATTACATGGAAAGTCGTCAGAGAAAAAATTCCTTTGAATGACATCGACAGTGTGGTAGCCATGGCAGAAAAAACTAATATCCAGTTGAAAAACGCTAACAAAAAACTGAGGATATTCGTCGATGGCTGCGATGTTTCAACGGAAATCAGAAAAGAAAAAATATCAAGGTTCACCAACGAAATCGCGCCCATCGGCGGCGTCAGGAGCATTTTAAGACAAAAACAGCAGGAACTTGGGAAAAACGGCGAGGTTGTCATGGAAGGCAGAGACATCGGAACATGCGTCTTCCCGGAAGCGAAATTCAAATTTTATCTTGATGCCTCTATAGAGGAAAGGGCCAAAAGACGATATTCCCAGCTTCTAAAAAAAGGCGACAGAGTCACTCTTAAAAAGATAAAGGAGGCGATCGCCGAAAGAGATTACAAAGACAAAAATAGGGGCATAAATCCCTTAAAGCAGGCTGATGACGCCGTAGTTATAGATTCGACTCATCTTACGCTTAAAGAAGTCGCAAAGACTATACTAAGTTATGTCAGGAAGAAGCATAAAAGATAATTTTACATACTATATTGGCTGGAAACTCTGCAGGTTTTTGTTTCTCACGTTGAGAAGATGCAAAGCCGAAGGTATAGATAACATCCCGCACTCCGCCCCTTTCATAGTCGCATCGAACCACGCGAGTTACATAGACCCGCCGCTCGTGGGTGCGGTCTGTAAAATCCCTCTGAACTACATGGCAAAAAAGGAACTCTTTTCCGTTCCTTTGCTCGGATTCATCCTTCCCAGAATAAACGTCTTCCCCGTAAACAGGGAAGCGTCGGACGTAGGGGCAATAAGGACCGCCTTGAAAATATTAAAAGCATCAAAATCACTCCTCATCTTTCCCGAGGGAACGAGGGGGAAAAACATATCGGAGGATTCTTCGATAAAAACGGGGATCGGATACTTCGCGTGCCAAATGCAAATACCGGTTGTTCCGGTTTATCTTAAAAATACAGCTCAATTTTTCTCCCTCAAACCGATAAAAGTTTTTTTCGGAAAACCTATCTTTCCGCCAAAAAATTATACGAAATCCGACTACGAATCTTTCTCTAAAAAAATAATGAAAGAAATCGAAAATCTTTCAAAAACTGAAAAATAAAATGATAAATATAACGCTTGCCAAAAACGCCGGTTTCTGCTTCGGAGTAAAGAGAGCCATCGACATCGTAGAAAAACTTTCAGAATCTGGCAAAAAAATATACACAAACGGCCCCATAATCCACAACCCCCAGGTTATAGAGAATCTCTCGCAAAAAGGCATCTGCTCGATTAATAATATAAAAAAAATTAGACCGGATGCGACGCTCGTAATCAGAACTCACGGAGTCAAAAAAAATTTTTACATGACGACGCCAAAGGATTTGAAAATCGTGGATGCAACATGCCCTTTCGTAAAGAGGGCACAGGATATAGTGAAGAAACTTTCAAGTCAGAGCTATTGTATCGTGATACTCGGTGACAAAAAACATCCGGAAGTCGAGGGGCTTGTATCCTACACGGATAAAGTGTCAAACAAAGCGATAATCGTAAAAGATCTGAAAGAAATAAAAAAAATTAAACTTCCTGAAAAAATAGGATTCTTAAGCCAAACAACGCAATCCATAAATGAATTTAAAAAAATAGCCTCTTATCTAAAGAGAAAATGTAAAAATGCATCAGTATTCGACACGATCTGCCGCACCACATCTGAAAGACAAAATGAAGTTGAGAAAATTTCGAAAAAATCTGATATAATGATGGTTGCCGGAGGGAAAAACTCTGCGAACACCAAGCGTCTCGCCGCGATTTCGCGCAAGAACACAAAAACGCATCACATAGAAACCGCCGGGGAGCTGAAAAAAAACTGGTTTAAAGGCAAAAAAATTATAAGCGTTTCCGCGGGGGCATCTACTCCTGACTGGATAATAAATGATGTCGTAGAAAAAATAAAAAGCATATACAGAGGACAGACATGGAAGAAATAAAGAAAAATGGGACAACTGAAATATCTCACATCGATGGCGAAAGTATCTCGATGGACGAACTTTTGGGAAAATCGGATATCAAGTTTCTTGAGTCGGGGACGGTTCTTCCCGCAATATTTGTAAGAAAAACTCCCGAAGGATATCTATTCGACATCGGACAAAAAAGGGAGGCTATCGTACCGAAATCTGAAAACATACCCGACGAAGTTCTTCTGTCCGCGATAAAGGTCGTGGTCGTAAAACCGAACGCCCCGGAATACTCGGGACAGAGCGTCATATCATACAGAGCGATTGCAAAAAAAGAAGCTCTGATAAAAATCAAAGAAGCTTTTGAGAATAAAACCCATATAAGCGGGATTGTTACAAAGGTCGTCAATGGCGGATATCTGATCGACCTCGGCATTGACGCCTTCCTGCCGGCGACTCACGCCACGAAAAAGAAAGAAAAGATGCTTGCCAGAAAAATAAATTGCATGGTGATAGATCTCAGAGAAGACAAAGTCGTGGTTTCAGAGAAGGAATATGTCGAAAAAGAAAGAGAGAGGGCACTTGCCGATATTTTGGGTAAACTTAAACCCGGAGATATCGTTGAGGGAACCGTAACATCAATAGCGAAATTTGGAGCGTTTGTGGACATAGGCGGAATCGACGGACTACTTCACGTAAACGACATATCGTGGAACGGTGTGGAAAAAGTTGAAGATGTCCTTAAATCTGACCAGAAAATAAACGTAAAGGTTCTTTCGATAAACCCTGAAGAGAAAAAGATATCACTCGGACTTAAGCAGCTCACCGATGACCCGTGGAAGAAAGTTCGAGAAAAATACAAAGTCGGAGACATTGTAAAATGCAAAGTAAGTAATATCACCAGCTTCGGAGTTTTTCTTGAGATAGAAAGTGGTATCGATGGTCTCCTCCATATTTCGGAGGTCGACTGGCAGAATCCAAATCCCGATCTTAGAAAAACATTTACCAAAGGACAGAAAATCGAAGCGAAGATAATATCGCTTGACCCGGAAAAAAATAAAATCGCCCTTTCGGTGAAACAGCTAAAAGAGAGCCCGTGGGAGGCGGCGGCAAAGAAGATATCAAACGGTTCGGTTCTGGACGCCACCGTCTCAAATATCCTTCCTTTCGGAGCCGTACTAAGGCTTGAAGACGGCATTGCCGGAACGCTCCACATTAAAAACTTCGACTGGTTTAGAAGTTATTCAAGCCCCTCGGTGATTTTAAAAATCGGTGATGTCGTAAAAGTCTATGTTTTGGATTTCAAGCCCGATAAGCAAACGCTCGAACTTTCACTTAAGCACCTGAAGGGGAATCCTTTCGAAAAATATAAATTAAAGACGGTAGCTGAAGGAAAAGTTGTAAAAATTTCAAAAGCCGGAGTAATCGTTTCTCTTGAAGAAGGCGTCGAGGCGTTCGTGCCAAAAATGGAGATTTCAAGGCAGAAGATAGAAAGCGTTGATTCGGTCATTAAAACAGGTGAGCGTGTTACGGGGATAGTGATAACGAGTGACCCGACAAAGAGAAAAATAGAGCTCTCTATAAAAAAATTCGAAATAGCACAGGAAAAAAAACTCATCTCAAAATACTCTTCCGAGAAACCCGGCCCATCCCTCAAGGATATCCTTGAAGAGCTGTGACTCTTATTGTCCTGTGCCATGAATGGCTGTGCTTCCTTTGGGGACAAGATGTTCTTTATTTACCGCCATTTCTCTCCGTCAAGAAGTAAGGTGTTTCATAACTCCAACGGGATTAATCAAAAAATTTTCAGCGGACAAATTATGATAGTTATTCTGCTTCTGTCTCTGATTCCGTCGTTTTTTTCAACTCAAGTCTTTTCACAAAACAGAGTCATCGTAAAGGACTTCAACTGGAAAATATACAAAACGGATAACGTCGATCTCTACCACTATGCCGACAGCGACGGCCTTCTTGAGTTCGCGGAAAAATTCATAAAAGACGCGGAGCGAAGGGCGGCATACCTTAAGCCCAACTTCGAACACCGCATACCACTTTTTATTTACTCATCGCAAAATGATTTTGAACAATCAACTATAGCTAATATAACTGAAGGAGTGGGGGGACTGGCGGAGGCATTCAAAAACCGACTTCTTGTAGGACACCTCGGCTCTGTCAGACGACTTAACCATCTCATAGTTCACGAATATGTTCATGCTGTACAATATTCCGTGCTTTTTGGGGGATGGTGGAGAAGCGCTCGTCTTTTAAAATTTATTTTTTATCCGCTCTGGCTGATGGAAGGTATGGCAGAGTATTCCTCAGGTGACTTAGATATACCTGAAAGAGAGATGTATGTCAGAGATGCTGTTTTAAATAATAGAGGACTTTCAATAATACACCTGCATAACTTCGGACATCTTGAGCCTCATCAGATTACGCTCGCCTACAAGACAAGCGAGCTTCTTATGAGATTCATCGCAGAAGAATACGGCGAAGAAAAAATCGAAGAACTACTCAGAGTATATGCCGAAAACTACGACGCAAATACCGTCTTGAAAATAGTTTTAGGACTTGAACTTCATATGCTTGATTTTAAATTCAAAGAATTTCTAAACGAAAGATACGAAACCTATAAATCACTAAATAAGCCCATCGGTGAAAGATTGACAAAGAGTTATACCAAATATCCGACTTTCAACTTTTCGCCGGCGATGACACCGGACGGGGAAAATCTGTTTTATCTTTCAGACAATAGGGGGAAAACTGAAATCTGGCAGAAAAACCTTATATCCGGAAAATCAACACTCTTGATAAACAAGAATAAATTCGAACACATAAATTCCGAGGGCAGGGCACTTTCCGTTTCACCTGACGGAAATAAAATCATATTTGTCGCCGAAAGAAAGCAGAAGGACTTTATTGTCATATACGACATAAAAAAAAGAAGATATATAAAAAAAATGCCGCCGCTAAACTACTCGTCGCTTGCAACTCCCTCTTTTTTTTCGTGTGGAAATAAAATCGCCTTCTCGGCGATGGTAGAGAGTTTCAGGGATATATACATATACGACCTCAAAACTGAAGATTTACAGAGAATAACCATAGATCGCTACGACGACATTGACCCGATTGTATCCCCCGACGGGAAATATATGGTCTATTCCTCCGAAAGACTGAGGGGGGACGACTTATGGGATTACAATCTTTTTATGATAGACCTTAATACAAGAATGACCGAGCGCCTGACAGACATGGAGTGGGACGAACTCAACCCGTCTTTCAGCCCTGACGGAAAAAGAATCATTTTCAGAGGCGAGCCGGACACTGTCAGAAACTTATATTCCATGGACCTTGAAAAAAAAGAAGTCCTCAGGCTCACCTCCTCCTCGGGAGGGATTTTCAATCCCGTCTATTCGCCTGACGGCGCATATATATTCTGTTCTCTTTTTCTCGACGGCAGGAAAGATATATACAAAATCAAATCGGAAGAACTTTACGCGGTGGAGCGACCTGAACTTTCCGAAATTCAAAAGGAGACGGAAACCGGGCACCCGCCGTCAACGGAAGTCCGAAATATAACACCTTATAAATTCAGGGCTTCGACGGATTTGTTTTATCCTTTTCTCTATTATTCGTCGTTAGACGGACTCTTTCTTGCAACCTACTTGCAATTTTCCGACATGCTTTCCCATCATAATTTCCAGATGGGTGTCCTTTACGCCGACCATGCGAATAGGCTCAGTTATATCGCCCGATACACTTTTACAAGATTCAGACCACAGTTCGTGCTCGGTCTTTCAGGTGACAATATGTACTACGACTGGATAAACGATAAGTTCGCGAGATATGACGAGATAATACTGGGTATGAGCTATCCTTTAGACAGGTTCAAAAAAATAGACATCATGGCTGACATCGTTTTTAACAAATTTGTTGACGGAGGGAAAACCGACATCTTAAGGGACGACATTTTGAATATAACATACACACACAACAGCGTGTCGAGGAAGTATCTTGAGCCGATAACCGGAAATCTCTTCAGGGCAAGCGGCATATTAGCGATGGACAGCTTTGGGGGTGCCACGAGAAAACAGTCTATCTCCGTCGAAAACAGCAGTTTTTTTCAGCTAACAGGCGAATTTGTGTGCCTATGGAGAATGTTTGTAGCATCGACATTTGACAGGGACTCCGGACACTACTCTCTCGGAGGCGATAGAATGGTAAGGGGCTTTCCTTACGGCAGCGTTTTAACCAAAAGCATGCTCGTAAACAACATCGAGTTGAGGCTCCCTGTGGTATCGAACATCAATTACTATGTTTGGTATATGTTCCCGGATTTTTATTTCAAGTCATTTTTCGCGACGCTTTTTATAGACTCTGGAGTGGGCTACGATAGTGGCTTCGAGAATTTTGAAAAAGTATATTCGTTCGGCGCGGGACTGAAACTCTACAGCTTCATAATACAAACATTCCCGCTTGTTTTCAAGATTGAATGTGCAAAACCATTTTCACCCGAACCCTCAAGATGGTATTTTTCAATCGGCAGCTTTTTTTATTAATTTGTGTATTAAATAAAAATTTTTGTAAAATAAAAGCATGGCGAAACGAAAAAAGCAAATACAAAAGGAACAGCCAAAGCCCCGCGGTATTTCAAAGAGAGGCAAAAAGACAATAGCCGCTGGCATCTTTATCGTGATAGTCGGATTCTTCGTTCTTTCATTCGCTGATCCTTCCGGAGAAAACTTTGCAGCTCACCTTTCACCTTTTCTTCTGATAGCCGGATACGCAACCATAGGCATAGGCATAATCCTTCCCGAAAAAGACCACGAGCAGAAACATGCCCCCGCTTAAAACGTTCCGGTTAAAAAAGGTAATGGCTAAACAATTCGGACTAATTTTTCATCAAAATGAGTGTGCTGTAACATCTTCAGTATAGTCGGAAAAAGGTCTTCGTCTCTATGATTAAATCTGAAAGAAATTTCACCCAA
>JBGFRZ010000072.1:0-35516 GCA_041694835.1 Ignavibacteria bacterium
CCTATTTTCCTATTATAATTGGACGCAGATAAAGGCGGATTTGATAGATTAAAAACCATAAAAACAATCTGCTTTTATCAGAGTTATTTCTGCTTTCATCTGCGTTCTATGTTTTTCAAGCGCCTATTCTCCTTCGAAATTTTGCCGAAAACCACTCCGCAACAAAACTAAACAGAAGCGTCATTATAAACAGCACGCATCCTATTCCAAATAGAGCATGCATATGAGGTGTTCCGCTCGCCGCCTCACCCATCTCTAATCCAATCGCGGCGGTCATTGGTCGCACAGATTGAAGAAAAGAAGTTGGAATAACTGGCGAGCCGCCCGCGACCATCATCACCACCATCGTCTCACCGATGGCTCTGCCCATACCCAACACTACGGCTGTAACTATTCCCGGAAAAGCCGCAGGAATAACCACTTTGACAGTTGTCTCCAATTTAGTTGCCCCTAAAGCATAGGATGCCTCTTTGTAAAGAGCAGGAACCGACGAAATAACATCTTCGGATATAGTCACGATAGTCGGGAGAGCCATTAAGGCCAACAAAATAGAAGCGGTAAGGGCGACAAGACCTATAGGCAAATCAAAGAAACGCATTATGAACGGAGCAAGCGCTACGACGCCAAAAAATCCATAGACCACCGACGGCACAGCCCCGAGCAGTTCCATTATTGGCTTCAATATTTCTTTTAGACGAGACGGAGCGACTTCGGCGATAAATGTTGCCGCGCCCACGCCCGCCGGAATAGCAATACACATTGCACCAAGAGTTACCCACAAGGAACCAAGTATAGCAGGAAGGATACCATAAGCGGGTGGTTCAAAAAACAAAGGACGCCATTCGGTTCCAAAAACAAACTCTTTTAATGTTACCGTTTTTAAGATTGGCAATCCCCGACTAAAGAGAACAAAAACAATACCTGCAAGAAAAAACAATGACGCCAGAGCGAAGAATAAAAACAAAAACTCAATACTTTTATCCTGGCGAAAAAATTTTTTCATAGTTTTTCTTGCCCGATATGTTATCAAAAAATGTATTTTTTGTCAAACCATTTGTATTTAACAAATAGCGAATAGTAGAAGGTGGAAGGTAGATGGTAGCGAGTAGATAGAACCGTGTAGATGCATCGTCTTACGATGCAATGAAAAATGTAAAATTAAAAATTATGTAGCGACGGGATTGCGATCCCGCAAATAACAGCAAGTAGCAAATAGCGGATAGTGGCTGGTGACTTGTGGATGGTGACTGGATGAAATGAGCCACGAGCCACGAGCCACGAATCCTGTTCTCTGCCTCTGTCCTCTACTGCTCTTATGCTATGTGCTATTTAACGGGAACGAATCCCTCGTTGGCAACTATCTTTTGACCAGCCGGACTCAAGACGAAGTCAATATACCTTTTAGCCAAACCGCGCGGTTCTCCGTCGGTGTAAAGATAGAGTGACCTGCTAATAGGATACTTGCCACTGATGACATTTTCTCTTTCTGGAGAAATCTCATCTATACTTATTGCTTTTGTCTTCTCATCAAGGAATCCCATGCCCACATATCCGATAGATGCGGGAGAACCCGACACAGCTGCCACTATGGCGCCGTTTGAAGCAAGAAAAGACGCTCTAGGATGTATCGCTTCAGCCTTCATTACGATATCCACAAAAGAACCAAATGTTCCGCTGCCGACATCACGGGAGACGATTACAATTTTTCCCGGATTGCCACCAACATCTTTCCAATCGGTTATTTTTCCCGCATAGATATTCCGAACCTGTTTCATTGTAAGATTTCTAACCGGATTACTTGGATGGACTACAATCGCCATTCCGTCCATCGCTACGGTGTGTTCTACGGGATTTCTTCCGGCTGCGCGCATCTGCGTTTTTTCAGCGTGTTTCATAGGACGAGACGACTGGGCAATGATTTTACCACCCTCTACCAGCGCCCTTACGCCTGCTCCCGAACCACCGCCGCGAACCGAGATATCGGTCCCGCGGTTTTCACGCATAAACGCCTCAGCTGTGGCTACGGTGATGGGAAAGACCGTAGTTGAGCCCTGGAGAATCAACCGCCTCTCTGCCTGTGCCGTCCGTGGAGCGATTGTTCCTAATGCAAGACCTAAAACAACTCCTGTTACTGCTGTTCCAAATAACTTTTTCATCGCTGTTTCCTCCTTATATTAGTGCACAAGAAGTAAGTGCATAAGTTAAAACTTGTGCTCTTTTGCCGACCAAGTCGGCAACTACAACTCTGATTGCCAGTCGCCAGTTACCAATTATCGTTCAGTGACTAGCGATTACTGATTACAATTCCCTATCTACTATCTACTGTCTGCTATCTACTAAATTTTACCATCTTGTCCTTAACTGGGTGCGAAATTCGTCGTTGGCCATTTCTTGTCCGCCTGTTATTTCTTTGTTCACATCGTATTCAATTCTCAGAGAAACATTTCTGACAATATCACAGAGTATAGCAAAATTCCACTGCTCTCTGTCCCATGTAAATGGATTAGCCAACGTTTTGGGAGTGTTCACGATGTATTGGCCATAACGAACGAGTGGTTCTACGGCGGTCAGAAATCTTCCTCCGATTAAAGGATTGAACTTGAACCTGTGTGATAGTTGCGCATTCCACGCATCCCTGTTTAAGTTTCCATCGGTAGCATCGATATATTCACTCATAAGAAGCCAACTCGCTTTTCGCAGGACAATCCTTCCGCCGATACGTTGTTGTTTATTTTCAGGCCACCCTATAACATTAATGAAAGTAGCCCAGTCCTTTGAGTGTATCGCTGTCGGTCGCGATGGCGATGCGGTCATCCGACTAACTAATCCAAACCCGACCAGATCAGCTGTTCCGTCTTTTCCAAAGTGAGAGCGGTATCCTAATCCAACTCCAAACTCATCTGCTCTCTGACCATGGTCACGGTCGGCGAAAAATATATCCGTCGCTGTTGATAGCCCTACAACAAAGCTCGGCGCCCCATGTTCTGTTGGACGTCTATTACCTGGTATTAACCCGGCGCCATAAGACAGGCGATATCTTATGTCTCCAAATCCAGTTGGAAATAGTCCGCCTGCTGTGACATTATACTGCTCATCTCTGTAAAAAGCAGCTGCAAGAATCGGATAAGCAGCGGTCAATCTGCTGCCCAAATCCATCTCTCCTGGTTCAATAAATCGGTCGGTAAGACCCGCTCTCAACCAGTGGTCCCCGAGAGAAAAACGGGTGTACCACTTATCAACGAGAGAGGTAGCCGTTGCCGCCCCTGCTCCATGTCTGAATTGGATGTTGCCAGCGGTGTAGACGCCATTGCTGAGTGTTGCTCTGAAGTTGAACTGTAGCCTATCTATTTCGATGTAATTTAACACTGTAGCGGACTCCGGGACAACGAGATTGAATCGCAGGTCTCCTCCGAGTTCCAGCCAGTCGGCTCTCTCTGGGCGAAGACCGCGCCTGTCATCTTCCAACACCTTTATTCTCTCTTCTAACGCCCTGATATCTCCGGCGGGAACTTCCGAAAAAGCCCGGGATGTCATAAGAGAGACAACAACCCCTAAACACCACAATTTCATTTGTCGAGTAACCATCTTTTGAACCTCCTATGATTATTTTAGGACGCAGATTTTCGCAGATTCAATGGATTTCAAAAACATCTGCGTCAATCTTGTCAAATCTGCGTTTATCTGCGTTCCATTTAATATATCATCTCCTACATTTTTATTTACCCCCGAATGAATTCGGGGGCTACCAGCCACGACTACTTGACGGGCTTCGCCCACTTCCCAAATCCCCCTTATTTCCCCTTTAATAAAGGGGGGGGATTTAGACCAGTCCTCCGTTATTTTTTGCTTGCGTCAAACATTTTTCTCATCTGACGTAATTTTTCTTCCATGCGTTTTAAGTATCCGTCTACGAAGCCATCGTCCGCTGAATTCTCTAACTCCACAGTCGCCACCATATCTTTCAGAGTTTCAATCTGCGAACGAATTAGACTTACAATGAAATCCTTACGCAAGTCAAGTGTTATAGGCATTTTATTTCTCACCTCCTTTTGTCGCATCCCCGATGTATGAGATTATTGAAAAAGTTCTTCTACCACACAAGACACAAAAAAATGAGAACTTCACAGAGAAATCACCCGCGATGATGTGAGTTCTGTGTTATTAAAACTCTGAACCACGAAGACACGAAAACGCGAAATTGGTGACTTTTTTCGCGATTTCTAACTTTCGTGCTTTCGTGGTAAAGTTTTTTCTCTGTGCTCCTTGCCCCGTTAGAAAAATCCTTTCTAACGGGGTGAATGCCTCTGTGGTGAGGTTTTAGCAAAGCGTCAGTGGTCTCATGTATCAGGGACGCTCGCTGAACCCCTCTTAAAAAGTATTTTTGATTAAAAGAGCGGTCAAAATCTACGCAGCGAATTTTTTTCACTGATATTATATAACTCATCTGTTAAGCGAGTATAAGTAATTTGTTAATTTTTTGTTAACCCCGTTAAAGGTATTCTATAATTATTATTCCACCATATCCAAATAGAGGGCTTGTCTCTGCAATCGCAGGTCACAAGATATAAGAAGTGTAGCAATAGCCTATTTGTATCAAGAAGACTTGACAGCACTACCAATAGTATGCTATAATCCTCCCACATAGTATGGGTAGTGGTATCATAATATGAAATGTCCAACCTGTGGCAGCAATAATAATGAAGTTCTTGATACAAGAAATATTGATGGCAGTGCGGTGATAAAAAGGCGACGCGAATGCGTCTACTGTAAAAAACGCTTTACTACATATGAAAGAGTGGAGTTCCATCATCCTATGGTCGTCAAAAATGACAATAGCCGCGAAATTTTTGACCGTGGAAAACTCATGAAGGGCATGAGATTGGCTTGTCTAAAGAGACCTGTTTCCGAAGAAACACTTGAAAAAATTGTCGCAGAAATTGAAAAAGAATTGCAAGATTATATAATGGAGGCGCCTTCCAAAATCATCGGAGAATTGGCTCTTAAGCGGCTCCGACAGATTGATGAAGTGGCTTATGTCAGATTTGCTTCCATTTATAGAAAATTTGATAGTGTAGATGCTTTTATGAACGAGTTAAAAAACTTAAAAAAACTCCGCCATTCGGCGAAAACTAAAAAAACACAGAAGTTAGAAAACACAAATTAAAGTAAACAACTTGATAGAATGATAAAAAAATAAATTGCTAAAACGGTAGCAGACAAGTTGATATTTACCGAATTGTAGTTGCCAGTCATCAGTTGCCCGTTGTAGTTGGAGACATTGGTCTGCTATATTTAAGATAATGGATAACAATAAAAATTGTCAGGACGAAAGTTGTAAAATTCCCGCAAGTGGCAACATGAACATCGCTTTACTGAATGACATTATTTCAGTTGCAAATTTACAAAGGTTGCGTCTAAAAGTTTTTGGTAAGTTAGGATGCGAAAAATGCGAATTTGTAAAAAAGTATTTGCAGGGAAAAATCGAATTTGACTATTATGATATAAGCGAAGTTGAAGGACTGACCGAGGCGGCCGTCTGGGATGCCATTGATATCCCTGCGATTATTCTGGAAAAGGATGGCGATGCAATCGCGCGATGGAGCGATAGCAAAAAATAATGTGGGAGCATTAAAAAGGTTATTTACCACGGAAAACACGACCTCTTGTCTTTAACCTCGTCTCTAATTTCGTAGCAGGGTTTTAGCGGAGCGTCAACAATCTCGATGTGTAACGATTCAAAGATATTTGCGACATTCAAACCGGATTCCTTTATTGACTGGAACAAAGGGGTTACATCCGTCATATTTCTTGCCGGATGCAACTTCAGATGTCCGTGGTGTCACAATCTTGAAATAGTCATAAATCCGCACAAATATCCATTAGATTTTTCAACTTTGGAAAAAGAGTTGAAAGAAAGAAAAAAGTGGTGCAGTCGAGTTGTAATTTCGGGCGGAGAGCCAACGCATAACGCTCAACTGGTTTTTATCATGAGAAAACTAAAAGCGTTGGATCTTGCTCTGAAACTCGACACAAACGGTTCCAACCCCGCTCTTTTAAGTTCATTAGTCAAAGAAGAGTTGGTGGACTACATAGCGATGGACATAAAAACATCCTTGGATACCGGAAGATATTCTCGCTGTTGCGGGGCAGATGTTGACATAGGCAAAATAAACAAAAGTATTGATGTAATAATAAGTTCGGGAATAGAATATCAGTTCAGGACCACTGTGGTGCCAGAGTTTGTAGATGATGAGGATATAACAAATATCCGCAGGAGAATTCCAGACAGCAGACATTATCTGCTTCAGAGATATTCTCCCGTGGAAGATAGAAAGTTTAGAGTTGAGAGTTGAACCAGTTTAGAATTTAGAGTTGAGAGTTGAGAGAATAAAATGCCGTAAAGTGGAAAACGTATATCGGAAAGCGGGAAGCGGAAAGAGTTAAAAGCCGTTCACCCTTCGCGCTTTATGCTTTGCGTTCTTCTATTTCCGCTTTCCGTTTTCTGTCCCCTCGCCTCTGACCTCTGTCCTCTAGACCAAGTTCTCTAAACTCTAAACTATATTAATGGAGGTTTTATGAGGACAAATTATTTTTCAGGTGTTATGAAAAGCGGCGGCAAGTTGGAGCAGTACGACTATAAGAAAATTCTTGCTTCGCTGAATAAAGCAAACAGTTCGGGAGATGATTATAAGAAAATAAACGAAGTGGCTGAAAAAGTTGAAAAGGTTCTTATGTGTACTTTTCTGCCCGGTAGCATTATTTCGAGCGATCTTATCGGGAAGACAATAGAGGCATCGCTCGGCGAACTCAGTTTGCATCGCACACTGAAAGTATTTAATCAATTTCTTGTCTCAAAACAAAAAACGAGAAAAAATTTAAAAGTTGCCAAGCAGTCATCCAAAAAGGCGGATGTGACGGACTTTACCTTATTGGTTGAGACGGATAGTAGTTCACAACTATTTGAATGGGACAGAAAAAAAATCGCAGACGCTTTGGTTAAAGAAGCGAGAATAAACAACAAAGATGCTCATCAAATAGCGAAAAATGTTGAAAAAAAAATAATTTCTTCCGGATTAAAAAAAATAACCACTAGTTTAATCAGAGAAATCGTAGACAATGAACTCCTGTCGCTCGGTTATGTCGCAAATTTAAAAAGACAGGTTTCGCTCGGTATTCCCACATACAACCTCGAACAAATAATTTTTTCAAAAAGTCAGGAAAACTCCAACATAGCGGCACACAACCCCGAAGCGGTCAATCTCGCCATCGCAGAAACCACGCTGAAACAATACGCTCTCAACAACATATTTTCCAAGGAAGTCGCGGACGCTCATTTGGAAGGAAGGATTCATTTACACGATTTGGGATATCCCACGAGGGTCTATTGCTCGAGTCATTCTCTCGAATACATAAAAAAATACGGACTAAAGTTGGAAAATTTAGAAATTGTTTCATCTCCCGCCAAACATGCCCGGACATTGACAGGACATCTCAACACTTTTCTGGCTTCTATGCAGGCATACTATGCGGGAGCACTGGGAATTGGTTACATCAACATTTTTTACGCCCCCTACCTTGTTGGAATGAGTTATGAAGAAATGCTTCAAGAGGCGCAGTATCTGATATTTTCTCTCTCTCAATCGGCGTTTTCAAGGGGTGGGCAGGTATTGTTTTTAGATGCAAACATACATACTGGAATTCCTTCATACTTAAAGAAGATTCCAGCCATCGGTCCCGGTGGCGTTGCAACCGGGAAAGTTTATGATGACTATGAAAAAGAATCGCAACTATTTGCCCTTGCCTTGCTTGAAGTTTGGCGCAAAGGCGATTCTAACGGCAACCTTTTTGCTTTCCCAAAGTGCGATTTGCATATAAACAGTGAAACTTTTACTGACCCGGCTCAGAGGAGGATTCTTGAATATGCCTGTGAAGTGGCGAGCGAAAACGGCACACCGTATTTTATTTTTGACAGAGACGAAGTGACGCTTTCCGCTTGTTGTCGACTCCGCACCACCATCACCGACAACTACATGATAGAACACCCCGAGAGCATGAGATTCTGCGGTTTCCAAAATGTTACAATAAATCTCCCGCAGTGTGCTTACCGCGCGGGCAAAAACAATTTAGACGGCTTATTAAAAGAAATATATGCGGATATGAATATAGCGGTTCGGGCACACCTGGAAAAGAAAAAATTTATCGGCCGATTAATGTCCGAGAAAAATTTGCCTCTTTGGCAAATTGGCAAACTTGCGCTCGACGACAGACCTTATGTTGCTCTTGAAACGGCGACCTACATAGTGGGCATCATTGGTTTAAACGAATGTGTTCAACATATTACCGGCCGGCAGTTGCATGAAGACCCCGATGTTTTTAAGTTGGGATTAAAAATAATATCGGCGATGTTTATTAAGTCCAAAGAATTGGGGCAGAAACATAATTTGAAAATATCGCTTGAAGAAAGTCCGGCTGAATCCGCGTCGCGACGACTTGCCAAAGTGGACCTCCACAAATTCAAAGAGGCGAAAGACGTAATTAAAGGCAATCATTCGGCGGATGAGTTTTATTACACTAATAGCATTCACTTCGCCGCCGATGCTCCTGTAAATCTTTTTGAGAGGATTGAGAAACAGAGTAAATTTCACCCCCTTATTGAGAGCGGCGCTATAATTCACGCATTCATCGGAGAAGAAAGCCCCCAACCCGCGGCCGTGTATGACCTCATCAAAAAGACATGGGAAAATACAAAAGCAGCTCAACTTACTATTTCTCCCGAGTTTACAATTTGTTTTATCTGCAACAAACACACTCGCGGACTGAAAGATTCCTGCATTTACTGCGGCTCCACTGCGGTTTATGGAATAACCAGAGTGGTGGGGTATTTTTCCAGAATAACAAATTGGAACAAATCCAAAAAAGGAGAGTTAAAAGACAGACACAAAGGCGACTACGCGCTGAACAGTAGAGCGACACAGCAACATAGCGACATAGCGACAGATTATGTAGCGGCGGGTTTACCATCCCGCAAATTGTCGCATAGTAGTGCTTTGTTAAGTTAGTTTTTTTGGCTCTTCTCCAAATGTTGTTGTAACATTGGGTAAGGGTAAAAACAAAGTATTTTCGCTCATTCTCGTCCCGATAAATCGGGCGCGGGGCAATCAAGTGTTCACACTTGATTAAACCCGCTCAAACACTTTGTTTTTATACGCACAGCAAAAAATGGAGAAGACCCGTTTTTTTAGGTGGTGGATTTTTTAATACCATTGCCGACTTTGCTTTTGTAAATCCCCCTGCGCGGAGTTTACCCCGCACAGTTATTGTGCGGGGCTTCCCCCTTTATTAAAGGGGGACTAAGGGGGATTTGTTCCCGACACTTGTGAGCGGCACTATCAAAGATTTATGTCACAGGACACTAAAAACATCTATGAAAATAAAAATTTTACGATTAAACAAAGATGTTCCTTTACCGATTTATCAACACGAAGGGGATTCATGCATTGATTTGGCAAATGCGGGAGATGATACATTCATTAAACCCTTCGAAAGGCGTATCGTTTTTACGGGCATAAAAGTCGAAATTCCCGACGGATATGAGTTGCAAATTCGACCCCGAAGCGGACTTGCCCTAAAAAGAGGTATTACCGTTTTAAATACACCCGGCACGGTTGATTCGGGATATCGAGGCGAAATAGGAGTTATTTTGTATAACAGTTCTAAGAAAAAAGTGGAAATTAAAAAAGGCGAGAGAATAGCCCAAGCCGCTCTTTGCAAAGTTGAAAAAATAATTTGGCGGGAAGTTAAAACAATAAGCGCGACAAAAAGAAATGCGGGAGGCTTTGGCTCTACGGGACACTGATAAAAGTGACTGGTGGCTAGTGACTTGTGGCTGGAGGAAATAAACCACGAGCAACGAGCCGCAAGCAACGAGCCGCCGCCTTCCTTGGAGGATAAATGTCATTATTTATCGGAAAAGATAGAGAGGCGCGCCGCGCTTATGGATTTGACGAGATAGCGCTCGTTCCGTCGGACATTACTGTTGATATCAATGATGTCGATGTTGCGACGAAAATCGGAAATTTGCGTATGGAAATTCCGATTTTTGCAAGCGCCATGGATGGGGTCGTAGATGTATCATTCGCAAAAGAGTTTGGAAAACTTGGCGGCATTGCAGTGCTGAATTTGGACGGTGTCCAGACGCGATACGAAAATCCAAAAGATGCGATTGAAAAAATAAGAAAGGCGTGCGAGTCAAAAGACAACAAAAGCACCGGGATAATTCAGAAAATTTATCAAGCAAAAGTCAAGGTAGATTTGATTTCTCAGAGAATAAAAGAAATTAAAAAAGAAAATGTCTTGACGGCGGTTTCGACGATACCAAAGAATGCCGAGAAGTACTTAAAAATAGCCCAAGAAGCAGGTTGTGATTTGTTTGTAATACAATCGACCGTAACGACGGCAAGGTTTTATTCAAAATGTCAAGAAGTAGTAGACCTAAAAAAAATCTGCACTTCATCTAAAATACCTGTCATTGTCGGCAATACGGTTTCATATTCATCGGCGTATGAATTGTTCGAGTTAGGCGCCTCGGGGATTCTTGTTGGAATCGGTCCCGGAGCAGCATGCACTACCCGCGGTGTTTTGGGTATTGGCGTTCCTCAAGTGACGGCAATAGTTGATTGTTGCGCCGCAAGAGAACAGTACTTTAAAAAAACCAGACGCTCTGTCTCTGTCATTGCCGACGGAGGAATGGTTACAAGCGGGGATATCTGCAAAGCGATTGCCTGCGGTGCAGATGGTGTGATGATAGGTTCAGGACTTGCAAGAGCCATGGAGTCGCCGGGTTGCGGCTTTCACTGGGGCATGGCTACGAGTCACAAAAATCTTCCGAGAGGAACGGGGATAAGCGTCGGAGTCACTGGAAGTATCAAAGAAATTCTTTTTGGTCCTGCAAGAACTGATGACGGAACTCAGAATTTAGTGGGCGCCCTAAAAACCTCCATGGGTTCGTTAGGCGTCAAAAATATCAAAGAAATGCAATCGGTTGAAATAATCGTTGCACCAGAAATAAAACACGAAGGAAAATTTCATCAGAAGTCGCAGAAAGTCGGAATGGGAAAATAAAACATTATGCTGATAATTCTTGATTTCGGCTCACAGTACACTCAACTTATCGCAAGACGTATCAGGGAAATGGGCGTATTCGCCCAGATATTGCCGTGCGATGCAAAGATGAGTGAGATTCTCTCAAAATCGCCAAAGGCAATAATCCTTTCCGGCGGCCCATCGTCGGTGTTTGCTCAAGATTCGCCCGTCTGTTCTCGGGAGCTCTTTAATTTGGACCTCCCGATATTGGGAATATGTTATGGAATGCAGTTGCTTGCAAAGTTCTTTGGTGGAACTGTCATTAAGAGTAATGTGCATGAATATGGAAATGCTCAGGTGGTTTTATCGTCTGACAAATCAAAGGGGGATTTGCTCTTTTCTGATATTCCTCGCAGGTTTAATGTATGGATGAGTCATTCGGACACCATCACAAAAATACCCGATGGTTTTAAAGTGCTCGCGTCATCCAATGCATTTGGATTTGAAAAATATCCCGCTGCGATTTGCGACTTCAAAAACAAAATATTTGGTTTGCAATTCCATCCCGAAGTAACTCATACGCAATACGGCGCCGCTCTTTTGAAAAATTTTATTTTCAAAATATCAAAAGCGAGTAAAAACTGGAATCTAAAGTCGTTTATTGACGAAGAAATCAAAAAAGTTAAAAGCAAAATACGAAATGAAAATGTTATCTGCGGGCTTTCGGGTGGAGTAGATTCTTCTGTAACCGCTGCCTTGCTTCACAAAGCCATCGGTAAAAAATTAACTTGCATTTTTGTTGACAATGGTTTATTGCGAAAAGATGAAGAAAAACGAATCCGCGAGATTTTCGGAAGTAAACTTAATCTAAAAATAATTTATGTCAATGCCCGGAAAGAATTTTTGAAAAAGTTGCAAGGTGTCACTGATCCGGAAAGAAAGAGAAAAATTATCGGGCACACATTCATAGATGTCTTTGAAAGAGAAGCAAAAAAAATAAAAAATGCGAAACACCTTGCACAGGGCACGCTCTATCCCGATGTAATCGAATCAAAATCCGTCCAAGGGCCTTCTGCGGTCATAAAGTCGCATCACAATGTCGGCGGATTGCCCGAAAAAATGAAACTTTCTCTCATTGAACCGTTAAAGTTTTTGTTTAAAGACGAAGTTCGAGTGATTGCAAAACATTTGGGGCTTCCCGATGAAATTGCTTTCAGACAACCCTTTCCCGGGCCCGGTCTCGCTGTAAGGGTGATTGGTGAAATTACCGAGGAAAGATTGAATATTTTGAAAGATGCTGATTATATACTGATTGACGAAATGAAAAAGTCGGGTTATTATTACAAGGTTTGGCAGTCGTTTGCGGTTTTGTTGCCGATTAAAACCGTTGGAGTAAAAGGCGACTCGAGAAGTTATGAAAATGTGATAGCATTGAGAATCGTCGAGAGTACGGACGGCATGACGGCAAAACCGAGTCCTATGCCGCACGAATTTTTACACAAAGTCGCTACAAAAATCGTCAATCATGTCAACGGAGTAAACCGCGTAGTGTTTGATATCACGACAAAACCACCTGCCACGATTGAATGGGAGTAGCGGCGGGATTGCTATCCCGCGATTAGTGGATGGTGGCTTGTGACTGGTGTCTAGAAAAAACCGGTAATCAGTAATCGGTAATTAACAACGCGTCACAAGAATTTTAGCGGAGCGTAAATTATGCACTTAAAACCCGTATTCATAGATGCTTTTGATGTCGATGACGCGTGGTTTCAGCTTCTAACCGCAATTTTAGAGAACGGCACCGTCTACAAGATTGACCGCGGAAGTTATGTCGGGCAGAAGCGATTAGAATTCGATTTTGCAACCGTCCGCATAAGAAATCCAAAAAATCAGCCAATTCCTATAATACCCGAAGGTAGTTGCATCCCCGCCCCGACGAGCATGGAGTACATAAACGAGTATCTCTCATATCTATTGACGAGTGCAAAAACTGAAACCGAAGATTATACTTACGGAGAGCGTTTGGTTGACCCGAAAGTGAAAGTCGAAAATTTCAAAGAGATACCTTTGCTCGTGAATCAAATTGAAGAAGTTATAAAAATGTATAAGACCCACGGACACGGAACAAATCAGGCGACTATGGAAATAGGAATGCCATCTGACATTAAATTAGTTGACCCGCCTTGTCTGAGAATAATTGACACAAGAATTAGATACAATAAACTTCATTTTATTTTGTATTTTCGCTCATGGGACCTCTGGGGTGGATTTCCGTCTAACATTGGTGGTCTTCAGAAAGTTAAAGAATATATGGCCGACGAAATCGGTGTTGAAGACGGTGAAATTATAGCGTCAAGCAAAGGGCTGCATCTCTATGAATACTGCTGGGACTGGGCGAAATTGAGGACGAAGAAGATGATATAATAAAAAACTTCAAGCGCAGAGTTCGCGGAGAACGCAGAGAGATTGGCGAATGGCAAATAAATAACATAGAAGGAAAATAATGAAATTAGATAAGCCGCTATATTCAGGTAAGATTCGAGAGTTGTATGATATCGGCAGATTTAATAATATTGATGCGCTTCTGCTCGTGTCAACCGACAGGATTTCCTGTTTTGATGTTGTGCTTCCGACGGCAATTCCCGACAAGGGAAAAATTTTAAACACAATGTCAAACTTTTGGTTCGACCATATGCGAGATGTCGTTGGAAACCATCTCTTGAGCACCGATTTAAAAGAAATAGAAGAAATTCCTAAAAATTTTATCGAGCGTTCCGTAATAGTCAAAAAGGCAAAAAGGCTCAATGTCGAATGCATAGTGAGGGGCTACCTTGCCGGCTCCGCTTTAAAAGAGTATCTAAAACAGGGAACAGTCGGCGGTGTAAAAATGCCTAAGGGTTTAAAGGAGTCGGGAAGACTTCCTGAAGTCCTCTTTACTCCGTCCACAAAAGAATCGCTCGGAAAACACGACATAAATATTTCTTTTGACGAGCTCGCTGTGCGAATCTCTCCTGAAACAGCCCAAAAAATAAAAAAATTATCATTGACTATTTACGAAAAAGCAAGACAGTATGCGGAAAGCAAGAACATAATTATTGCCGACACAAAATTTGAATTTGGATTTCACGACGGAGAAATTATACTAATTGATGAGGTCTTAACCCCCGACTCTTCGCGATTTTGGGATAAAAATGTATATGAGCCCGGGAAGCCGCAAAAAAATTTCGACAAACAATTTGTAAGGGACTATCTCATTTCCATTGAGTGGGAAAAGTTGCCACAAGTTCCCGAATTGCCGTCGGATATAGTCCAAAAAACAAGAGAAAGATATCTTGAAGTACAGAATCGACTATGCGAAGCTCAATAATAACAGTTTTTAACAAAAAAGGCATATATAACTCTGAAGCAGAAAGTGTCAAAAGAGACATAAAAGTTCTCGGATTTGATTTTGTTGAGGACATAGAGGTGAGTTCTTTGTATATCGTTGAGTTAGATGTAAATCGCGAAGAACTCAAAATGTTTTGCGAAAAAATACTTATAGACCCTGTCATTCAAGGATATCAGATTTTAGAAAATGACGAACTTGACTCGCACAAAAATATCAATGACGAAAAATCATCGTCGGCGAGCGGCGGAGAATATTTAGTCGATGTCTACTACAAAAAAGGCGTAATGGATCCCGTGGCGGAAACTATAATGCTTGCGATGAAGGATATGGGAATAAACCCCGTTAGAAATGATATTATGTGTGGCATCATTCAACAGAAAAATTCCAGGTGCATTATTCAATCACAGAATATTTCTAACGGAGCAAAAGTGTCAACTGGCAAAAGATATCTTGTTAAAATGAAAGATGGGAAAGAACAGCTACAAAATGTCAAAAAAATAGCGGAAAAAGTTTTTTGCAACACAATCATACAGGATTACAAAGTGATAAAAATCGTAAAGCGGAAAGCGTGAAGGGCGAACGGCTTTAAACCCTTTCTGCTTCCCGCTTTCCAAATTTTGCTTTTACATTTTTTTATGAAAACAAAACAAATAGATATTATGTCAGCAGACAAGAACAAACTACATGAAATAAGCGCTAAAAATATGCTTTCATTAACCACCGGGGAGCTTTGCGAAATCCAAAAGTATTTCAAGAAAAAGGGACGAAACCCTACGGATGTGGAACTTGAGACAATCGCTCAAACATGGTCTGAACACTGCAAACATAAGACATTGACCGCAGAAATAAAACATAAAGCCCCGCACCTTTTGTCTGTCTCAAAAGGTGATAACTTAAAAATTAAGCAAGATAACCGGAGCAATGAGCAAAAGGTGCGGGGCAAAATTAAAAATTACAACAATCTTTTAAAAGATACGATTTTCAAAGCGACGAAAAAAATAAATAAAAAATGGTGCTTGTCTGTTTTTAAGGACAACGCGGGCGTTATCGAGTTTGATAAAAAATATGCCGTTGCATTCAAGGTTGAGACGCATAACCATCCTTCAGCGATTGAACCCTATGGCGGTGCCGAGACGGGAGTTGGCGGCGTTGTGAGGGACATTTTAGGAGTTGGTCTTGGCGCAAAACCGATAATGAACACAGATGTGTTTTGTTTCGGCGATTTGGATATTTCATATAAAAAACTTCATGAGAATGTTTTGCACCCGAAGAGAATCTATAAAAGAGTAGTTGAGGGGGTTAGGGATTATGGCAATCGTATGGGCATTCCTACGGCAAATGGCGCCATAATTTTTGATGAGGGGTATCTTTTTAATCCACTTGTCTTTTGCGGAACCGTCGGCATTATTCCTAAAAATAAGGTGAATAAAAAAATTCACGCCGGCGATTTGATTGTTTCTATCGGCGGACGCACAGGACGAGACGGAATTCACGGCGCTACATTTTCATCCGCATCATTGGACAAAGATGTACCCGCAGGAGTAGTTCAAATCGGGAATCCCATTGAGGAAAAAAGATTTGCCGATGTTCTTGTCAAAGCGAGAGATAAAGAACTTTACAACGCCATCACTGATTGCGGTGCGGGGGGATATTCGTCCGCCATCGGCGAGTTGGCTCTTTTTTCAGGTGGCGCCGAAGTTCACCTCGACAAAGTTCCTCTTAAATACGACGGTCTTCTCCCGTGGGAAATATGGCTTTCGGAATCGCAGGAAAGAATGGTGATTGCTGTTAAAAAAAATAAAATTGCAGAGTTGAAATCTCTCTTTGAGTCGGAAGATGTCCAAGTAAGTGTGCTCGGTAATTTTACCGATAGCGGCGACTTGAAAGTTTATTATAAAAATACTCTCGTTTGCGAAATGGACTTGGATTTTTTACACGACGGTTTGCCGAAGTCGAAAAGAACCGCTGTATGGAGCGAAAAAAAACCGATGCCTTCAAAGGAAAAAAAAGAGACCGACTTAAACAAAAAACTCATTAAACTTTTGTCTTCGCCCAACATCGCATCAAAAGAATCGGTCATAAGGCAGTATGATTTCGAAGTGCAAGGTCAAACGGTCATTAAGCCCCTGGTTGGAGTTGCAAACGATGGACCATCGGATGCTGTTGTTTTAAAGCCATTGCCCGATTCTTATCGGGGGATTGTCGTTTCAAACGGAATCAATCTCTATGGAAAACATAACACCTACGATATGGCGGCTTCGGCAATCGATGAGGCATTGCGAAACATAATTGCCGTGGGGGGTGTTCTCGATAGAACCGCACTTTTGGATAATTTTTGCTGGGGTGAGTTAACTGGCGAAAAGCAGTTTGGAGAACTTGTGCGCGCATGCGAGGCGTGTTATGCTCTGTCTGTAAAATTCGGCACGCCTTTTATTTCTGGTAAAGACAGTTTAAACAACAAATACCAAAAAAAGAACGGTGAAATAGTTTCTATTCCGCCCACTCTTTTAATATCAGCACTCTCAATTATAGAAGACATAAGAAAATGCGTGACGATGGATTTTAAAAAACCGAATAACCCAATCTATTTGCTGGGCATAACAAAGGACGAGTATCCACCCAAAGTTGACCCCGTGCTTTCTAAAAAAGTTATGCTTTTTTTACAAACCGCAATACAAAAAGGTTTTGTCGCCGCATCTCACGACTGTTCGGACGGCGGACTTGGAGTAGCACTCAGCGAAATGTGTTTTTCTGGCGGATTTGGCGCTGTTATTGATTTAAAAAATGTTGCCGCTAAAAATATTCTGACGGAAGATTCGCTCATATTTTCAGAGTCAAACGGCAGATTTGTCGTCGAAGTAAAAAAAGAATTTGAAAATGACTTTGTCACACTTGCCAAAAATGTTTGCGCTAACAAAATAGGGAGTGTGTCGGGAAGTTCGCGCGGTAGTGAGCGATTAATAATCAAAGGTTTGTCGGGCGCTCATATAATTGACTGCTCTCTTTATGAACTAAAATATGCTTGGCAGAAAACATTATCATAAAAAAACAAAAATTAATTGGACGCAGATGAACGCAGAAAAGACGGGTTTAAGAATTAAGGATTAAGTGATAAGGAAAAAACTTTTTTAAAAACCTTAACCACGAAGACACGAAATTGTTTTTTCGTGCTTTCTATATTTCGTGCTTTCGTGCTAAGTTGTCACAATTTAACTTAATTCTTAAAGCGAACGAAGAGAGCGTCTTAATCCTTAATCCTGTTTCATCTGCGTCAATCCCGAAAATTTGCGTCCTAATATAATAAAAAATTCCGTGTTAATCCGCGGTTTCAGTGGCGAATTTTAAGATATGAAAAAGAAAAAGGCATTGATACTAAAAACAGCAGGAACCAACAACGACTCTGAAACTGCCATTGCTTTTACGCTCGCAGGAGCATCTTCGGAGATAGCACATATCAATGAATTTATCTCCGGAAGAAAAAATCTGCTCGATTATGATATTCTTGTTATTCCGGGTGGTTTTTCATACGGAGATTATATTTCAGCGGGAAAAATTTTTGCGAACAAGTTGAGATATAAACTTAATGCTCAATTCGACAAGTTTTTAAGTGAAAGACGGATTGTTCTTGGGATATGTAATGGTTTTCAGGTACTTGTAAAAATGGGGCTACTTCCGTTTGACGAAGATAAACAAGCCGCCACACTTATGCATAATGATTCCGAGAAATTTGAGTGCCGGTGGGTGCACTTAAAAACAATTAAAAATGACGCTTCACTAAAATTGAAAATGAAAAATTTTCTGTTTAAAAATCTGCCCGATGTTATACAACTTCCCGTAGCACACGGCGAGGGGAAATTTTTTGCTGACAACGATGTTGTTAATAAAATAAAAAACTCCGGACAAATACTTTTCAAATATTGTACTCCCGACGGAAATGAAACTGCCAAATATCCTCTTAACCCGAACGGTTCTGTTGAAAATATAGCGGCACTCACGAATCCTTCGGGAAATATTATCGGAATAATGCCTCATCCCGAGAGATTTGTGATTGGAGAGCATCATCCTTTATGGACGAGAAAACGAACTGAACCGTGGGGACTTGTTTTTATAAGAAATATAGTGGACCCTACGTAGAAAATATATATGGAACGCAGATAGACGCAGATTTGACAAGATAAACGCGGATATTTTTGAAATCCGTCGAATCTGTGAAAATCTGCGTCCAATAATAATGGGCGAAGCGGATAATTCGAATTTATTGGAGGGATGTGAAACTCAGTAATCAGCAAACAAATAAACATTGGAGAGCATAATCTATGTGCGGAATATTTGCTGTATACAACGACATTGAAGCTGCTGAATTGACATATCTTGGACTTTATGCATTACAACACCGCGGTCAAGAATCAGCGGGGATAGTATCTTCTGACGGTAAAAAGTTTTATAGCAAAATCGGACAGGGGTTAGTGTCAGATGTTTTTGAAAAAGATGATATACTCCGACTAAAAGGCAGATATGCGATAGGGCATACTCGCTACTCTACCACAGGAGTGTCTACGATTGTTAATGCTCAACCGTTAATTATCAGACATAAAAAGGTGAATCTTGCAGTAGCACATAATGGAAACATTACCAATGCGTTATTATTGCGAAGAAAACTTGAAGAGGATGGGGCTATTTTTCAGACCACTTCCGATAGTGAAGTTATACTTCATCTTATGATGAAGTCAAAAGAAAAAGAAATACACAATAAAATTAAAGAAGCATTGACGCCAATAAAAGGAGCGTACTCTGTCATTTTTCTATTTAACGACAAAATATTTGCAGCGCGGGACCCTCATGGTTTTAGGTCACTGTGTATCGGAAAACTGAAGAATTCTTACATATTATCTTCCGAGAGTTGCGGGTTTGACTTAATCGGAGCAACATATTTAAGAGAAATAGAGCCCGGCGAGATTATGATTATTGAAAATAAAAAAATAAAGTCGATTATTTTCTCTCAAAGAGAAAAGAAAGCTCAGTGTATTTTCGAGCATATATATTTTGCACGCCCCGATTCAAAGATGTTTGGCGAGTCAGTATATGAGGTAAGAAAAAATCTCGGGGAAGAACTTGCGAAAGAGTCCCCGCCGGAAAAGGAGAGTATTGTAATTGCTATACCCGACTCTGCAAACATATCCTCTCTCGGTTATGCCCAACATTCTAAAAGACCACTGGAGTTCGGTTTCATAAGAAATCACTATATCGGTCGAACCTTTATAGAACCAAAGCAGTCGATTAGGGACTTCAGGGCAAAAGTTAAATATAATCCCGTCGAAGAAGTGGTCAAAAATAAAGTTCTGGTAGTCGTGGACGACTCAATAGTTCGTGGAACTACGAGCAAAAAATTGGTTAGAATGCTTAAAAGATGCGGGGCAAAAAAAACTCATTACAGAATAAGTTCTCCGCCGATAAAATACCCTTGTCATTACGGTATCGATACGCCGAACAAAAACGAACTTGTTGCTGCGAAAAAATCCCTCGAGGAAATTAGAAAGGATTTGGGTGTAAACTCTTTGCGTTATTTAAGCATTAAAGGTCTTCTAAACTCTGTAAATGGAAAAAAGTGCAAATACTGTCTGGCGTGTTTCACGGGAGAATATCCTGTATAATGAAACTGTCGAAAAAGTTCAGAGTTGAGAGTGTAGAGTTTAGAGATGACCGTATATTTGGCAGTGTCTCTAAACTCTAAACTAAGTTCTCTCAACTTATCAAATGTCTTTTTCAATAATATGAACATCTTAATTATTGGTTCTGGCGGTAGAGAACATGCTATCATCTGGAAATTGAAAGAAACGAGCAAAGACGGCAATTTTTTTTGTATTCCCGGAAACGGCGGTGTATCTAAAATTGCCAAATGCGTTGATTTTGAACCGACGGATGTCAAAAAAATTACCAAATGGGCTCTTGAGAATAAAATTGACTTGACTGTGGTCGGACCCGAAGGAGCGCTTGCCGCCGGCATCGTAGATGAATTCCAAAAAAACGGCCTAAAAATTTTTGGTCCCGACGAAAAAGCGGCAAAACTTGAATCCAGTAAAATTTTTGCAAAAAATTTCATGGAAAAATACAATATCCCCACGGCGAAATATGAAGTTTTTGACAATTATGAAAGCGCCGTTTCATATCTCTCAACTCTGTCCCCGGTTAAGTCGGGAACTCAACTCTCAACCGTTGTTAAAGCCGACGGATTATGTGCGGGGAAAGGTGTCTTTGTTTGTGAATCAAAAGAAGAATCTGTCTATGCTCTCAACAAGTTGCTTAAAGAAAAAATTTTTGGAAAATCGAGCGAGAGAATAATTATAGAAGAAAAATTGGAAGGCGGGGAAGTATCGATTATGGCATTTTGTGACGGAGAAAATATACTGCCGTTATTGCCTTCACAAGACCACAAACGGGTGTTTGACAACGACAAAGGTCCTAATACTGGCGGAATGGGGGCTTATGCTCCCGCTGAAAATATCGTCGATATGAAAGTTGTTGAAAAAGAAATTTTTTTTAATTTTTTAAGAGGTGTAAAAAATGAGGGTCTAAATTTTAAAGGTATCATCTATGTGGGAATCATAAGCACGAAAAATGGCCCCAAAGTGTTGGAGTTTAATGTCCGTTTTGGCGACCCGGAAACACAATCCGTCTTGCCTCTAATGAAAAGCAACCTCGCCGAAATACTCCTGTCAACCATTGAGGGCAAACTCAATAAAATTAAACTAGAATGGTATAATAAGAAGGCAGTTTGTGTTGTGTTGACATCTGTCGGATATCCCGGAACTTTTGAGATGGATAAAAAAATAAGTGGGTTGGAAAAATTCGAAAGCAGTTCTACTTTGCTGCACAATACCATAGTGTTTCACGCTGCAACCAAAGTGTTCAATGATGCTTTTTATACCTCCGGTGGCAGGGTTTTGAATGTTGTTTCTCTGTCTGACACTCTTGATTCGGCGCGCAAAAAAGTTTATGAAGACATTCAAAAGATAAAATTTGACAACATGCACTACCGTCGAGATATAGGGAAAAGAATAGCAAATAGTGAATAGCAAATAGTGTTCTGAAAATAACCGAACATATGTTCGGGAATAAATTGCCAGGGGCTATCATATAGCAGATAGTGAAGAGAGAGTTAAATAGCGAATAGCAAATACTGAAATACAAAATGCGAATAGGGATATTTTAATTTTATATTTTGAATTTTTAATTATTTTCATCTGCGAAAATCCGCGTCCTAAAAAATAATTGAACGCAGATAAACGCAGAAACAACTTTGATAAACGCAGATTGAAGCAACTATAAACTCATCTGCGATAATCTGCGTCCTATTTCTGCTCCGCTTTTTTATTTTTGAACGCAGCTCAATGCCGATTTTGACAAGATTGACATATCTACCAAATCTGCGATAATCTGCGTCCTAAAAATAAAGGAGATTTATGAAAAAACAAAATCCGTTAGTCGGAATTATTATGGGCAGCAAAAATGACTGGAAAGTAATGAAAGACGCTGCTAAGATTTTGAAAATTCTGAAGATAGATTACGAGGTTTTTGTCAAATCTGCCCATCGCACGCCCGATGAAATGTTCAAATACGCAGAAAACGCTAAGGGAAAAAATCTCGAAGTCATAATAGCCGGAGCAGGAGGCGCTGCACATCTGCCGGGTATGACTGCCTCAAAAACTGTGCTGCCTGTTATCGGTGTTCCCGTAAAAACAAAACATTTGATAGGGCTTGATTCGTTACTTTCTATAGTTCAAATGCCAAAAGGTATCCCCGTTGCCACGGTTGCTATTGATAATTCTTTCAATGCAGGACTACTAGCGGCAAGAATACTGGGAATCAAGTATCCTGAAATACAAACCAGATTGGAGTTATACAGAAAAAAAATAAAAGCACAAGTGAATAAAGTAAAGTTAAGATAGGCACAAGTCACAACTTTCCACTTAAAATTTGACATTGACGGTAAAATAGTGGATTATGCGGGCAGGTCTCAACTATCAAAAATATCTACGAAACCATAGAACTTGCCCCAATGAATCGGGATAACCATAGGTGAGCACGGGTGAACACTGAAAAAGAATTCAAAGAAGTTTAATTTGTGTTTATCTGTATTAATCTGCGGTTCCAAAATTTATGAATTTGAAACCGGGTTCAAAAGTTGGAATTATCGGTGGCGGTCAGTTGGGCAGGATGTTTATACTGGAAGCAAAGCGGCTCGGTTATGGTGCAGTAGTTTTAGGCGATAAAAAGACGGCGCCTGCCGCTCAAGTTGCCGACGAGGTGTTTTCTGCTCAAGAGTGGAAAAAATTTACCGAAGTTGTCAGTTGTGCGACCTATGAGTTCGAACATGTCGATTTAGATGTTGTAAAAAAGGTGGCGAGTCGAATTCCTGTTTTTCCAGGAATGTTGCCGTTAAAAATTAAACAGGACAAAATAGAAGAAAAACTGTTTCTAAAAAATAATGGATTTCCCACTGCGGAGTTTAGAGTTGTTGACAAGAGTGAAACAATTTTAGAGATACTCCGAGATAAACATAAAGTTGTTGTAAAAAAGCCATCTTTTTGTTACGATGGAAAAGGTCTCTTTGTGATAAGGTCGTTGCAAGATTTTAAAAAATATAGCCCCGAATTAACAGGCCGTCTTCTCGTGGAAGATTTCATCCAATACGACAGAGAGTTGTCTATAATGTGTGCTCGTGACCGAAAAGGAAATAGCGTTTTATATCCCGTCACTCAAAACATTCATTGGGACGGAATACTCTTTTACAACATCGCTCCCGCTCCTATAAGTGAGAGCGCAAAAAAATGGGTTGAAAAAATTGCAAAAAAACTTCTGTCGTCGCTGAGTATCGTCGGAATTTTGGGAATCGAGTTTTTCCTATTAAAAAACGGAACCCTGCTGATAAATGAGTTCGCTCCGCGCCCGCACAATTCTGGACATTACACTCAAGATGCATGCGATATATCCCAGTTTGAAATACTTTTGAGGGTAATGTGCGGAATGCCACTTATAACCCCGAAATTGAATTCGGAAGCAATAATGTTGAATATACTCGGAGTGGAACAAAAAAATCTACCGCTTGATAAAATACTATCTCTTTCCGGCGTTAAACTGCATAACTACGGCAAAATTGGCAGCGGAAGTCGGAGAAAGATGGGACATATAAATATAATAGGTCAACGGAGTGAAAACATAAAAAAACTAAATTTACTAAAAAAAAGCATTTATTCCGTAGATGATTAGAGAATTAGAGGTTATTATTAGTCAATCGGCAACTAATCCGCTAATTCACTAATTTACTGATTTTCTCTTCTTGGCGACAGGGTTTTTCAACACTTTCGATATATGAAAATAAAAAACATCCTGAAAGAATCTGAAATAAAAAAAGCGATTAAAAGAATGTCTGTCGAGATTTTCAAAGGCAATAAAGATATCGCCAATCTTGTAATTGTAGGCATTCAGACGCGAGGGGTTCATTTGGCAATGCGACTTCTCTCACACCTCAAAAAGACGACCAAAAAAAATATTTCGTTTGGTCAACTGGACATCACATTTTACAGAGACGACATAGATAAAATTTCACATCAGCCGATTGTAAAAGAAACAAAAATTACCGACGACATAACCGACAAAGATATTCTCCTGGTTGACGATGTCCTTTTTACCGGTCGCACAATAAGGGCTGCACTTGATGCTCTGATGGATTACGGCAGACCTAAAACAATAAAACTTGCGGTATTGATAGATAGAGGATGTCGCGAACTTCCCATCCGTCCTGACTATGTCGGAAAAATACTGACAACCAATACCAAAGAGATGGTAAGTGTGAAATTAAAAGAAGTTGATGGCAAGGACGAAGTAGTGATTCGCTAATACAAAATGGCAAATTCACGAATTGCGCCGAATATTCGCAGAAAACGCGGAAGTCACTTGAAGTGAAAAGAGTGATGTATAAATTTGATTTTCTGTGTAATCTGCGGATTACAGAATAGAAGTGCTCATCGTATGAACACAAGATTAAAACACAAGGATTTACTCGGACTTGAATATCTTTCAAAAGATGAGATAGAATCAATCCTTTATACCGCAAAACCTTTTAAGGCTCTTTTCACCCGGACAATCAAAAAAGTGCCGGTGCTTCGCGGAAAAACTGTCGTATTATTTTTTTGTGAACCGTCAACGAGAACAAGAACCTCTTTTGAACTGGCGGCGAAACGATTAAGTGCCGATACGATAATTATTTCAGCGGCGGCGTCGTCTCTTAAAAAAGGGGAATCGCTCTTAGACACAGCGAAGACGATAGAAGCGTTAAAGCCGGATTTTGTAATCATAAGACATCCTATGTCCGGTGCGGCATCAGTCGTAGCAAAAAATATCTCGGCATCCGTAATAAATGCCGGTGATGGAATGCACGAACATCCCACTCAGGGACTTTTAGATATTTTTACAATGCTTGACAAAAAAAAGACAATCAAAGGGTTGAATGTTGCAATTGTGGGCGACATACTTCACTCTCGCGTAGCAAGGTCAAACATCTGGGGACTAAATAAACTTGGCGCCAATGTTTATTTGGTTGCTCCGCCGACCCTTATTGCTGCTGAGGTAAAGAAAATGAATGTAAAAGTGTTTTATAATCTTGGTGAAATTATTGAAAAACTAGATGTCATCAATATATTAAGAATTCAAAGAGAAAGACAGGAACAAAATCTTTTTCCGTCAATTGAAGAGTATAGCGAACTCTTTGGAGTAAACAACGCGGTGCTTATGCGAGCAAAAAAGGATATCTTGTTAATGCATCCGGGGCCTGTGAACAGGGGGGTTGAAATTTCTTCGGAAATTGCGGAGAGTAAAAATTCAGCCATAAACGAACAGGTAACCAACGGAGTAGCAATCAGGATGGCTGTGTTATACGCTCTTGCAAAATCCGCCAGAGAGGCAGTAGGTAGTAGGTAGGTAACAAAACGAACCCCGTTTTTATATGTGGCTCCGATTTATCGGGGTAAGCCCCGCACAATAAATGTTCGGGATAAACTCCGCGAATAGACGTTTCAACCCCGCGGATCCTAAAAAGGAGTAGAGTCTGGAGAAGAGGATTTAGCCCCGTGATGAACGACCCTGAAGGGTCTACTCCGGGTGAGGAGGAAAATTGAATCTTTCAATAATTAACGGAATTGTTGTCGACCCTGCAAATAAAATTTTCCAAAAAGCAGACATTCTTGTTAAAAATGGAAAAATTGCAAAAATCGGAAAAATCACAAGCCACAAGCCGCGAGCCACGAGCCACAAAATAATAGACGCAAAAAATAAACATGTCGTTCCGGGATTGATTGACATTCACACTCACTTGAGGGACCCTGGAAACGAGGCGCAAGAGACGCTCTCCAGCGCTACAAAGGCTGCCGCTATGGGCGGTTTTACGACAATATTTTGCATGCCTAACACTGTGCCCGTTGTTGATTCTCCGCTTGTCGTCAAATATATTTTGTTCGAAACCAAATCTTCGGGAGTGGTGAATGTGTTCCCCGTCGGAGCGATTACAAAAAAAAGTGAGGGTCAGGAACTTGCGGAAATCGGCAAAATGAAATCGGCTGGCATTGTCGCCGTTTCCGACGATGGACACTCAGTTATGAATTCGCTCATAATGCGCAGAGCTCTTGACTACTGCAAAGCATTTGACTTGACCGTCATATCTCACTGCGAAGATGTAAATTTATCTTCAGGCGGAGAGATGAACGAGGGTTATGTTTCAACTATTTTAGGGCTAAAAGGAATACCTAATCAGTCGGAAGAAATTATGGTGGCGAGAGATATTTTGCTTGCACAGTTGACCGGCGGAAAACTCCATATCGCTCACATCAGCACGGCGGGAGCCGTTAATCTGGTAAGACAAGCAAAAAAAGACGGCATAGATGTAACATGCGAAACCGCTCCCCACTACTTCACATTGACAGAAGAAGAGGTTAAAAAAAGCGACTACAACACAAATACAAAAATAAATCCGCCGCTCAGAACCGAGAAAGATGTTAATGCAATAATCAAAGGGCTTGCCGACGGAACGATTGATTGCATCGCCTCTGACCATGCACCTCATCTTGAAGAAGAAAAACAACAAGAGTTTCGACTTGCGCCGTTTGGGATAATAGGACTTGAAACGATGCTCCCTCTTGTAATCACTAAACTTGTGAAAGAAAAAATTTTAACTTTATCTGATGCGCTCGCCAAAATGACTGTTAATCCCGCCAAGATATTCAAAATAAAAAAGGGCGGTATCTCTGAGGGCGATGATGCAGACATAACGATTATATCGCTTGATGAAACCAAAGTGATAAACAAATTCATTTCAAAAAGTAAAAATTCACCTTTTGTCGGGATGAAATTAAGCGGTTTTGCCTCAGCGACAATCGTCGGCGGCCATGTCGTTATAAAAGACGGGCAAATAATAGACCATTAAAAAACTTTACCACAGAAAACACGGAAAATGCAAATGAACAGATAAGAAAATTACCACGAAAACACGAAATTTAGAAGTTACGAAAAAAGAATCAACAAAAATTTTAGATTTCTTCGTGTCTTCGTGGTTAAGATTTTTTAAAAATTAAAATTAAATGATTCAATCTGATTGTAAAATAACTTCAAAAAAGCGATTGACTGATAATTGTTTTCTCTTCACTTTTACGAATTCTGCGATTGCTCAAAAAGCAAAACCCGGGCAATTCGTCATGGTGAACCCCGTTAAAAGTAAGTCCCACCAAGGCAGAATCGCCAATGTAGTTCTCGAATTACATCGGACTTCTAACGGGATGAATGTTGATTACGGAATCGCAGCGAATAAATGCAGCCCCCCAATACATTGTGGGGTGAGTGGAGCGAATAGAGTGTTAAAAGGTCTCTACTTGACAAATAGGATTTTTTTAAGACGGCCTTTTAGCATATGTGTTGCAAAAAATAAAACTTTTAGTATATTTTTTAAGGTCGTGGGACCAGGGACGGATATTTTAAGTCAAAAAAAAGAAGGCGATGTTCTCAATATCATCGGTCCATTAGGTTGTGGTTATTTCCTCTCCTCTCTACCCTCTCCTCTTTCCCCTATATTCGTTGCCGGCGGCACAGGCATCGCTTCACTTTTTTTCCTCGCTAAACGAGTCACAAACCACAAGCCACGAGCCACAATTTTCATTGGTGCAAAGACAAAAAAAGAAATATTTTTTAAGAAAGAACTTGAAAAAAATGGCTGTAAAGTAATTGCTTCCACCGACGACGGTTCTTACGGACATAAAGGATATATATCCGATGTTTTTAGTCGTTATCTATCCACTATCCACTATCCACTATTCACTGCTGTTTACGCCTGCGGGCCCAGGCCAATGCTAAAAAAAATTGCTGAAACATCTGAAAAATATAAATTGAAGTGTTATGTCTCTTTGGAAGAAAAAATGGCTTGTGGGGTGGGTGCTTGTATGGGGTGTGTTGTAAAGACACGGATAAGTACGGATATGAAAACACAGATTAACACTGCTGATTTTGAATACAAACGGGTCTGTAAAGATGGTCCTGTTTTTGATGCTGATGAAATAATCTGGGAAAATGAGTATACGAATCAGTAAATTACAACTGAAAAATCCTGTGCTCGTAGCATCGGGAACATTTGGTTACGGGCTTGAGTTTAAGGACTTGTTAGATTTAGATAAACTTGGCGCTATTGTTACAAAAACGATTACACTAAACCCGCGAAGTGGCAATCCTCAACCGAGAACATTTGAACTTTCTTATGGAATGATAAACTCTATAGGACTTCAAAATGTTGGTTTGGAAAAATTTATAAATGAGAAGTTGCCCGAAATCAGGAAAATTACAAAAACACCAATCATCGTAAGCGTAGGCGGAAACACAAAAAATGAGTTTTCTAAAATTTTAGAGACATTAAACTCTGAAAAAGTTGATGCCGTTGAATTGAATCTATCTTGCCCGAATGTAACAGGTAAAAAAATTATTTCACAAAATGACAAAGAAACATATAAATTTGTGAGTGCTCTAAGAAAAAAAACGAACTTGACATTAATTGTGAAACTTTCGCCGAATGTTACCGACATAACAAAAATTGCAAAATCCGCTGAGGATGCGGGCTCTGACGCTATTTCTTTGATAAATTCTTTTCCCGCGGCATTTTACCGATTACCGATTACTGATTACCAATTACCAGTTTTCGGCGGTCTTTCGGGTCCTTGCATAAAACACATCGCCTTGAGAATGGTTTATCAGGTCTCGCAGGTTGTGAAAATTCCTATAATAGGCATGGGTGGAATAATGAACACGGGCGATGCTTTGGAATTTTTTAAAGCAGGCGCTAAAGCAATTGCTGTCGGTTATGCAAATTTCATAAATCCAAAAACACCGCTCGAAATAATAGAAGGATTAAAACCCCATTCTAACCAATATCTGTTTAATTGTCGTCGAAAATCGGTGTAATCTGTGTTAAAAATATGGAACTAATTGTTGCTTTAGATGTTGATACTCTCTCAGAAGCAGAGAAAATTATAAATCTTTTGAAACACAAAGTTGATGTATTCAAAGTGGGTTCGCGGCTTTTTACGTCTGTTGGTCCTGCAATTTTGAATTTATTAAATTCGAATGATTGTAAAATATTTTTGGACTTGAAATACCACGATATACCAACGGTTATTTCCGATGCCGTTCGGGCCGCCTATGATAATAAAGTTTTTGCTGTATCTCTTCATATCGCCGGCGGGAGAGAAATGCTCGAAAAGTGTGTTTCTTTGAAGAACAAACCGCTCCTATGGGGCATAACCGTGCTTACGAGTTTTGATGAAAATGACTTAAAAGAACTTGGTGTGTGTAGAAAAATCGAAGAACAGGTTTTGCACTTGGCAAAAATCGCCAAAAGCATCGGGCTCGACGGCGTCGTTTGTTCGCCGGGGGAAATAGAAATCGTGAAAAAGTTGGGCAGTTTAAAAATAATCATTCCGGGCATACGATTTACCCCGTTAGAAGTCCGATCCGTTAACACATCGACATCCCGTTCATCGGGACTAATTCTGGCGGGGCATGTGGAAACGACTGACGACCAAAAAAGAACACTGACGCCAAAGGAGGCAAAGGAAAAAAACGCCGACTACATTGTCGTCGGGAGACCAATAATTAAGGCAGATAATCCACTCGCAGTCACAGAAAAAATACTTGAAGAAATAAAATAAATACATATTTCAGTGCAAAATCGGATGCAGATGAACCCCGTTAGAAATTTCTAATGGTGGATATTGCCCGGAAAAACTTTTAGTATATTGAAATTGTTGAAAAACCCATCTTTTTCACTTAAAGGGCAGTTTCTTAACGGTTAAAAGTTTCAATCAGACCGCAAAACTCCTCGCTTTGCTCGTCAGACATTGCGGTCTAAACGATTTCAACTTTTAACCTGAAACTGCCAAATCGTTCAAAAGATTAAGGTTTTTCAACGAGCTCATATTCTTAAAGTCGTTGTAATTTCTAACGGTGTGAACGCAGATTAAACCGCTTTGATATCTTTTTCGGTGTTTATCTGTGGTTAAAAGTTTTATTCTGCGGTAATCTTGTAAATCCGCGTCCCAAACAAAGTGTATGTTTCTGTGGTTTATTCAGTTATGAGGTTTTGGTGACAATTAAAAATACTTTTGAAGGATATTTATGATGAACGTATTAAAATTATTCAAAGAACAAAAAGCACTTTTATCCGGACATTTCCTGCTTTCGTCGGGTTTGCATTCCGACAAATATGTTCAATGCGCCAAAGTTTTACAATATCCAAATCTCGCAGAACAACTCGCCAAAGCGCTCATGGCTCGTGGCTCGTGGCTCGTGGCTCGTTCAAAGATTGATGTTGTTGTTTCACCGGCAATAGGCGGGCTTGTTATTGGGCAGGAAATCGCAAGACAATTAAAAACCCGTGCAATATTTTGCGAAAGAGAAAATGGAAAAATGGAACTCCGTCGCGGATTTGAAATTAAAAAAAATGAAAAATGTTTGATTGCCGAAGATGTAATAACAACCGGCTCGTCGACGAATGAGGTAATAGAAGTAGTGAAGGAAGCGGGTGGAAAAATAGCGGGGAAAATTGCTATTATCGACAGGTCGCCGCTAAAAAATTTTGCCGTTTCATTGTTGAAACTAAAAATAAAAGCATACGAACCGGAAAATTGTCCATTGTGTAAGAAGAAAATACCACTAATAAAACCCGGCAGTAAACCCCGTTAGAGATACATTCTTACTGCCTGCGAATGATAGTTATGATAAATCAATGTGAGCAAAGTTTCTCAGGTAAAATTACAGATAGAGCGTCCCGACTGGGCGGGACTATCTCTGACGGGGTAAAAATTTATAACTATAGGAAAGATAACTATGAACGATGAACGATAATATGATTACTTACAAAAAATCTGGTGTAAATATTGATAGGGCTAATGAATTTGTCGATTGGCTCAAAAAAATGGCGCCGAAAATCGGTGGATTTTCCGGACTTTTCCCGATAGATAAAAATAAGTTTTTGGCCGCATCTTGCGATGGTGTCGGCACAAAGTTAAAAATTGCCCGGTTGCTGAATAAACACAACACCATTGGTATCGACCTTGTAGCGATGAATGTAAACGACCTAATATGTTGTGGAGCCAAACCGCTGTTTTTCCTCGATTACTACGCTTGCGGGAAACTGAATTTACAAATCGCAAAGGAAGTTATTTCGGGGATAAAAAACGGTTGTGAGCAATCAAATTGTACATTGCTTGGGGGTGAAACGGCGGAAATGCCGGGATTTTATAAAGGAAACGAATATGATTTGGCGGGTTTTGCGGTTGGAATCGTCGAGAAAAAGAATATTATTGACGGTTCGAAGACAAAAAAAGGCGATTTAATAATAGGTTTGCCTTCTTCTGGATTACATTCAAACGGTTTTTCGCTTGTTAGAAAGGTTTTCTCGGAAAAAGAAATAAGAAAACATGGAACCGCGCTTTTGCAACCAACAAGAATCTATGTAAACCAAATCTACTCACTACTTACTACTTGTTACTCACTGCGAAATTTCATTCATGGAATTTCGCATATCACTGGCGGTGGTTTTTATGACAATATTGTAAGAATACTTCCCAAAAGTTGTAAGGCGGTAATTTACAAAGACAGATGGGTTGTTCCCGGGATTTTTACAATCATACAGAAGAAAGGAAATGTTTCCGCTCAAGAAATGTATAGAACTTTCAACATGGGAATTGGAATGATACTAATTGTTCAAAGTTCAAAGTTCGAAGTTCAAAGTTTATTGAAAGATGCTGTCATTATCGGTGAAATTGTTGAAGGAAAACGGAGGGTTGAGATTGTTTAACCCCGTTAGAGATACATTCTTACTGTCTGCGAATGATAGTTATGATAAATCAATGTGAGCAAAGTTTCTCAGGTAAAATTACAGATAGAGCGTCTCGACTGGTCGGGACTATCTCTGACGGGGTAAAAATCGGTGTTTTGGCATCAGGCGGTGGGACAAATTTTCAAGCGATTATCGATGCCTGCGAGTCGGGCAAAGTTGATGCAAAAGTTGTAGTGGTTGTATGCAACAAAAAGGACGCATTTGCACTGCAGAGGGCAAAAAAACACAACATACGAGCGGTTTTTATCGACTCAAAAAAGCACGATTTTGACAAAAAAGCGGTTGAGGTATTGCAAAAACATAAAGTCGACCTGGTTTGTTTGGCAGGATTTTTACTAAAACTTGGCAAGAATTTTATTAGAAAATACAAAAATAAAATCCTAAACATTCACCCCGCTCTTTTGCCAAAATTTGGCGGAAAAGGAATGTATGGAATAAATGTTCATAAAGCGGTGATTGAAGCGGGGGAGAAAATATCGGGATGCACGGTTCATCTCGTTGATGAAAAATATGACCACGGCAAAGTGGTTTTACAAAAAAAAGTGCGGGTTTTCAAAAATGATACGCCTGAAAAATTGCAAAAAAGAGTTTTGAAACAAGAACACAAACTTTACCCCGACGCAATAAAACTCATTGAACGCAGATGAACGCAGAAAAGGCAAGATTAAGAATAAGAATAAAGTGATAAGGATTAAGAAAAAAAATTAATTCTTAAAGCGAACGAAAAGAGCGTCTTAATCCTTAATTCTTTTCATCTGCGAAAATCCTGTAAATCTGCGTCCTAAAAATAAATGAATAAAAGTGAGCGCAACGAACTTTGTAGCCCCCCGATTTATCGGGGGGGGTGAGCGCAGCGAATGAGGTGATTATGATTGAGAGATATTCATATCCAGAAATGGCGAAAATTTGGACAGAACAGAACAAGTTTCAAAAAATGTTGGATGTAGAAATCGCCGCATGCGAGGCGCTTTGTTTAAAAGGTAAAATGCCGAAATCGGCGTTAGTCAGAATAAAAAATCGCGCCAGTTTTAACATCGAAAAAATCAAAAAAATAGAGTCCGTAGTAAAGCACGATGTTATAGCGTTTTTGACAAATGTTTCCGAGTATGTCGGCAAGGATTCCGTCTACATTCATAAGGGTTTAACTTCTTCCGATGTTTTGGACACCGCACTGGCGCTCCAGTTGAAAGAAGCGTCTGCTCTTTTGCTCGCCGATTTGAACGCTCTTGCTAAAACTATAAAAAAACAAGCACAGAAACATAAAAACACTTTAATGGTCGGAAGAACTCACGGCATTCACGCCGAGCCGATTACTTTCGGATTTAAACTCGCGGGATGGTATAGTGAAGTGATGAGAAATATTTTACGGTTTGTGAGTGCGAGGGAAAATGTTTTATTCGGAAAAATTTCGGGAGCGGTTGGGACTTTTGCCCATTTAGACCCGTGTGTAGAAAAATATGTCTGCAAAAAATTTGGGCTCCTGCCCGAACCCGTATCCACTCAAATTGTTCCTCGGGACAGACATTCGGAGTTCCTTCTTACACTTGCTTTAATCGCCGCTTCAATAGAAAAATTTGCCACAGAAATAAGAACGCTTCAGAGAACGGAAATAGCGGAGGTTGAAGAGCCATTCACCGAAGGACAGAAGGGCTCTTCCGCTATGCCTCACAAAAGAAATCCTGTCCTTTGCGAACAACTTTGCGGACTTTCAAGAATTGTAAGAGCCAACGCACTTGTGTCTCTGGAAAATATCGCCCTTTGGAACGAGCGGGATATTTCGCATTCTTCAACCGAAAGAATAATTCTGCCCCACTCCACGCTCCTGCTCGATTATATGTTAAAAAGGTTCACTTATGTCGTAGAAAATATGAAAGTGAAAAGTGAAAATATGGAAAAAAATCTGAAAATTACGGAAAACATGATTTTTTCCCAAAGGTTGCTTCTTGCCGTCGTTTCAAAAGGTTATTCACGGGAAGAGACATATCCACTCGTGCAAAAATTGAGCCAAGAAGGATTTAAAAATGTAGAACCGTTAAAAAGGTTTTTGACTGAAAGTGAGATAAAAATGTGTTTTGATGCCAAGCATTATTTGAGGCATCTTGACAAAATCTATAAAAAAACGGGGCTTTCATAATGGCAACATTAGTCGTTGTGGGATTGCAGTGGGGAGATGAAGGTAAAGGAAAAGTAGTTCATCATTTGAGTGAGAATGCCGATTATATCGTCAGATATCAAGGTGGAAATAATGCGGGACACACCGTTGTTTTCGACGGAAAAGAGTTTGTGCTGCATCTGGTGCCGTCGGGCATTCTTCAGAAGGGGAAAAAGTGTGTAATTGGAAACGGGGTGGTCATTGATTTAGAATCATTGCTCAACGAAATAAAATTCTTGACAGCGAAACAAATCATCGTCAAAAATCGTCTCTATATTTCTGACAGGGCGCATGTAATTTTGAAGTACCATCGGTTAATTGATGGTGTTCGCGAAAAAGTTCAAAATATAGGAACTACAAAAAAGGGTATAGGTCCTGCGTATGCTGATAAATATAATAGGTTCGGCATCAGAGTTTCTGATTATATCGACGATGACACATTCTATCCTTTGTTAGAAAAAAATTTGAAGGAAAAGACCGCTTATCTTGAACAAGTTTGCGATGTGGAATCATTGAGCGCAGAGATAATAGCGAAACGCAGTGAAACAATACCTCTAATTTCCGAGTATGTTGGCGACACATCAATTTTAATAAATGATTTAGTTAAAAAAAATAAAAACGTAATTTTTGAGAGTGCGCAGGGAACACTTCTAGATGTTGATTTTGGAACCTATCCATATGTTACATCATCAAATCCTGTTGCAGGCGGTGTCTGTGCAGGTTGCGGAATTGGTCCTACGAAAATTGATAAAGTTTTAGGTGTGGCAAAAGCGTATACCACACGTGTAGGGGAAGGGCCTTTTCCGACGGAGTTAAAGACTGATACAGGGGAATACCTCCAAACCAGAGGTAAAGAATTCGGTGCTACAACTGGCAGACCGCGTCGATGCGGCTGGTTTGATGCGGTTGCTGTAAAATATGCGGTTATGTTAAATGGCTGCGAAGAAATTGTGCTTACAAAATTAGATGTACTGGATGAACTTGAAAAAATCAAGATAAGTGTTGGCTATAAATATAACGGTAAAATATTGAAAAGTTTTCCCGCATCAAGAAAAATTATGCAAGTTGTAAAACCTGTTTACATAGAACTGCCCGGTTGGCAGAAATCAATCAAAGGAATAACGAAATTTGCAAAGTTGCCTATTAATGCCCGTCGGTATGTAAAAAAGATAGAGCAACTTACAGGTGCAAGAATTATCTTGATTTCAAATGGCAGAAGCAGAGAAGAAATAGTAAAAATAAAACAACCATGACAGCAATAAAAATACTTATTGCTGAAGGTTGAAACGGACTTGGTCAGCGTTATGAGACAAGCATTCGGCATTGCACCTATCAGCCGCAAGTGAAAGATGTCTGCTATTAAATAGCAAGAGCACTCTGAATCCATTTCAGGGTGCTCTTTTTTTTGTCGGTAAATTATGTTAAAAATAGGTTTTCTTGAAAATTCTTACATTTTCTTGTATAAT
>JBGFRZ010000060.1:0-34523 GCA_041694835.1 Ignavibacteria bacterium
CTCACCCATCACCTCTGATGCTCTTTGTGCTCTTGCTTCTCTGATTTTAAGAGGTCAATTTTCTTTCTTATTCCCCCTCCTGCGCTATAACCACCCGGTTTTCCGTCTTTTCTTACGACTCTATGGCAGGGTATCGTCGGAGCGAAAGGATTTTTTGAAAGTGCCCTACCAACCGCTCTTGATGCTTTCGGTCGGCCTATCCTTTTTGCGATTTCCCCATATGTCAAGGTTTTGCCGGATGGTATTTTCATACACTCCAACCACACTTTCCGCTCAAATTCAGGATATCTCATTATTTTTTGCTTTACATTCATTAAACCATCCTGTTATCTATTATAAAAAACCACACAGCCGTTGTCGTCGGTGTAATAAAAGAGTTTTCCTTTTGAGCCATAATTTTTTTTATATCTTATCACTTTGTCGATGTAATCTTTGGTTTCACGGTACGGGGGAATGCCGTTGTATTTCTTAACTTTCCCGGCTCCCGCATTATATGCTGCAAGTGCTTTTGCAATGTCACCATGGTATAGAATGAGTAGATTTCTAAGATGTCTGGTGCCTGTCATTATATTTTCTTTTGGGCAGTAGATGTTCTTTACAGAATAAATAGCGGCTGTTTCGGGCATTAATTGCATTAATCCCATGGCGCCTTTGGGCGATACACTGAATTTATTAAAATTCGATTCCACTTTAATCACCGCTTTGATAAGTGCAGGGTCAAGTCCATATTCCATTGCATATCTATTTATCAAATGGTCAAAGGAATTCTCGTCGGCAAAAGAAAATGATGTAAAGAACAAGAAGCAAGAAGTCAGGAGTAAGAATGGCAAATGGCGAATAGTAAATAGAGATGAGAGATGAGAGGTGAGATTTTCTCTCTTCTCTGTTCTCTGTCCTCTCATCTCTCTCCTCTGTCCTCTGCTCTCTGATTTCTGCTGTTCTGATGCTCTTGTGCTCTTATTTGAATATTTGCTTCCTGATGTGTCTGTGATATGATATAGCAAATCTATGAGCCTCGTCTCTAATTTTCTGCAACAACTTAAATCCTTCATTGAAAATTTCAAGTTTGAGCGGCGAACCCATTTTTGTGGTGTGAACTTCTTCGCATTCATGCGACTTTGCCAGAGATATTATATCAATTTTTTTGTCCAGTCCATATCTTTTTAAAACAGCAAAAGCAGAGTTTAGTTGTCCTCTGCCGCCGTCTATCAAAATGAGGTCTGGAATTTTTCCCGGAGATTCTTCAAGTAGTCTTTTCAGTCGTCTTCCGACAACTTCTTTAATCATGGCGCAATCGTCTTGCCCTTCGACATGTTTTATTTTGTATTTTCTATAATTTGATTTGTCGCTCTTCGCCAAATGGAATCGCACGGAGCCTCCGACGGAATATACCGCTCCTATGTTGGAGGCGTCGAAACACTCAATTGTGGCGGGGAAGTTCATCAGACCAAGTTTTTCCTTTAGTGATTTAAGCTTTTCGGTTGTCGTAGCCATCATCTCGATATCTTCATGGCGAATCTGTTGAAATCTGATTTTTGTGTTTAGTTGTCTGATGGAAAGCATCGCATCTCTCAACTTTCCCGCTTTTTCAAATTGAAGTTTTGCGGAGAGTCGGCGCATCTCTTTCAGGAGCTGTTTTTCAAGCTTTTTATACTTTCCCTGAAGAAGAGTTTTAAGTGCTTTGACGTTTTTCATATAGTTGGAGCGAGATATTTTGTTCAGGCATGGAGCGGAGCATTTTCCAGCTTGAAAATATATACAATTATTGTAATTTCTTTTTTCTCTTTCGAGAACATATCCGCACGGCCTTATATTGAATGTCTTTGTCAACCAAAGCATCAAACTCTTCAGCCCACCCGCCAAAGGATATGGCCCGTAGAATTCGTCCTTCGAAATATCATGCCCTGATGGGTTTCTTGCTTTTACAAGCTTTGGGTATTTTTCTGAAAGCGTTAATCCGATGAAAGGATATGACTTGTCGTCTTTCAGGAGGGTGTTGTAGAAAGGTTGAAACTTTTTTATTAGTTTATCTTCTATGAGCAGCGCCTCCCTTTCAGATGCCGCCACTATATAATCGATTTCTCTTATGCGGTTTAAGAGAATGTTGATTTTATAACTCTTCGATGAATCGCTGAAATAGGATGATACCCTTTTGCGGAGATCCTTTGCTTTTCCAATGTAGATTACTGAACCGCTGGAATCTTTCATGATATACACCCCGCTTTTATTCGGAAGACTTTCAGGTTTCATATCAGAGGAAAGGGATTTTTCGTCTTAAAACTTTTTTAATTTCATCAAGCTCTTCAACCCCGAAGATATGCGAAAGAAATATGTAGCTCCATACGGCGAAAAGAATGGCGCCAGCGGTTGTTGTTTTGTGGAAATTTTTTATCTGCGGAATGAGTTCCGGAAGAGCTTGAAAGAATAAAATCCACGTGAGAGCGCACATTGAAAATGAAATAATGATGATTTTGACGAAAGTTTTTAGAATTTTTTTCGCGCCGATTCTCCCTATTTTCCTCCTGAGGATGATAAACAGCCACGTTGCGTTGAAATAAGACGCAATTGCCGTCGCAAGCGCCAATCCCCCAACTTCAAATTGGTACATCAATATAACGTTCAGTATCGCGTTGATTATCATGGCGGCCGCAGCGACTTTGACGGGTGTTTTCGTCTCTTTATAGGAGTAGAAGGCGGAAGCGAATATTTTTACCACAGCATACGCCGGCAGTCCGAATGAGTAAAAAAACAAGCTTGAATATGTCATCAACGACGCTGAATGCCTGAATTCCCCTCTCTCAAAAAGAAGCTTTATTATTGGAAGACCGAGTATCATAAGGCCGAGCATTGATGGAAGTATTGCGAAAAGCAGGAGCCTTATAGAATAATTTATGGTCTCCTTCAAATCGGCCACATCATTTTTTGCGACGGATATGGACATCGACGGCAGCGAGACCGTTGCCACCGCTATGGCGAATATCGCGAGTGGAAGCTGCATTACGCGGTTTGAGTAATAAAGTGCGGTTATCGAGCCGAGCGGCAGGAATGACGCGCATATTGTGTCAACAAATGAGTTTATCTGATCCACGGACATTCCCAATGTTGTCGGGAGCATAAGATAAGTAATTTTTTTGAAACCGGGATTGTTAAATTTGAAGCAGGGTCTGATTTTAAAGCCCAGTTTCATTATATGTGGCGCCTGAGCGAGGAACTGCCCCGCCCCCCCAATCATTACGCTTATGGCGAGACCCTTTATCTGATTGTCCGGCGCAAGAAGGGGTGCCACCGCAAGTATATACATAATTTCAGATATACTCAAAGATGCCGGGGCGACCGACGGGATAAAAAACTTCCCTGCCGTATTTAATATCCCCAACGCAAGAGCCGCCAGGGAGATAAAAAACAAGAACGGGAACATCAATCTGGTAAGCGTTGTCGTAAGTTCTATTTTTTCAGGGGTATCGGTGAAGCCGTAGGCAATGAGCGTGACCAGTTGCTTCGAAAATATCATCCCCAATACCGTTACGATGGAAAGAATTATGATGAGAGCCGTCAGAAGCGAGTTTATCAGTTCAGTTGTTTTTTTCGATTCTTTTTGGTAATAGTATTCGCTCAAAACGGGAATAACAGCGGCGGATACCGCCCCTTCGCCCAGGAGTCTTCTTAAGAGATTCGGAATTCTGTAGGCGGCATAGAAGGCGTCGGCGAAGATGCTGGCTCCGAAAACATGGGCGACAAGCATGTCCCGTATATAGCCAAGAATTCTTGAGACCGTTGTGCCTCCGGCGACGACCCCTGCGGATTTTGTTATATGTTTCATTTGACAAATTTTTTATAAATTGATAGAATAAAACCCGGAAAATTTTACCGCAAGAGTTCGCAGAGAGCGCAAAGAGATTAGCGAGTAGAGACGGGTAATCGGTAATCGGTAATCGGTGAAAAATAGATGACATGTGGGCACTGATTACTGATAACTGATAACCGATTACCAGTTTTTTATGCTCTGCGGTGAAAAATCAGGAGAATAAAATGGCAAAATTAAAAACAGGCAGACACACATCTGCCATAAGAGAATACCGTCGTTCGCTTCGTCGCAGAAAAGTTAATGATGCGTGGAGATCTAAGATAAAGACGATAGCCAAAAAAGTTGAAAAAGCCGTCGCCCAAAAAGATAAGCAAAACGTGAAGGAACTCGTCAAAAAGGCTTTTTCAATGTGGGACAAGGCCGCCAAAAAAAAAATCATACATAAAAATAAAGCCGCTAACCAGAAATCCCGCTTGATGAAACTCTACAACAAACTTTCTGCGAAGTAATCCTTTTAACATGAGCTACAGGATTTTTCATCTGGAATATCGGTGATATAACTGTAAATCCTCCCGGTTATTTTCAAACCCTGAATACGCGCATAGACAAATCCAACAGAACGTATTTTTCGTCAATGATGCTCTCGAGTCTTTTTAACTTGAAATTGCATGTGGAAATAAGCTCAAATATTTTTTTTAGTTGCTGTGAGTCGTAATTTTTCAAGTTATTGAAGAAATTCGAGTCATAGTAATGGTGTAAAAAAAGAATTTTAGCGATTTCCTGCTTTTCGAGCCCGCGATTTAGAAAATACTTGCCCAGATATATCTTCTGAAATGTCTTGTATATCCTGTCGGTTATTACAAGAGGTTTTTCGCCTCCCAGGAGCAGTTTTTCGAGTGTTTTTACGGCTTCTTTTTCATTTCCGTTTTCAATTGATTTTGAAAACAGAAAGAAGTTGCCGGTTCCTTTTTGGTATAAATTTTTCTTTATCTCTTCCGCGGATATTTCATGTTTCTCCAAAGCGTACATGGCGCATTTTTCTATTTCACACGAAAGAGCCCACATGTCATCAGGCATTTCCGCTGCAAGAAATTCTGCGGCGTCGCTTTTTATTTTTTTTCCGTACTCCCCAAACTTGTTTTTTATCCAGGCGACAAGCATCGGCCTGTTTGGCAGACTTTCTTCAAAAATCAAAGAATCCGACGCTATCACGCTTAAAGGCAGGCTTTGCATCTGGACGCTTTTCAATTTTCCGTTCCATATGAAAATTAAATCCACTTCGTCGGATTTCTTTTTAAAAAACTCGCCGAGCATTTTGATTTTTTCTGCCGCTTTTTCGAGGTTGTCGATGAAAACGCATTTTTTTGCGTTGAACAGCGATGAGTTGAAAGCAAGAGCGGCGATGTCTCCCGGCAGAACATCCGCAAGCGAGAAAAATTCGCAATCCGCCCCCGATTTTTCGGCGTCAGACCGGACTTGAAGTTTTCTCTGATGTATTAGATACGGTTCGTTTCCGTGTATAAAATATTTCATCGCGGCACTTTTCTTTCAGAAACTCCCGATGCCGCTCCGAAGCCCCCAACGGTTCTTTTTATTATATTTCTTGCGAGCGTATCCCATATCATCTCTCTGACCTCCTCCTCGGTTTTGCCGCCAGGCATCGTCGCCGCCTGAAAAATTTCTACGCCTTCAAAGTTTGGCTCCTGCCAGAGGGTAACGTTGTTTAGTTTATCGACGAAATAAACATCGCATATAATCCAAAGTTTATAACTCGTCGGCACGAGGTTGGTATCGTAATTCAGCGGAGTCAGAATATACTTTTTTATTTTTCCGCCAAGATATCCTTCAGCGCCATCAATAGAAGACAGGCTGAATCTTCCGTCTCTTATTAACTCGTCCGAAAGCCTGATGGTGAATTTGTCTTCAAGACCGAAGAAGGGAGTCTCGTTTTTAAAAGGCACGATAGCTATTTTTTTGATGTAGTGCGGCACCCTCTGGGGTAGCGGTTCATAAACTCCGCAACCGTAGATAGAGAATAGAGAATAGAGAACAGAGAACAGAAACAAAGTTGATTTGAATTTGTTCATAACACGCCTCCAATAACAGCAAATCGCGAATAGCAGAAAAACGGATGCAAGATGCAGGATACATGATACAAGTAGAGACAAAGTTTTTACCTGCATCCTGTATCGGTTTTGAAACTTGCGCTCTTGTGCCTTGCGCTCTGCTATTGGCGAATAGTAATCCCGATAAATCGGGCAGGTTTCGCCCGCTACAATCTACCCGCTACTGTGGTGTCCCATAAATCTCTTAACATTTGATTGTTCGTCGGTAAAGATTGTTAAAAAGCCCTTTTATCAGGGATTCGAATGTAAAGAACTGTCAGGGACACCACACTACTCGCTACTCATTGCCCGACACTCATTCAGTTACAATGCTCGCTAATTTACCCTCGACATAAATGAATTTTTTTATCTGTTTATCCCGCAGATATTTTAGCAAATTATTGTCTTGCTTTATTATGTCCATAACGGCGTCCTTAGATGTGTTTGAATTGACAGTAATTACTCCCCTTAATTTGCCATTGATTTGGACGGCGATTTCCCGGGATTCGTCTTTCAATAAATCCGTATTAATTTCAGGCCATGATTTAATCATCATTGTAGAAGAATCATAAAATTTTTGGTAAAGTTCGGCACTGATATGCGGCGCGAATGGATATAGAAGAATCAAAAGGGATTCTATCGCTTTATGAGAAGCATTGTCACCTATTTTATCGTAGGAATAGAGTTCATTCAGGAACTCCATAATCGAAGCGATGGCGGTGTTGAACTGTTTTTCCGCTTCAATGTCGTCTGAAACCTTTTTGATTGTCTTCGCAGTTATTTTTAAGAGTTTCTGTGCATCCTGGCTCTGATTTTCCGCCGTCGCCCCACTTTTCGCCGCGCAGTATCTTTCGACAATTCTCCATATTCTGTTCAAGAATCTCCACGCCCCCTCGACGCCACTTTCTGACCAGTCAAGTTGTTTTTCGGGCGGCGCGGCAAAGAGTATAAAAATCCTCAATGTGTCGGCGCCATATTTTTTTATGAGCTCGTCGGGCTCGATGATGTTGCCTTTTGATTTAGACATCGTTTCGCCCTTCAGCGTGACCATCCCTTGAGTCAATAATTTTTTGAACGGTTCAGCGTCCTTGACGAGTCCCTGCTCTCTCATAAACCGTTGCCAGAATCTTGCATAAATCAAATGCATACAGGCGTGCTCTATTCCGCCGATGTATTGGTCGACAGGCAGAAGTTTGTCGGTTTTTTCCGGGTCAAACGGGAACTCTGTGTTGTCGGGATCGCAGTATCTTGCGTAATACCACGATGAATCGACGAATGTGTCCATTGTGTCGGTTTCTCTGCGCGCTTCTCCGCCGCATTTCGGGCAGAGAGTTTCGACGAATTTTCTATAAGTTGCAAGAGGAGAGTCGCCTGAACCGGTGATTGTGGCATCGTCGGGAAGAAGCACGGGCAGGTCGTCGTAATTGACCGGTTGCACGTCGCATTTTTCGCAGTAGATGACGGGTATTGGAGTGCCCCAGTATCTTTGTCTTGAAATCAGCCAGTCTTTCATCCGCCAGTTTGTTTTTCTTGTAGCGATTCCTTTTTTTATAAGTTCATCGGTTATTTTTTCGGCGCCAGTTTTGTTGTCGAGGTCAGAATACTTGCCCGAATTGAGCATAATTCCTTCGCCTTCATAGGCGGAATTAGGGGATAGGGGATAGGGGATAGGGGACAGGGGTTGGATGACGACACGAATAGGCAGATTATATTTTTTTGCGAATTCGAAATCCCGATGGTCGTGAGCCGGCACGCACATTATGGCGCCTGTGCCGTAATCCATTGTGACATAATCCGAAATCCAGACAGGGAGTTTTTCGTTGTTGACCGGATTTATGGCGTAAAGCCCGGTGAAGACACCGGTTTTTTCCAGCGAGAATTTTTCCTGCGCGGTTTTCTTTTTTGTTGTTTCAATGTAACCTCTGTCCGCTGTTCTCTGTCCTCCGTTCTCTTTTATCAATGGATGTTCGGGGGCAAGAACCACAAATGTTGCGCCGAAAAGCGTGTCGGGACGCGTCGTAAATATTTTGATTGTTTCGTCGCTGTCTTCGATTTGAAAATCGATTTCGACTCCTGCGGATTTTCCGAGCCAGTATTTCTGCATTGCAAGAACTTCATCCGGCCAATTGTTTGTCAGTTCGACGTGTCCCGCAAGTAAATCCCCGGCGAAATCCGTTATTTTAATAAACCACTGCTCGAGTTCTTTTTTTTCTATGACCGTATTACATCTCCAACACACCCCCGCGGCAACTTGCTCGTTCGCAAGAACCGTACTGCATTCAGAACACCAGTTCACTTCGGATTTTTTTTTATAGACGAGGTTTTTTTCGAGCATCTTGAGAAAAAACCACTGATTCCATCTGTAATATTCCGGCGTTGAAGTGGCAATCTCCGTCGACCAATCGTAAGATATCCCTAAAAGTTTAAGTTGCTTTTTCATGTGGGCGATATTTTCGCCCGTCCAATGCCCCGGGTGAATGTTATTCTTTATTGCGGCATTTTCAGCGGGTAGTCCGAACGAATCCCATCCAATCGGATGAAACACCTCGCGATTGTTCAATCTATAAAATCTCGCAAAAACATCGCCTATCACATAATTGCGGACGTGTCCCATGTGTATGCGTCCTGAAGGATACGGGAACATTACCAGACAGTAGTACTTCTTTTTTTTGCTTTCCGGATTGAACTCGTGAGACCGGTTGTCTTCCCAGAATTTCTGCCATTTAGGTTCTATTTCTTTGGGGTTGTACATAGTAGTCACACTGATTGTTGCTCGTTGTTCGTGACTCGTGGCTCGTTGTTCGTTACCGATTACTGGTCACCGATTACTGATTACTGGTTTTTGCGAGTCACCAGCCACTAACCACCAGTCACGATCCTCTAATTTTTTCATAGAGCTTTTTCGTTTGTTCAGCGATGCTTGACCAGGAAAAATATTTCTCTACTCTTAGATGTCCGGATTTTCCAAAAGAGGCGGAGAGTTTCTTGTCGGACAAGAGCGTATTGACTTTTTTTGCTATAATTTCCGGATTTGAAGGTTCTATCAGAAAACCGGTTTCACCGTCGACGATTATTTCCTTTATGCCGCCGACGGCGCTTGCTACGACCGGAACCTCGCACGCCATCGCCTCAAGATTTATAATCCCGAAAGGCTCATAAGTCGACGGACAGACAAATACGGATGCGTTTGAGTATATCTCGATGCATTCTTTTTCGTCGAGCATTTTATTGATCCATATAATGTTTTTTTTAGTTTTCGCGAAGTCCTCCATTTCTTTCAAAAATTCTTTTGTGTCCGCCCCCGTGGTGCATATTACAACTCGTGCGGGTGGCTCGATGTAATCCGCCGCTTTTATCAGGGTATCGATGCCTTTTTGTTTAGTGGTTCTTCCGAAAAACAAAACATATTTGTCGGGGATGGCGTATCTTTTTAACGCATCAGCGGAAGTCGTTTTTTGCCATTTATTTATGTCGATGCCGTTGTGGATTACTTCTATGCGCTCCGCCGGGATATTGAACAATTTTAAAATATCTTTTTTCATTTCATTGGAAACGGCGATGATTTTGTCGGCGTTTTCGATTGCAAGTTTTTCCGCCCACAAACTTAAATTATATCCGGTTCCGATTTGGTCTGTTTTCCAGGGTCTGAGCGGCTCGAGAGAGTGGCAGGTAATCACAAGCGGAATTTCAAAAAGCGTCTTAATAAGATATCCTGCAAATGACGAATACCATGTATGAGTGTGAACTAAATCAGCATCAACAGGGTCGTTTGCTATAAGCAGATTGGCGGAAAGTGTGGATAGTACCGACGAGTGGAGTCCTTTTTTTGAATTTTTGAGAGACGACCATTCTTCGTAGCCCGTAACGGACAGATTTTTTTGTCTTGATTTTTGAGCGCCGAAACATCTGACTTCCACACCCATTATTTTTGAGAGTTCTTGCGAAAGATATTTGACATGGACCCCTGCTCCGCCGTAGATGTAAGGCGGATATTCCCGCGTTACAAAAAGAACTTTCATTTATTCGGGCCCCTTTATAAATTGTTTTAAAGCCGTGATGGAATATCTTTCAATTACTTGAGAGTTCAGCCACACTTTAAGAACTTTCCCATCCCACTCCAATTCATCAAACGGTTCGGTGGTTGTTTTAAAACACGAATATATTGCATCATACTGTTCTTGCAGATTCATAATTACAAATGTCCAATGCCGATAAATCAGCAACTACAAAATCGTTTATCGTTCACTGATTACCGATTACTGATTACTTGTCTTTTGCGGAATAGCAATTCCGCCGCTACACCACTCACCGCCACCCACTATCCACTCTGTTAATGTCCCGGGGTTGTTATGTAGGCGTGAATGATGGAGAAAAACCCATATCTTTTGGATTCTTTATTTATTTTTCTCGTATATGCTTCATCGTAAGTTTCACAAACGAAAATTTTGGGAATTATCTCTTCTGAGTAAAATTTTTCAAGTTCTTTTCTTGCGTAAGGGTCATTGTGTTTCAGCACTTTTTCTCTTATTTCATAAAACACGCCAAAATGTTTTTTGGCGAGTGTTTCTGAGTTGGGCGATTTGACTTCGGGTATTTTCTTGAACTCTTTTGATATTCTGAATATGTAAGCAGGATTTGATTGCGGGTCGAGTCGGACATAGTTGTCGTAACCCGTCCACACATATTTTTTTTCAGTTACGAGTTCTTCGACGAGATAGTCATCATCTATCGCTATGCCGAAATCTTCAAGAGGCAGTGTAATTCTTGCGTCTTGTCGTCGATGTGGGTCGAGATTTACGGCGACGACTATTATGTTTTTTCCCAGACGGCTGCTTTCGGGGAATATTTTGCCATAACACAGGACATTGTCATTTGTGGAGTTGAAAAATTTCAGGTTCCCGTAATAATGCAGTGCTCTGTTTTCAATCCTTATTTTGTTTAATTTTTTTATGTATTCCTTGATGTTGCCGGGTCTGTCCCAATCCCAAACCTTATATTCATATTTTTCCGAATTGAGATATTCTTCTTTTCCGGGTATGGCGCTGTTTTCGCAGAGTTCAAAGCCGTTGTACATTCCGTAGCAACTTGATAGCGTGGTTGCGAGGGCGATTCTGAGCATAAAAGCAGGCCTTCCGCCATGTTGTAAAATCGTCGGAAGTATGTCGGGCGTGTTGACAAAAAGATTCATCCTGAGGAAATTTTTCAAATGGCTCTGAGTCAACTTTGTAAAATATTCTATGAGTTCATTTTTTGTGTTTCTCCATGTGAAATATCCATAACTTTGTTGATATCCCACAGCTGCCAACTCCTCAAGTTTTTCATAATATGTGAATGCCTCTGAGAGAAAAACGGTGTCGGGCTCTTTTCTCTTAATTTCGCGTATTAACCATTGCCAGAACTCGGTCGGTTTTGTGTGAGGGTTGTCGACGCGGAAAATGTTTACGCCCTGCTTGAGCCAAAACTCAAAGATGCTTTTCATTTCTTCCCACATCGCTTCGCGGTCTTCGGGGTAGAAGTTCAGCGGATAGACATCTTCGTATTTTTTCGGCGGATTTTCGGCGCACTTGATAGTTCCGTCGGGCTCGTGATGAAACCAACCCGGGTGTTCTTTTACATAAGAATGGTCGGGCGAACACTGCAGTCCTATATCGAGTGCGATTTCGAATCCCATTTCTTTCGCTTTGGCTGTTAGATGTCTGAAATCCTCAAGTGTGCCAAGATCGGGATGGGTCGATTTGTGTCCGCCCGCCTGACTTCCTATCGCCCAGCAACTCCCCGGATCGTTTGCTCCGGTGGAGAGCGAGTTGTTTGGACCTTTCCTGTTCGTCGTTCCTATCGGATGAATGGGAGCCATGTAAAGAACGTCGAATCCCATCTTTCTTATTTCTTCGAGACGCTCCTCGACATCTTTGAAAGTTGCGCTTTTGCCCGGGATTTTTCCTTGTGAACGAGGAAAGAGCTCGTACCAAGCCGAAAATCTTGCTTTAACCGGATCCACCATTACCTGAAGGATTTTTCCATAGTCGTGATTTCGTGATGTTTTCTTGTTGGTTGCCGTTACGGTATAATCGTATATTCCGGTCGATTCAAATTTTATCGAAGACACAAATTTATTATTTTCCTGCTTAGTCATCTGCGTTTTACGCCATGTTTTTGAATTATGCGGCTTAAATTTGAGATAAACATCGGCGATTTTTTTGGAATTGACAATTGCTGTGACTGGAAAAAGGACATCTATCTCGGTTTTGACAGGATATTGCCCGCCGAGTTCTGGATATACGGCTTCGATGATTTTTTCTGCTTTCGGCATGTTGTTCTCCTATCGCTCACTTTTGAAGACGGAGATGTTATTCAAAGATGATGGCCGATTCTTTAAGGGGTTGCCAAAAAGTCAACATTATTCTTCGGTAACCCCTAAGCTTCCCGAAGGAATTTCGCTGCGTCTTCAGGCGCGGTCGGGTTTACATAAAATCCAGTTCCCCATTCAAAACCCGCGACTTTCGTCAGTTTCGGCATAATCTCGATATGCCAGTGATAGTGAGGAACTCTCGGCTCTTTCAGTGGAGAGTTGTGTATTATATAGTTGTACGGCGGATTTTCAAGGACGCTGTTGAGTTTCCCGAGGCATACTTTCATTATTTGAGCAAGACTCGTTGTTTCGTGTTTTTGTATGTCCTGAAAAACCGAGTCGTGTTTTTTGGGGAGAACCCAGATTTCAAACGGGAATCTTGCGGCGAAGGGGACTATCGCCAGAAAATCCGGATTTTCTGCGAGTATCCTTTGATTCGACACTATTTCCTGCTTTATCATATCGCAGAAGACGCATCGTTCTTTGTAATCGAAATAGCTTTTTGCCCCGTTAATCTCTTCCCTTACCCTTTTGGGAACTATGGGCGTTGCGATAAGCTGAGAGTGAGGATGAGAAAGCGTTGCACCGGCGGCGCCGCCTCTATTTTTAAAGAGCAAGATGTATTCAAATCTTTCGTCTTTTCTTAAATCAAGGATTCTGTCTCTGAACGACCATATTATGTCTTCGACTTGTTTGTCGTGGAGATCCGGGATTTCTTTTTTATGATCAGGGGATTCTATTATTACTTCATGCGCCCCGACACCGTTCATTTTGTCGTACATTCCCTCCCCCGTTCTGTTTAGCGAGCCTTCGACGGCGAGCGCCGGGAATTTATTCGGAACAACCCTTATCCACCAGTTGTTCGAATTTTTTGGATCCCTGTACGAGAGCACTTCAGGAGGCGTTAGATGTTCGTGGCCGGGGCAAAATGGGCAGGCCTGACTCGCATGGTTTTCGGTTTCTTTTGGAAATTCACTCGGCCTTTTGCCTCTTTCCGTTGATATTATAACCCATCTTCCGGTTACGGGGTCTCTTCTGAGTTCTGGCATTTGTCTCCTCCGTTTTAAAAACAGCAAATAGCGAATAGCGAATAGCAAAAAGTAGATGGTAGAAGGGTAGAAAGGTAGAAGGTAAAAGGCGAAAGAAGTGCCTCTGTATACCGTCTACATTCTACCGTCTACCGCCTCTCAATTCTAAACTCTCAACCCTCAAACTCTTTTGAGCGGTTTCATTATATAAAACTTGAGGAATTTTGTCAAACTATCAGTTTTTAGTATAATAAGAGCATTGAAAAACCCATCTTTTTCATTCCGAAGCGGTTTCTTGACGATTAAAACTTACAATTTGACAGCAAAACTTCTCGACACACTCCGTCGGACACGCTGTCAAGACGATCGTTCCTTTTAATCTAAAACCGCTAATTCATTCTAAAAATCAGGGGTTTTCAACAATCTATTTCAGTGAAAATAATAAGAAGGTACGTCCTTTCGGAGTACATCTCTGCTACGTTGTTCGGCCTTGTCGTTTTTACTTTTATCCTTCTTCTGGAGCAGATATTTCTATTTGTAAATGTGATAATTACAAAAGGTGTCGGAGTTTACGATGCGTTGACGCTGTTTCTCCTTATGCTTCCCAACATATTTTCGTTGAGCATACCGATTTCCACCCTTTTTGGAGGAATTTTAAGTTACGGGAGGCTTACCAGTGACAACGAAATCACGGCGATGAAAACAGCCGGCATAGGTTGTTTCAGCTTTGCGCTCCCACCGATAGCGTTCAATTTTTTACTGTCGGGTTCGCTGGTATTATACAATCTTCATGCATCTCCGCAAACTTACAAAAAATTTAACGAATACTACTATGAAGTAGTGCAGAAAAAACCCACCCTTAAAATAGAGGAGAAATCAATAATTACAATAGGCAGCAGCAGGATATATTTTGAGGGGAAGGATAAGGGCGGCCGCCTTAAAAACGTAAGCATATATCAGTTCAACGACGCCGAGGGCTTGATGGTTCCATCGCTGTTAATATCGGCATCATCGGCTACGATATCTGTCCATAATTCGCACATATTGTTCCGTATGTACAGCGGCAGTATTCAGAAAACCGACATCAGACGCCCTTCCGAGATTGCATCTCTTCAATTTGTCAGATATGACATTCCGATAGCCATAAATCATTCCGTGCAGCAAACAAAATCCTTGAGGGAATATACCGCCAGCGAGCTGCTTTGCGAAATAGAGAGGTATAAAAACCAATCACTGCCATACGGGATATTTGAAACCGAATATAATCTGCGCATAGCCGTGGGCGTCGCCCCGTTTTTCTTTTCACTGATAGGAATTCCACTCGGACTGCTTGCTCACAGGGGGTCAAAGGCTATAGGATTTGCGCTTTCCACAGGTGTGATTTTCTGCTATTATATTTTTCTTGCCGTGGGGATAAATTTTTCGGATAAAGGATATCTCGCATCAGCGTTTTCTCTTCAGATTCCGAATATGGCCGCGGCATTTTTTGCATCACTTCTTTGGAGAAAAATAACAAGGTAATGACCAATGGAAATGAATCAAAAATGTTTGCTTGCGGGACCGCTCACCCGACGGATAACATACTTTGATTTATATCTTAAAGTTCGCTTAGCGCATCGCCTGCAAAATTTTTATATGAGTTCTTAATTTATCAAAATGGCCCCACGAAATCCAACTTTTCTTCTTAATTTGGTCCGAATTGTCTGGCTATTGCCAATAACAAAGAGATAATTCATGAAAATTCTAAACAGATACATCATAAGGGAATTCCTGAAACTACTTTTCTTCATTATTGTGTTTTTTATCGGGGTGTCGATTATATCCGATTTTCTGAGAGAGCTGAATCTGTTTATGGATAAGAAAGCTTCTTTTTACAGCGTGGCCAGATATCTTCTTTATACCAATTTTCACAAGGCGTTCCTGCTTCTTCCCATAGCCGTTTTACTGTCAACCCTTTTTTCAATGGGGGCCATGGCAAGGGCGGGGGAGTTTGTGGCTCTAAAAGTTGCCGGAATCAACATAAAAAAAACGATGATACCTCTCTTTGCGGCGAGCATTATACTGTCAGTTTTTGTTCTTTTCGCGGTTTTTAATTTTGTGCCCGTGGTTGTTAAAAAGGGGTATGCGATAAAAAACATTGAAATATTGAAACAAGCCCCGACGACGCCCTTGAGGGAGTCATGGAAACTTAGCGTTGTTCTATCGCCAAAGAGCAGATTGCACGTCGGCTATGTCAATCTTGATAAAAAATTCATGAAAGATATAATACTTTATAAATATGACGATAATTTTCAGATGGCGGAGCAGATTATTGCCCAAAGCGTGTTGTGGGCGGGAAACGAATGGAGTTTTTTTGATGGGGTGAGGAGGATTTACAAGGGTGGCGGTATTGTTTCAGAAAAAAAGTTTGACAGATTAAAGGCGGAATTTAGCTGTTCGCCGGAGGATTTTATACTCACTTCAAGTTATCCCGAAGAAAAAACGTGGAATGAGCATGTAAAACACATAGATAATCTGAATAAACTCGGCTTCTCCGCCCGACGCGCTCGCATAGATTTTCTCTACAGAATAGCTGTATCTTTCAGTAATTTCATTGTGATTTTTATAGGGGTGCATTTCGCCTCAACTATTTCGCCGCGACATGGGAAGTTATTCGGTTTTACATCTGCACTTGTTTTGGCTTTTCTCTATTACGGGATAGCGGCTTTGGGACGGTCTTTGGGTGAAAATGGGATTATGCCGGAGTATTTAGCCGCATGGTTTGGCAATATTATACTCGGAGTTTTCGGAGTCGTTTTGTTCATAAAAATTCCCACATGAAAAAAACAGAGAACAGAGGACGGGGCTCGCCCTGTTAGAAATTACTGTGTGATTGAGAGAAAATTGAAAGTTTTAATGGATACTAAAAATCATCGAAAATTTCTAACAGGGTTTGTGGCTCATGTCACCATACACCAGTTGCCAGTTGTCAGTTGCCAACCACCATCCCCTATCCCCTACCCCCTATCCCCTGTCTACTATCTACTATCTACTTGTTTCTTACTTCTTGTCTCTTACTTCTCTCTTTATGCCACCGAGCCCTTAAAGTATAATCAAAAATTGTGGAATGAAATGATGCGCCGGGTAGAATACGGCGATATTTATGAAGTTAAAGCGACCACACCGTCCGCTCATCCGTCCGCCCAGCCTCTTCCCCCGGGTCTTGCGGTTGATTTGCCGTACGAATCGGCGATATCAATATCCGGCAGAAAGCTGATATCCGTAAATCTGAAAATGACGCAGTATCTAAACCCCCAAGAGGCCCGGGCAAAAAACATACTTCCTTCAAGGACGGATATTGAGATGAAGCAGGAGTTGCAGGTCAGGATAAAGGGACAGGTCGGCAGAAAGATAATGGTTAACATAGATTTCGACGACACGACCGCCGAAAAAAGGGACATATCTGTGGCATATAAAGGCGATCCGGAAGAGGTGATACAGGAGGCTGCATTCGGGGATATAACGATGGCCCTTCCGCAAACGGAGTTTGTGGGATATTCCAGACAGCTTTTCGGAGCAAAGGTTGACGCTAAATACAGAAATATAAGATTCATCGGGTTTGGGTCGAAGACAAAAGGGCAATCCGATCTCAAAAGATTTACCGGCAATACCGCGCTTGAGAGAAGAGAAATAAACGACACATCCTACATAAGATTCAAGTATTATAGGCTAGCGTTCGGAAACGATGCGATAAAAAGGGGAAGCGAAAAGATATATCTGGACGACAGAAATCCGGCGAATAATAATATCACAACAAGTTCCATGACCGTTGCTCTTACGGCCGGCAGCACTTTCTACGGAAGTTTCGATCTGCTTGTTCCCGGTCAGGACTACACCGTGGATTATGAAAATGGCGTCGTTTATTTCAGAAAAAGTATACTTGCGAATTATGTGATAGCGGTTGATTATGAAAAAGTATCCGGCGGCTTTTTGAGGAACGACGTGCCGCTGATAGGAGCCCCCAAGATTTTGAAGGATGAAAATAATGTAAAGTCGGCGGAGCTCAAAAACTACTATTCGATAGGCAGAAACAAGCTCATCCGCGACAATGGAAGGGGTAATTTTATCTTAAAAATCCAGGATCTCAACAGAAACGATGTAGCGTTTATAGGCGGGATTGCCGCCCCGAAATATCCGCAGGATATCGAAGTCGATTTCGAGCAGGGCTATTTTTATTTTAAATCGACGACCACCCCATTTTTGCCCGATGCTTACAAAGTTACGCCTGTGAGCTCCTATAGGATTTTTCTCGAATACAGATACAGATTCAAGACCTTCCAACTGAGACCCGGCATAGTTCCGCATTCTGAAAAAGTGGTTATGGATGGTAAGACACTTGTTCGCGACAGCGATTATTTTATCGATTACGACTCCGGCTACATCACATTTTATAATGAGGAAAAAATAACCGAAAACACGGTTATAGAGATCTCCTATGATTACTCGCTGTTCGGCGCCGCCGTAGGAACGACTATAGTCGGGATGCGTGGCGAGGTGATGCTCACGCCGAAAATATTCGTTGGCTCCTCGTATCTTTACGAGTTCGCTACTCAGTCGCAGACTCTTCCCGACATAAAATCGACTCCCGCGAGTCTAGGCATATGGGAAGTTGACTCCAGGATAACAGACATTAAAATACCATTCCTTAATTGGGGATTTTCGGTGGGCGGAGAATTCGCTCAGAGCAAAAGAGATCCCAATACCGTGGGGAAAGCCATGGTCGAATCGATGGAAGGGATAAAACAGGAAGACCATCTTTCTATGTTTAAGGATTTCTGGAAATACGGAGTCGCTACCTACAGATACTATAACACCGATGTTTCCTGGTCGAACGAGGAGCTTTATCTGAGGGATATCAACCCCAACATAGATCCTTCTGTCGCCGAAAAAAGACAGGTTTTGGTTGTCAATTACAACACCGCGGTTTCGAGCGAGGTCGCCATACAGCAAAGCATATCCAAAACGGGCCTCGATTTTTCAAAGAAAATTTATCTTGAAGCATGGATTTACGGAAATAAACCGACAGAGATTAGTTTTGATGTTGGTTCTATGAGCGAGGACATTGATGGCGACGGAATTTTGGACACGGAGGACAAAAACGGCGACGGGCTTTTAAATCAGGGGGAGGACACCGGAATTTCGTTTTTAAATCCCGACGGTAAGACGGTTATTATTGGAAAGGGGAATAATCGGCTCGACACCGAAGATATTGACGGCGACGGCGTCCTCAGAAAAATTGATGCTCTCGCCGGGAGATATTCCGGAATAAATCTTTCCGGAGGGAAATGGGAATTTATCAGAATACCGCTGGTTATCTCGGATGAAATAAAATGGCAGGCGGTAAAACAGTTACGTATGAAGATAAAAGGGTCTCAGTCGGGACAGCTCAAAATATCGCAGATTTCTTTCGTAGGTAACCGATGGGAAAAAGGTTTTGCTACGGCGGGAAGCACGGTGTCGGTGTCGGCGATAAATAACGAAGAGGATAAGAATTACAAGGAAAAATCGCTTTTATCTCATCCAGAGTATCAAAAGCTTTACGACATAACCGACAGAACTTTGAGAATCAGGAGGGAGCAGGCTCTTTCAATTAAATATCAGATAGTGTCCGGCACCGTCTCGACGAGGGTTGTTTATTCGAGGCCATACGATTTTTCGCGGTACAAAAAATTCAAATTTTTTCTGTACGGCGACGGTAGAGGCGGAACTTTTTTCATACAAGCAGGCAATGAATCAAACTACTTTGAGTTTTCGATACCGGTCACATGGATTGGATGGGAAGTGATAACGCTTGAGCAGGTGGACAAAAACCGCGACGGAAAACCCGATGTGTGGGAATCAAAGATGCTCAATTCCAACGTAAGAATAGTCGGCCGGCCAAACTTGAACAACATTTCACAGATTAAAGCGGGGATGAAAAGCGACTTGACCGTCACCGGCGAGCTCTGGCTAAACGAGCTCTTCGTGGAAGAGACATTCAAGAAAGAGGGGACGGCTTATAGGGTGAATGCTGATTTAAACGTTCCAGGATGGGCGATATTAGGCGCCAGAAAAAAGGAGATAAGCAGGGATTTCGAAACTTTTAGTGGCGGATTGACGAACCAGGACAGGCTTGAGGAAAGCGGTTATTTCAACATACCCCAGTTTTGGCTTTTCAAGCCTTCCTTTTTAAAGTGGATATCGATGCCCGTTAACACATCCCTTTCAAAAACCCTCACGATAACGCCGGCGGCTATTGAGACTCGCGGCGATCTCGTTTCAATTATGGAAGAAGGCAGGGTTTTAAATTTGACGGGTTCAGCGGATACGTCTCTAGGCATAAGATATTTGCCGCATCTCGCGGGAAGGTACACCCGCTCAATTACGGACACCAAACAGATAAAAAGGCTTGAAGACAAGGAAACTATTTCGGGAAACGCCTCTTACTCGCCGCCGAGGTTTGTGTTTTTTCCAACTCTGATAAGCGGCAATTATTCCGTCGGATATTCATATTTCAGGGCATGGCGGCATATTGAGAAGATGGAAGATTATATTAAGATAAAAGATTTTTTTTCCCTCGAGGAGGCGAATTCTTGGAGTGTTCAATCTCCTTTTCAGTTCTGGGATATTTTAAGTTTAAATCCCTCTTTTTCAAGGGGAGACATAACCGAAGAAAAAGAAGGGGTCGTTATGAGAGACGGGGTCACCAAAAGGTACCTTAAGTCGCAGAGCCAGACAGCGTCGGTGAGCGGAACACTGAGGCTTCTAAACTTTTTCCAGCCCGGATTTTCTTACTCGATAAATACGAATGAAAATTTTAACCTGCGTTACTCAACGCCGGTGAGTTTTCCATCGGAAACAAAATCGATTATACGGAGCGGTTCGGCGGAGGTGACATGGAATTTTAACTTCCGGGATTTAACAACGTTTGCTCATACAAGCTCGCTGGCACTAAATTCTTCTTACAGAATAACGGATGGCGATTTATATGACAATGTCGCAAGTACCTACAACGTCAGGGATAAGCTTTGGATAAGGGATGAACTGCCCGGTTTATATGATAAAAGAAGAAATCTGACTCAGTCAGACACAACGAGGATTTCGGGGAGATGGAACCCTCTTGAGGCCGTGGATTTCCTGGGCCGACTAAGGCCGTGGAAAACGCTTGGCACCAACTTCACCTATTCGAAATCAAACGAGTTCTCCGATACGACGGGCACTCAAAGGAAGTCTTACACGCTTAACTGGCCCGATCTTCTCTTTACACTTTCCGAAGTCGAGCACCTCCTCCATCTCGAAAAATACACTTCAGGGAGTGTCATTAATTATAAGACCGCCAGCAGAAGATCCGAGACGATAGGTCAGATATCTTCGGAGGCGTCGAATTACGGAGTGGAGTACAGAACGAATCTTTTCAAAAAATACGACCTGAACATTAATTACAACGAATCTGCAGGGGCGGATACGAACTTAAAATTAAATCAAAAGACGAAGAGGGACAGAACTTATGGCTATGCTATCCAAACCGGATTTTATCTCGGCAAATGGAGAATAACAGCACGTTATGACGAAAGCCAGAGCCGCTCCTGGGACGGATTCAACAGACTCACCGTCGACAATTTTTCAAGAAAACCATCAATCGCCGCTTATTGGGATTACACTTCGCCCCTCGGGATAAGAATACCAATAATAGGTCAAACGCTCCCGCTCACAAACAGATTCACATTCAATACGAATTTCAATCTTACCCAGAATCGCTCCTCCATAAATTATGAAAGGGGAAACACGGACACTTACAATCTCAACTTCGTCGGCGACTACGAGGCTACGGCAAACTTCAGGCTTGCTGTGGGTGGCGGCTTTGGCTATCACAGAAACCTTGTGCAGAGATATGAGGACAACTATCAGATAAACATAAACTCGCGCCTTACAATTCAATTCTGATGTTTATAAAAAAAATTGTTCAAGGAGTGGCCAACTTTCTTTTTCCGATTATATGCTCTTCCTGCGGCAATCTGATGCCTTCAGACGACAAATACAGGTTGTGCGAAAATTGCTTCAGGAGTTTAAAATTTATTTCTGACGGACTCTACTGCGTAAGATGCGGAAGATTTCTTCCGTCTGGGGGCGCACATTGCCGCAGCTGCAGAAGCGAAAAATTCCACTTTGAGTTTATTCGCTCGGCAGTTCTTTACGAAGGCGTAGCCAGAGATCTTATACACAAATTCAAGTACAGAGGAGCGGAGTATCTTAAGCATCTTTTCGGGAAGATTCTCGCAGAAGAAGCAAAAAAGCACGAGGAGATTGCAAATTGCGATTTTTTGCTCCCCGTTCCGCTGCACAGACTTAAAAAAATCTTGAGAGGTTACAATCAGAGCGAGCTCATCGCTTCGGTATTGGCGAAAAATCTTGGGAAGAGCTTTTTGAAAGACGTTCTTATAAAAACAAGATATACGAGACAGCAGGCAAAACTTAAAAAGAGCGAAAGAAGAAAAAATGTACTAGACGCTTTTCGCGTCGTTAAGGATGATGCCATAAGAGGAAAAAATCTGCTTCTGATAGATGATGTGGCCACCACGGGCGCAACCATTGAGTGCTGTGCGGCTATTTTGCGACGGGCCGGGTCGGGAAAAGTATACTGCCTGACAGTGGCGCGCGATTGACCTCGTTCAGAAATTACAGCGAACTTTGCGGTTGATTTTTTTTTTATATTTTGATATCATAATTAAAATATCATAATCAAAGTAAAATTCGCAGATGGCAGATAGTGAGAAGATGAAAAGCAACTGGTGTCTGAGGAAAAAAACATTCTAAATCTCCTCGATATATGAGACCGCTGAAAGACCTCACCACAGAGGCACCAGGAACACAGAGAAAAAACTTTACCACGAAAGCACGAAAGTTAGAAATCACGAAAAAAATAATCCCCCTATTTCCCCCTTTAATAAAGGGGGAAGCGAAGCAGGGGGATTTACAGTGACTTGTGCACTTGTGCTCTTATGCCTTGTGCACTTGTGCAGACCAAGGTCTGCAACTACAAAACTTGTGCTTTGTTGCAAAAAATTTCTTACACATTTTTTTGTGTCTTGTGTGGTAGAAGAACTTTTTCAATAATCTCATACATCGGGGATGCGACAGAATATACCTTTTAAGAGGGGTTCAGCGAGCGTTCGCCGAAAAGGCGAAAAGCGAGCGACGAAGAAATGGGGAGATTATCTCCCCTTGTGGAGCACCGAGCGAAGGACATTTCCTTTCGAAGCGAGGCGATGTTTTAATTCGTCCCCGATAGTGAAACATATCGGGGATGCGACATTAGGAGGCAAAAATGGCCGTTAAAGTCGGAATTAATGGTTTTGGAAGAATCGGAAGATTGGTAGCGAGAGCCATACTTGAGAAAGGTGACAAAAATATTGAACTGGTTGCAGTGAACGACCTGACCGACGCTAAAACAAACGCCCATCTTTTAAGATACGACTCCGTCCATGGGCGGTATTTCGGCGAAGTGAAGGCTGTCGTCGACGACGAGATATCGGTAAACGGCAAAAAGATAAAGGTGCTAAAAATGAAAGACCCCGCTGAACTTCCCTGGAAGTCGCTGGGTGTGGATGTCGTTGTTGAATCGACGGGTCTTTTTACCGTCAAGAAAGATGGTGTCGACAAAAAAGGCAGACAAACGAAAGGTGCCGAAAATCACATAACAAAAGGCGGAGCGAAAAAAGTCATAATATCGGCGCCTGCCGAAGGCGAGGATATAACGATAGTGCTCGGCGTAAACGAAGAAAAATACGACCCCAAAAACCACCACGTCGTATCTAACGCGTCCTGCACGACGAATTGTCTTGCCCCCGTCGCAAAGGTTCTACACGAAAAATGGGGCATATCCAAGGGGCTTATGACCACTATTCACGCCTATACGAACGACCAGAAAGTTCAGGACATGGCTCATTCGGATTTGCGTCGCGCTCGCGCTGCTGCCATTTCAATGATTCCAACGACTACAGGCGCTGCTAAAGCAATAGGACTTGTAATTCCTGAACTCAAAGGAAAACTCGACGGATTTGCTATCCGTGTTCCCACACCTAATGTCTCCGTGGTGGATCTGACAGTTCTTCTGTCTAAAAATGCATCGGCGGAGGAGGTAAATGTCGCCTTGAAAGAGGCCTCCGAGGGGAAACTCAAAGGAATAATGGGCTATACCGACGAGCCACTCGTGTCGATCGACTTTAATCACTCCGAATTGAGCTCTGTTGTTGACGCTAAGAGCACGAAAGTCATTGAAGGAAATTTTGTCAAAGTCCTTGCATGGTATGACAACGAGTGGGGATATTCTATGCGCGTCGTAGATTTAATCAAATACATCGACGGCAAAGGCATATAGAGGACAGAGATGAGAGGACAGAGGTCAGAGACGAGAGGAGAGAGGTCAGGGAATGGAAATTTTTATTCAATTCCTTGTCCCCTATCCTCTATTCTCTATACGCTATTCTTTCATCTCTCACCCCTCATCTCTATTTGCTGTTCGCTACCGCTAAAGGCGGTCAGGAGTGAAATATGGCAAAAATATCAGTCAAAGAAGTAGAAGTTAAAAACAAGAAAGTTCTTGTCCGGGTGGACTTCAACGTTCCGCTTGATGCCGACGGGAATATAGCGAACGACAAAAGGCTCCAGGCGGTCGCCCCGACTATAAAATATCTACTTGAGCAAGGCGCTGCCATTATTCTTATGTCCCATCTTGGCCGCCCGAATGGAAAAGTTGTTCCATCACTCTCCTTAAAGCCGGTTGCGGCCAGACTCGGTGAGATATTAAAAAAAGAAGTGAAATTCGCAAACGACTGCGTTGGCAGGGAAGTCAGAAAAGCGGTGCAGGAGTTGAAGTCGGGCGAGATACTCCTTCTTGAAAATCTTAGATTTCACCCCGAAGAGGAGAAAAACGACGGCAAATTCGCAAAGGAGCTCGCCTCCCTGGGCGAGGTTTTTGTTCAGGAAGCTTTCGGGACGGTGCACAGAGCTCACGCTTCAACCTTTGGAATTACGAAATATCTTAATTCATGCATCGGATTTCTTGTCGAGAAAGAGATTAATTTTCTTGAAGGCATGATGAATCCGCCGAGGCCTTTTGTCGCTATAATCGGCGGGGCGAAAATTTCGGACAAAATAGGAATACTTGCAAATCTCGCCGACAAGGTAAACGCCCTTGTCATTGGCGGAGCGATGGCTTACACATTCCTTCTTGCGAAAAATATAAAAGTTGGGAATTTCCTCGTTGAATTAGATAAAGTCGAAAAAGCCAGAGAAATATTACTAAAAGCGCTTGCCGCTAAATGCAGGGTGATACTTCCAATAGATCATGTGATTGCGACAAAGATCGAAAATGGCGCCGAGTTCAAAATTACGCAGGATATAGACATACCCGACGGGTGGCTCGGTGTAGATATAGGACCCAATAGCATTTCACGTATCGCTCCCATAATTGCAGAGGCGCAGACCATACTCTGGAACGGCCCGGTCGGAGTTTTTGAGATTGACGAGTTTTCAAAAGGCACTATTGAGATAGCAAAGTATGTGGCGAAAGCCACCGAAGCGGGCGCCGCCTCCATAGTTGGAGGTGGCGATTCGATATCAGCCGTAAAAAAGGCGGGAGTTGCCAAAAAAATTACTCATATATCAACCGGCGGAGGGGCGTCGCTGGAATTTCTTGAAGGAAAACCACTGCCCGGCATTGACGCGATAGCGGATAAATGAAATAGTAGATGGTAGAAGGTAGAATGGAGACGGGAGAAAGGTAGACGAGAAAAGAGCAGTATGTAGTAGATAGTATGTAGTATGCAGGGTGAAGGGGAATAAAGCAAAATCTGTCCCCTATTCCCTGTCCTCCTACTTACTATTCGCTATCATTTTCTTTCTTTCTCTTTTTAATATGCTTGAACAAGAGTTTATAAAAAAACTTGTTGTAAAAAACGAGAAGAAAATCGTGCTCCTGGTGGCGGACGGTCTCGGAGGTCTCCCTCATCCGGAGCTAAAAAAAACCGAGCTTGAGATATCCAAACACGAATATCTCGACGAACTTGCGTCAAAATCTGACTGCGGCTTGCATGAACCGGTTTTCCCGGGAATAACTCCGGGGAGCGGGCCTGCACATTTGGGTATTTTTGGTTACAACCCGCTGAAATATGAAATTGGACGCGGCTTACTTGATTCCCTCGGAATTGATTTTGGGTTTCAGCCTGGCGATCTCGCCGCCAGAGGAAATTACGCCACCTCGGATGAAAATGGAATTATTACCGACCGTCGTGCGGGAAGAATCTCTACGGATATAAACATAAAACTCTCCAAGCTTCTCGACGGTGTCGAGCTCGACGGCGTTAAAGCATTTGTTTTGCCCGTAAAAGAGCACCGTTTCGCTGTTGTTTTCAGACCTTCCCCGGGTAAGATTCTATCAGATAAAATTTCCGATTCGGACCCACAGAAAGAAGGTCTTAAAGCTCTTTGCTCAAATCCGTTTTCCGAAGAGTCAAATTTTTCGGCATTTGTCGTCAATAAATTTATAGAGATGGCAAATCGGAAGTTAAAAGATTCACATCCCGCCAACTCAATACTTCTGCGGGGTTTTGCAAACATGCTTGATATCCCCTCTTTTTCTGAGATATATCAGCTTAAATCGCTCTGCATAGCCGCTTATCCGATGTACAAAGGACTTTCGCGTCTTGTAGGAATGGATGTAATAAATGGCTGCGACACTGTGAAAGGCGAGTTTGACGCTCTAAAATCAAATTTTGAAAAGTATGATTTCTTTTTTGTTCATATAAAAGGAACTGATTCCGCAGGAGAGGACGGCGATTTCGCCAGAAAAGTAAAAGTGATTGAAGAGTTAGATTTATATATTCCCGAAGTTCTCGATTTAAAACCCGATGTTTTGGTCGTTACAGGTGACCACTCTACACCTTCGTTAATGCATGGTCACTCGTGGCATTCTGTTCCGCTTATGATTTACTCGAAGTTTTCAAGATTTAATTTGGAAGTAAAAAGATTTACGGAAAATGACTGCCTTAAAGGCTCTCTCGGAAGGATAAATTCGCAAAGCATAATGACTATAGCTCTGTCTTCGGCTCAGAAGCTCGCGAAATACGGAGCATAAATTCAGAGGTTTTATGTATTCTCTTATTAAAGTTATTCACATAGTGGTTTCGGTTATTCTTGTTCTGATAATACTTCTCCAGTCGGGGAAGGGAGCAGGACTTTCCGGGCTCCTCGGCGGTGGCGGAGGCGAACAGCTTTTCAGCGCGCCGTCGGGAGGAAGTTTCTTGAGAAAAGTGACGATAACGCTTGCGGTTATATTCATACTTACAAGTTTGTCAATGACATTCATGGCGTCTAAAAAATACTATCGGAGCGTCACCGTAACCGAGCAACGTTGAGTTTTGCCGGGATGGCGGAACTGGCAGACGCGTACGTTTGAGGGGCGTATGGGTTACCCCGTGTGGGTTCAACTCCCACTCCCGGCATGATGGCGGTTTCGCGCCGACCGCAGAGCTCCAAAAACTTTTCTGGGCAGGGAGAAAATTATGATAAAGATAAAGATTCCCAGTTTTATGCTGCCGAAAGGCGCTCAACTGAAGATTAAGGAGAAAGGCGCCCCAGAAAAGATAAATGCCATCATCGACAGCCAACTGAAAAAAAAATCGGCCGAAGCTTTGGTGGAATCCCTCGGCGACACCGACCCTTTTGTGAGATCCATCTCGGCGGAAGTTTTGGGAAAGATGAAAGAACGGAGGGCGGTAGCCGAACTGATAAGATGCCTGAAGGATCATTCCAAATATGTGAGGGAAAAAGCGGCGATAGCGCTCGGACACATAGGAGAAAAGATTGCCGTCGTGCCGTTGATAGAGGCGTTGGGCGACGAAAGCGAGGAGGTGCGAGTGACAGTTGCCGGCGTCCTTGGTCATCTAAAGGACAGAATAGCGGTTCCCGCCTTGATTCACTCCCTCAAAGATCCCAGCCCCCTCGCAAGGATGAAAGCGGCTATTTCCCTCGGAATAATAGGCGATCCACATGCCGTCACTCCGCTTTATCAGGCGATATCCGATTCCAACGATCTTGTAAGAAAGTATGCGTGTGAAGCACTCGGTCACATAGGGAGAGCGGCTATACCGGCGCTTCTTATGGCTTTGAAGGACGACAAGGTAAAAGCCCACGCCGCCCAGGCGCTGGTCAAGATAAAATGAACTTTCCCCCAAATATAAAATCATGGGAAAATTTCCGAAGCTTTTAAAAAGGATAATAAGGGTTAGACCCAAAGCAGTCGGGCCAGGTCAGGAATCATCTCCGATGGGGACAGCCGAATCTATAGAGAAAAATCTTAAAAACCCCGACCCGCTTATAAGGGCGCTGAGCATAGAGATCGCCGGGAAAATAAAAGAGAAAAGTTCAGTAAGAGCGCTGAGAGATCTTCTAAAAGATCCTCTGCATGTAATAAGGCAGAAAGCCGCGATGTCTCTCGGGAAAATAGGTGCACGCGGCGCCGTTGGCGATCTTATAAAACTACTTGCCGACGAGAGTGAGGAGGTTAGAATCACCGCCGCCGGCGTCCTTGGGCTTCTCAGGGACAGGGAAGCCGTTCCCGCCCTGATACTCGCTCTTCAGGAGAAAAATCCGCAGATAAAAATGAAGGCGGCAATTTCTTTGGGGCTAATAGGCGACAAAAAGGCTGTTAAATCTCTTTCAGAGCTTCTTAAGGACGAAAACGAACTTGTCAGGAAATATGCCATAGATGCTCTCGGCAACATCGGTCGTCCCGCAATATCCGTTTTACTGGAATCGCTTAATGATGAAAGAACCAGAGCTTCCGCCATGGAAGTGTTGCTCAAGATAAAGTAGAGAAATCAAAATATAATTCAAGAATATTATTCCTTCGGCGTTAACACTTCGAAAATAGCTTAAAAAACGAGGGTCTTCTCCATTTTTTGTTGTGCGTATAAAAACAAAGTGTTTGAGCGGGTTTAATCAAGTGTGAACACTTGATTACCTCGCAGTCCCGATTTATCGGGACGAGAATGAGCGAAAATACTTTATTTTTACACATCATAGCGGTATTGCAAAATCCTTACCCAATGTTACAACAACATTTGGAGAAGAGCCAAAAATGAAAAAAACACAAAAGACGATTTTAATAATGATTTTTGCGACCGCATTGATATGGTCGGCCATTACGCTCTTGCCCAGAGTCGCAGCCGAATCTAAAAACAACGTTGTTGAAATAGCCGTATTTTATGAAGAGGCGAAAAAAATATCAGACATAGACAACTATCCTTTTTCGGATTTTATCGATCGCCTGAAGGCGGGTGGCGTCACGACGATGATTTTCGAAGAAGAGAATATAGAGACGCTCGAAAAAAAGCTCGATGCCTTTTTTGTTTCAGTGCAACTTTACGACCAATTGCGCTTTCTTGATATAATCACCGAAGGCTCCCCGCTCAAGAAAAACACTTTTATTTTTCAAAGAGCGAAATTGGCGGCACACTTTAAAAACATCCTGAAGAAGCGATATGGGGTGGCGCCAGTCGAAAGAAGAATTTCATCAAGGACATCGCTGGCTCTGCCTTCGAATATGGATTTTGAGAAGGTTTATCTTGGATTCCATCCGGATTTGATTTCATCGCTCAACGCTCTTGATTATCGGATATCGCTGAGTCCGTCAAACATGGGTGATCCGGCATGGCTCTTTGATTTCCGCAAACCAGGGGTAGCGTCTTTTATAATCGATGAGAAAGAAAGATTCACCAACAAGAAGAACTTTGTTTACGAGTTGTCGTTGAGTCTGAATTATATAGATTTTGAATTTTATCCGTCAGGCGCAAGAGAGCTTGTTTATTTAAATTCTGTGATAAGGGGACACAAAATTCCGAAAACTGAAAAAATTTCTTTGTCGGGCCGTTTGGAAATCTCAAGATATATGCGGGCGGTCAGGGAGAGGGGGATAAGGTTCATACACTTTCGACTTGATGAAAAAATCGGAGTCGAAGGCAATTTGGATCAGATAAAGACGCTGTCAAAGGGACTGAAAAAATCGGGGTATATTCTTGGTCCCGCCAAATCTCCGAATTTTCCGGTGCTTCCCCTTAAAAATTTCAGGCAGATTTTATGCATTTTTCTTTCCATTATTTTACCATCAGTTATAATGTATGTTGCTGTATATATCTCAAAGACGAGAGTCAATTATATCGCAGGTTTTTTGCTGACTAATTCGCTCATTTTTTCCTCGGGGCTTTTAGTGGCATCTTTCGTATCTTCAAAGGAGTTTATGATTAGGTTGACGGATGTGCCCGGCATAAAGCTCATAATGCTCTTTTCATTTATTATTGCGGCACTTGTTTTGTTCACTCCCGAAGAGATAAAATCGTTTTTTGATTTTCAGCTGAGATCCCGGCATCTTTTTTATATACTCTTTGTGTTTTTTGCTGCGGCGCTGGTCATTTTGAGAAGCGGCAATGTCAATATCGGCTTTGAAACTGAAACCAGACTCCGTGAGTTGCTTGAAAAGATATTTTACATAAGACCCCGCTGGAAGGAGATACTCCTGGGGCAACCCCTTTTGCTGCTCGCCATAAAGAATAAAAATCGCGTTTTTCTTCTTATTGGCTCGATGGCCGCTATATCCGTTATAAACACATTTTTGCACGCTCATACCCCGCTTGCGATTTCAATGTATAGGACGATTCTCGGCGCTCTAGTCGGCGGAACATTGGGTCTCGCTGTTTCTATCATGATGTCTACAAAAAAGTAAATTATGGGAAAAAAGAAAATTCTGATAGCTGGTTATTTCGGCATGGGGAATCTTGGTGATGAACTAATTTTAGACATTACTTTGAAAAATCTCAAAAACCGTCTCGCCGAGCGTTGCAAAATATCGGTACTTTCGGGCGACCCGGCAAGCACGTCTAAAAATTTCAATGTTTCAGCGGTTAACAGAAAAAATCCTTTTTCAATATTGAAAACATTGATTTCGTCCGATGTTCTGATTGTCGGCGGTGGCGGTTTGTTTCAGGATAAAACCAGCACACTTTCTCTTTATTACTATCTTTCTTTGCTCCTTTTCGGAAAAATTTTAAGAAAAAAAGTGGTTGTTTACGCTGTCGGTGTAGACAAGTTAAAAAGGATGAACAGCTATATCACAAAAATCATTTTGAATATGGCCGATTCGATATCTGTCAGGGACGCTGCTTCTTATGATTTTTTGACCGGTGGTAAGATGGGGAAGAAAGTAATCCTTTCGGCCGACGCTGTTTTGACCCACAAACCCGCCGTCGCATCGTCCGATAGAAAGAAAAAAACAGTTTTCGCTTTTGTGTTGAACGGTTTTAACTCCATATCGCCCGATTTTTGGGCGCGCATAGCCGATAACTGCGTAGTCAGATTTAACGTTGCCATCAAGTTCATAGTCTTTGACAAAAGAAAAGATTCGATATACACCGAGGGCGTCAAAAAACTCATGAGAAATCCGTCTGATATAGTAATGTGGCAAAATACATCGGATGCGCTTGGCGAGTTTGAGAAAATCGGTATGGTAATAAGCATGCGTCTGCACGGGATGATACTCGCGTCGATATTCGGCATACCGGTATGCGGGATTTCTGACAGTGCAAAAGCGGAACTTTTTTTGAAGGAGATAGAGCAGAAAAACATATATCGACTTCTAAACTTCAAAGAGCATTCAGAAGAAACGGTGATGGGGATAATCTCGGATATCTGGAGACGGAGCGACGAATTCATGGACAGATGTTTTGAGAATGTAAAAAGACTTAGAAAACTGGCTTTGTCGGGAACAGAAGCAGTATTTGCCTGCATATAGGGTTGAAAAGCGGAGATTGTATGACGATGTTCGATGAAACATTGAAAAAGATAAAAAGGGGGGCCGTCGAGATAATATCCGAGGATGAACTCGTAAAAAAACTCTCAAAAAATAAGTCTCTCAGAGTAAAATTTGGGGTTGATCCCACATCGCCGGATCTTCATCTCGGACACACCGTGGTTCTTAACAAGCTTAAAGCATTTCAGGATTTGGGGCATAAGATAATATTCATTATTGGAGATTTCACCGCCAAGATAGGCGATCCGTCTGGCAGATCCGATATGAGGCCAATGATGGACGAAAAGGAAATACTCAAAAACGCAAAAACCTATATAGACCAGGTTTTTAAAATACTCGACCGTTCAACGACCGAGGTTATGTATAACAGCCATTGGCTATATCCTCTCGGAGTCGACGGACTTTTGAAACTAACGCGACAGACCACGGTTTCGAGAATGTTGGAGCGGGACGACTTTGATAAGCGATTTAAATCTCGGCAGCCCATAAGCATACTTGAATTCATATACCCGCTCCTGCAGGGATACGATTCTGTGGCAATCAACGCCGATGTCGAGCTCGGCGGAACAGATCAGATATTCAACCTGCTTATGGGCAGAGAACTTCAAAGGGATTCAAGTCAGGAGCCACAAGTCGTTATAACCATGCCGCTCCTCGAGGGTACCGACGGCGCAAAGAAGATGTCAAAGACTTACGGCAATACGATAGCGCTCAACGATACCCCGAAGGATATGTTTGGAAAGATTATGTCGGTAAGCGACGAGATGATGCACAGGTACTATGAACTCCTCACGTCCGCCGCTCTTCCCATCATTAAAAAAATGCACCCGAGGGATGCGAAAGCGCATCTTGCTGCGACGATAGTTGAAAGATATTACGGCAATGAGACCGCTTTAAGGGAAAAAGAAAAATTCGATCAGGTGTTCAAAAATAAAAAAATTCCTTCAGAAATCGAAGAATTTAATCTGACGAAAAAAGAAGTAGTTTTAAGTGATTTGATTTATGATTCTGGTCTCGCTGCATCAAAAAGCGAGGCGAAAAGACTAATTCAGCAGCGGGCGGTCAAAATAGATGGCCATAAGGTATCCGAAGATAAAAAAATATCTCCGTCAAGCGATTTCATAGTTCAGTCGGGGAAGAAGAATTTCAGAAAAATTGTCATTACCAAGTGACTGGTGGCTGGTGACTGGTAACTTGAGGAAGACGAACTGCAAGCAACGACGAGCCACGGGAAATAATCGTGTTAATCCTGTTAAAAAGGAAAATTATGGTATTCAGCCCCGCCCAATAAGGTGCGAATGATATGATAGATATAAAATTGCTCAGGGAAAATCCGCAGAAGATAAAAGAGCGGCTCTTTAAAAGAGGAGGAAATTATTTCCTCGATGATTTACTGAAACTTGACGAGGAAAAAAGGCAGCTTTTAGTTGAAATAGAGGGTTTGAGGCGCAAGAGAAACGAACTCTCCGAAACAATAGGCGATTTACAGAAGGCCGGCAATAGCGCCGCACTCTCCAAAAAGGAAGTCGAAGATATAAGAAACTCGATTCGCGAAAAAGAGCATTTTCTTTTGTCGCTCGACAATCAGATAGAAAACATTCTGCTCCGTATACCAAACATCCCCGATGAAACGGTGCCCGATGGAAAAGATTCGCAGTCGAACCGTATTGAGATGGAATCCGAAATTCCGCAAAAAAATTTCGAAGTTTTGCCCCACTGGGTAGTTGGGGAAACCCTCGGGATTCTCGATTTCGAAACGGCGGCGAAGATAAGCGGCTCAAGATTTGCCGTTTTAAAAAATCTGGGTGCGAAACTTGAAAGAGCTCTCATAGATTTTATGCTTGATGTCCATGTGTCAAGAGGATATTCTGAAATATTCGCCCCTTACCTTGTGAACAAAAAATCGGTTCAAGGCACTGGTCAGCTTCCCAAGTTTGAATCTGAGGTTTTCAAATGTTCGCAAGACGAGCTTTATCTTATACCGACGGCCGAGGTCTCGATTACGAACATACACAGGGACGAGATAATCCCAGAGAGCGAGTTTCCCAAAAAATACGTTTCCTATTCTGCATGTTTCAGAAGAGAGGCCGGCTCATACGGCAAGGATGTAAAAGGTCTCATAAGAAATCATCAATTCAACAAAATCGAGCTTGTGAAGTTTGTCTCACCGTTCAAATCCACCGCAGAACACGAAACATTGCTTTCAGATGCCCAAGAAGTTCTGAAAATTCTCCAACTCCCTTACAGGGCGGTTGAACTTTGCGCCGGAGACCTTGGCTTTTCAGCCGCAAAGACATACGACCTTGAAATCTGGATGCCGGGCGAAAAAAGATGGCGTGAAGTTTCGTCTGTTTCCAACTTTAAGGACTTTCAATCAAGAAGATTAAATATAAAGATGAGAGATTCTGAAGGAAAAAAATTGCTTGTCCATACGCTTAACGCTTCTGGGGTGGCGGTGGGCAGGACTTTTGCGGCGCTCCTCGAAAACTATCAGAATAAAGACGGCTCAATAACCATTCCCGAGGCATTAAGAAAGTATACCAGATTTGATATAATAAAACCCTAAAAAAGAGCCCAAGCACAAGAATACAAGAGCAATACAACAGTAGCGAGTAGCGGGTAGATAGTAGATAGGGGGAACAACCCTCGCTACTCGCTACCATCTACTATCTACTTTTTGCTATTCGCTATTTGCTATTCACTGCCTTCATAGGAGACGTGGCCGAGTGGTTGATGGCGATGGCTTGTCCCGTAGAGAAACGGAGGGATGCCCGAGCGGCTTAAGGGGTCGGTCTTGAAAACCGATGTAGCCTTCAGGTTACCGTGAGTTCGAATCTCACTCCCTCCGCCAGTTGGAAAAAGTTCTTGCTGGCTCGCCCGCTGCGGAGGCTCGCCAGCCGTCCCGCTCTTTTACAAAAGCGCTGGGATTATTTTTTTATCTTTGTTCCGTGTAAATAGAGAAAGTTTGAACTGATTTAGTTTGAGCAGCAAAGATTTGGTTGACATGTCAACCAAATCTTTGCTGACTCTTTACAAAAAATGTCGAACTTCTTTTGGTTAGCTCGCCTCGCTTCGCTCGGCTCGCTTTCCGTTCCGGCGTGGCTTGCGCCGCGCCTCCGCTATTTTTTGCGCGCGCGATTTTCTCGCCCTTCGGGCGAGAAAAAAAGGAAAGCCGCTCTCGCCCACAATTATATAGCAGAAAACAGTCGTAGTGCCAAACCAAATAAAATTCGATATAATGAGAGCGTTGAAAAACCCTCTTTAGTTTTTTGAAATAATTCTCGTCGGTAAATCCGACGATAAAACATTTGCATTTTCTCTCCGGAATTGCTATAATATTTCTGACGAAAACAAA
>JBGFRZ010000017.1:0-33931 GCA_041694835.1 Ignavibacteria bacterium
ACATTGGGAGTAATTATGACATTTCAAGAGATAATTTTGACTCTCGAGAGATTTTGGGCAAAACGAGGGTGCCTTATATGGCAGCCTTATGACATTGAAAAGGGCGCGGGCACTTTTAACCCCGCCACATTTTTAAGATGCCTCGGTCAGAAGTCGTGGAAAGTTGCGTATGTGGAGCCGTCAAGAAGACCCGCCGACGGCAGATACGGGGAAAATCCGAACAGATTGTGCCACTACTATCAGTATCAGGTAATCCTAAAGCCGCCCCCGAAAAACATACAGGATTTGTATCTTTCATCGCTAAACGCAATCGGATTAAGTCCCAAAAAGCACGATATAAGGTTTGTCGAGGACGACTGGGAAAGCCCAACGCTCGGCGCATGGGGACTCGGTTGGGAGGTCTGGCTCGACGGGATGGAAATCACTCAGTTTACCTACTTTCAGCAAATCGGAGGCATAACATTGAACCCCATAAGCGTCGAGCTGACTTACGGTTTAGAAAGACTTGCGATGTTCGCACAGGGAAAATCGTCCGTTTTTGAGGTTTTGTGGAATAAGGACTGCACTTATGGGGATATCCGCAAAAGAGACGAATTCCAGTTTTCAAAATATAATTTCGAAGAAGCGGACGTAAATCGCCTAAAGGAAGAATTTAATTTTTTTGAGTCGGAAGTCGGAAGACTTGTTGAAAAAGGACTTTACATTGTGGCATATGATTTTGTGCTCAAATCTTCTCACTGCTTCAATCTGCTTGAAGCCAGAGGTACGATATCTGTTTCCGAAAGGACTTCCTACATAGCAAGGGTGAGAAATCTGGCGAAGTTGGTTGCTGTGGCATATATGGCAAATAGCGGATAGAGGGTAGAAGGCAGACAGGATTATCCCATCCTTGCCTTTTTCATTTCCGCTCTCGCGTAGGAAAGAACTTGCTTTATCGTGTTTTTATCGGTTTGTTCCTTGTTAAACCGGATTCCATAGACGAAAGTGGGTGGGGTTATGCGCTTGCGTTTTATGAATCCCGCTATAGAAACCCTGTGTTGGGGCATGGAAAACATTATAATAACCTCGTCGTCCACTTTGAATTCGTCGAAACTCTCTATGGCTATGCCGCTTGAGCTTACATCGATGACAGCGGTCCTTTTGTAGTGCTCCTCTTCGTGCCTGAACTTTATCGGGGATATGGTGACGATTCCGTGGAGTTTGAGTCGCTCCGGCCTTTTTGTGTAGCCGTATTTTAATCCAAGATACAACTCTTTAATTTTGCCGAAAATCATATTTGCATTATACAAAAATTTATGTTAAAATACAATAGCAAGTTGTAAAAATATTAGTTTTGAAATTTATAGGGGAGACCGAATGCCGAGGGAAACAGTCATATGAGAGTAAGCAAGAAGAAAGGAATTTTCATAACTTTCGAAGGGCCTGAAGGCTCAGGTAAATCGACGCAGGCAAAGTTGATATATGATTTTCTCATAAAAAGGGGGTACAAGGTTATACACACCCGGGAGCCCGGTGGAACGGGTGTCGCCGAGGCTATTCGGCAGATTCTTTTGAACCCAAAATATAGCGTATCGCCGATGACGGAGCTTCTCTTGTACGAGGCGTCCCGCCACCAGCATACACAGGATGTCATAACCCCAGCCATTAAGAGCGGAAAGGTCGTTATTTGCGAACGTTACACGGATGCCACGCTTGCGTATCAGGGCTATGGCCGCGGCATAGATTTAAAAACAATAGAATTTTTAAACAAAATGGCAACTGAAAACTTAAAACCCGACCTTACTCTCTATCTTGATATACCGTCGGGCAGGGGGCTTGTTAAAGCAAGAAAGAAGCTCTATTACTCAAACGGCGACAGGATAGAAAACGAATCAATGAAGTTTCACGGAAAAGTCCGACGGGGCTATCTGAAAATCGCAAAGAAAAATCCGGAGAGAATAAAAGTCGTAAAGGTGCAGAGCGATATAGATTTTACAAATAAGAAGATATTAAAAATAATAATGCGGAAAGTGAAAAAATGAATTTGCGCCGCCTCCCGAAATTATTGAGACCATTGAAAAACCTCACCACAGAGGCATTCACCCCGTTAGATAGCAAGCATCTAACGGGGCAAGGAGCACAGAGAAAAACTTTACAACGAAAACACGAAAGTCAGAAATCACGAAAAAAATAATCCCCCTATTTCCCCCTTTAATAAAGGGGGAAGCGAAGCAGGGGGATTTACAGTGACTTGTGCACTTGTGCTCTTATGCCTTGTGCACTTGTGCAGACCAAGGTCTGCAACTACAAAACTTGTGCTTTGTTGCAAAAAATTTCTTACACATTTTTTGCGTCTCGTGTGGTAGAAGAAATTTTTCAATAATCTCAAATTATTCGCGGACGGTGAAGCGAATAGAACAAATGTTCGAAAGTATATTGGGTCAAAAACACGCCGCAGAGATTCTTGCAAAATATGTTAAATCCGGAGATGTCCCCCCGGCGCTTTTGTTTTTGGGTCCGTCGGGGGTTGGAAGAAAAACGATGGCCGCGGAGTTTGCGAGAATACTAAACTGTGAATCCGCCGTCGCCCCCTGCGGTTCCTGCCGCTCCTGCGCCTTGATGTCAGCAGATTCGCACCCCTCTTGCTTTACTATCGACTTTGAGTGGCAGAAAAGGTTTCTGGAAAAGGAACTAAAGGAGATCAGCATACACACCGTGCGAGAGATTCAGCGGCAACTTTCGCTAAAGATCTCGTTCGGAAAAAAAAGGATTGTTATAATCGCCGCATCGCAGAGGTTGTCGTCTGAGGCGGCGAACGCGTTGTTAAAGACGCTTGAAGAACCCCCGGATAATACGACTATAATTTTGATAAGTAACTCGAAAAAACAGCTTCCGCCGACTGTGGTTTCGAGATGCCAGCTTGTGCCGTTTTCTTTTTTAAGCAGGGAATCCGTAAGAGGAAAACTCAAAGAGATGAAAAAAGAGCTGACAGAGGAAGAAATCGATTTTTTTTCGGAGATTTCGGAAGGGTCGCTTTCGAAAGCTATAAGATATCTTGAAAAATGGGAAGATTACAATGCTCTTGAGAAAGATTTTGAGATGCTTGATTTGAAAGCTTTCAAAGACGTTGAGTTGAACGAGTTTCTCGATTATCTTGCGGCCCGCCGAAGAAAAAAATTTACCGCGAATCCCGATGAATACTTCTTTGTTTGGGAATCGCTTGGATGGGCGAAAAATCAAAATAGCATGGGCGTCAATAAAAACATGATACTTACAGAACTTCACACGAAATTACTTTGATGAGCCAGACAAACAGGAAAGTATGCCTTTATTAACAGAAGTGTCGATAAGAAAAAATATGCAGATAATCCAGTGTGACGCTGGCGAGCTGGATTTGGACCCCACAGACAGAGTTTTAGTTGAGACGGAACACGGCCCCGAGGTGGGATTGGTTTGCCAGAAAGAGAGGTTTGTCAAGGAAGATATAAAGCCAGAGGGCAAGATCGTAAGAATTCTCGGAGTCGAAGATATAGAGAAGATCAAAGAAAATAGAACGAAAGAGCAAGAAGCGATAAAAATAGTTCATCAAAAAATAGAAGATTCCGAGATAGAGATGCATCTTACGACAGTGGAGTTCAACTTTGACAGAACCAAACTTTTTGTTTATTATACCGCGGAAAACAGGGTCGATTTCAGGGATTTTATAAAGAGCCTCGGACATATACTTAGGACAAGAATTCAGATGGTTCAGATCGGCGTTCGGGACGAGACTAAGATGCTCGGCGGACTTGGAATCTGCGGGCGGGCTTTTTGCTGTGCAAGTTTTCTCAGAGATTTCAGCACCATAACTATTGACATGGCGAAACATCAAGACATAGCACTTAACATACAGAAGCTGTCGGGCCACTGCGGAAGGCTTTTGTGCTGTCTGAATTACGAGGAGAATTTCTATGTTGGCGAGAGGAAAAAATTTCCGAGGGTCGGCTCCAACGTCAGCACGCCTCAGGGCACCGCATCAGTCGTTTCTTTCAACTGTCTGAGCCATGACGTGGCAGTCAAATTTTCAGACGGCGTATTAAAAACCTTCAAACTCGAGCAAATCAAATCGGTTTAATCCATGAAGAAATACATAACCACGCCCATTTATTACGTCAACGACATCCCTCACATCGGCCATGCTTATACGACAGTTGCGGCGGATGTCCTGTCTCGTTTTTATCGTCTTAAAGAAGAGGATGTTTTTTTTCTGACAGGCACTGACGAGCACGGGACGAAGGTTGCCGGCGCCGCCGAATCTCTCGGAAAATCCGCCAAGGATTTCTGCGATGAAATATCCTTTGAGTTCGTTAAAGAATGGAAAAATCTCGATATAAAATACGACCGCTTTATCAGAACCACTGACGCCGGGCATATCAAGTGCGTAAAAACCGTTCTTAAAGAGCTCTATGACAGGAAACAAATTTACAAAGGGATTTATGAGGGGCTTTACTGCACGGGCTGCGAGAAGTTTCTTGCCGAAAGCGATCTCGTCGAAGGGGTTTGCCCCCACCATAAAAAAAAGCCCGAAAAATACAGTGAAGAAAATTATTTTTTTAAGCTCTCACTCTACAAAGACAAACTTATAAAGATACTATCCGATAAAAATGACCCCGATTATATGGAGGTAAAACCTGACGAAAGAAAAAACGAGATAATAGGAAAATTAAAACTCGGCCTTGACGACATATCCATATCCCGCTCAAAGGTGGAATGGGGAGTTCCACTCATTTTCGACGAATCGCAGACCACCTATGTCTGGATAGACGCTCTCATAAATTACATCTCAGCGATTGGTTGCAAATCTTCTTCCGGATTTAATAAGTGGTGGCCTGCCGACTGCCATCTTATGGCCAAGGACATACTTTGGTTTCATGCTGTCATATGGCCGGCGGTGCTTATGGCAATTGGCATTAGTCCCCCGAAAAAACTTTTCGCTCACGGTTTCTTTACACTCAACGGACAGAAGATGTCTAAAAGCCTGAAGAACATGATAAGGCCATCGGAACTGACCGGCAAATTCGGCGTTGATGCCACCAGGTATTTACTGCTTTCGCTTTTTCCTTTCGGAATCGACGGGGATATTTCATGGGATGCACTGACGAAAAAATATAACGCCGATCTCGCCAACAACATAGGGAATCTTCTGGCAAGAACCATCGCTATGGTTGAAAAATATTTTGACGGAAAAACCCCATCTCCAGGAGGGGAAAATAAATTCAGCATACTTGATAAAATCATGGAATTTGACACTTATATGAAAAACCTGGAGTTTCATCTTGCGATAAATGTGGTGCAATCGGCGGCGGATGCGTCGAACAAATACATTGAAGAAACCGCTCCCTGGGTTTTGTTTAAAAAAAACGACCCGAAACTTGCAAATGTGCTCTATGGCCTTCTTGAATCAATAGGGATAATAACGATTCATTTTCAGGTGTTTATGCCGAATGCCTCTGAGAAAATGTGGGCAAGTCTCGGAGCTAAAAAGTCGCTTATGACGGCTTCGGAAGAGTTTTTCGACGGAAAAATCGATTTTCTTTTACCGGGTTCAAAAATTTCAAAGTCCCCACCACTTTTTCCTCGCATCTAAACTCCTGATTGTTTCGCAGATTTTGAATTTTTACAAGTATTTTATATAATGAGGACGTTGAAGAAGGTTATTTACCACTTTTTTATTATGGAGGCAGATGGATTGTAAGATAAAAATTTATACTTTGAGTCGCTTTGCAAACCAGGAAACTCTACAAGGAGGGACTACTCAATGAATATTGCATTGAAAACCAGAATTGTTAAAAAGAAACCCAATTTAATCAGTTTTGAAATTGAGCGGGAAAACTTTGAAGCATTCTGTAATGCAGCAGGATTGTTCCGGACCAGTTTTATCAATTACCTTAAAATGTCAGAAAAAGATTATAAAGCAGGACGAATTAAAGAAAGAAAATCACTATATGAACTGATATAAACAGTGATAACAACATATACGACCAATACATTTGACAGATTATTTGAAAAACTTGATCGTGAAATACAGAAAAAAGCAGCAGTAAAAACAGGAATTTTTAGGCATAATCCGTTTAATCCAATTTTGCGAACAGAAAAACTGCATCCAAAAAAGTTTGATGTGTGGAGTTTCAGAGTGGATATAAATTACAGAATTGTGTTTCAATTTATAGGCAGGGAAAAAGTACTTTTTATGTATATCGGTCACCATAATCAGATTTATAGTTATGATTTGTTCAGATAAAACTTTTTATGAAAACCAGAACTTTACTATATATCTGCTTGTAGAAGCGGGCGTCCAAATAAGTTAAATATCTGAGGAGCAATAAAAAAAGTTAAAGGTAATATAAAGTGTTAAAGCAGAAACAATTAAATGGGAGATTTTTATGCAGGCTATAGTTTTAATTAATTCACAACAGTTAAAAGTTGGAGTCGGACAGAAGATTATCGTTAATAAAATTGCAGCGAAACCGGGCGAAAGAATAGAATTTGACAAAGTTCTTTTCTGTGGCGACGGGAAAAACGTTCAAATCGGAAAACCAACTATAAAGAATGCAAAGGTCGTTGCAGAGGTGCTAAAGCAGAAAAGAGGTCCGAAAGTAATCGTTTTCAAAAAAAGATCCAAGAAGGGTTACAAAAAAACACAGGGCCACAGGCAGTATCTTACAGAGCTTGTTATAAAAGATATAAATTTTAGTAGATAGTAGCGGGTAGCGAGTAGGTAGGATATAGGGCAACTGCAAACTTTTTCAAACCGCAATTCCCTATCTACTATCTACCCGCTACTCGCTACTATACTACTGCTCTGCACTTAAATTAAGGAGAAACTATGGCTCATACAAAATCGCAAGGTTCCACAGCTAACGGCAGAAACTCTCCGGGTCAGAGGCTCGGCATGAAAACTTTCGGCGGTGAGACGGTTTGTCCCGGCGCCATAATAATGCGCCAGCGCGGCACAAAGGTATACCCCGGTCTAAATGTCGGGATTGGCTCGGATTTTACGCTTTTTGCCAAAAAATCTGGCGTTGTCCAGTTCAAGAGGGGAACAAAAGATCGTCTCATTGTAAACGTGATTCCATCCATAAAAGAGTAGTCGCACCCCGGAACATTAAATGTTCCACTCAAGATGTTTATAGATAAGGCAAGGATAGATGTTATCGCTGGCCGCGGCGGCGATGGTATAATGAGTTTCAGGAGAGAAAAATACGTTCCTTACGGCGGACCCTGCGGGGGCAACGGCGGCGATGGGGGAAACGTTTATCTTGTCGCTTCCTCTCATATTAAAACACTCCTTGATTTTAAATACAAACCGCACTTTAGAGCAACTGACGGTACAAAAGGACAGTCCTCGAACAGATATGGCAAAACGGGAGAGGATTTAACGATCAAAATTCCTGTCGGAACTGTTGTTTACAAAAATAGCGAATTTTTTTATGATTTCGATAAACCTTTCAAGATAAAAAAAGTCGCCGAAGGGGGCCGCGGCGGGAGAGGGAACCAAGCATTCAAAACGCAAAAAAACATAGCGCCTCATCTTTATGAAAAAGGACAGCCCGGAGAGAAAGCAACGCTCGACTTTGAATTGAAACTCATCGCCGATGTCGGGATAGTCGGCTTTCCAAATGCGGGCAAATCCACTTTCCTTTCAAGAATATCATCGGCACATCCCAAAATAGCACCCTACCCTTTTACGACGCTTTTCCCGAATCTTGGTGTGGTAAAGATATGGGAAAAGACGCTTGTTTTCGCGGACATACCAGGCCTTATCGAGGGTTCACACGAGGGGAAAGGTCTCGGTCATGAGTTTTTGAGACACATAGAGAGAACAAGGATTCTCGTTCACATAGTTGACGGGAGCGTCGGCGGAGCCGAGCCACTGAAAAATTACAGAGCCCTTCTGAACGAATTGAAACTCTACTCAAAAAGCATTGCCCAAAAACCAATGCTCGTTGCTTTCAACAAAATGGATTTACCCATCGCTGCAAAAAATTTAAGGACGTTTGAAAAAAAACTGAAAAAATGCAAAATATTCCCGATTTCTGCGGTCACAGGCGAAGGGATAAATTCCATACTCGAATATACAGCAAAAATTTATGAAAAACTTCCCGAGTCTAAAATAGAGTATGAGACGAGAAAATTTATTTATGAGCCGACTTACAGGATAATAAAAGAGGGCAATGTCTTTACGATAAAAGGGAAAAAAATAGAAGACCTCGCCGCTATGACCGATTTCGAAAATGAAGAGTCATTGAAAAGATTTCAGAGCATCATAAAAAAAATGGGCATCGAGGGAGATCTTATAAAATCCGGCATAAAAGAAGGGGCTCTCGTTAGAATCTGGAAGAGAGAATTCGAATTTTTTAAATAAAAGAGACACAAGTCGCAATCTTGACTTGTGCACTTATGCCTTATGCTCTTAAGCACTGGTGAGGAAATGTATGCGAGAATGTAATGTTTCTAAAAAGATGAAGAACTGCAACTGCACTTACGAACCATGTCCTCGGAAAGGTATTTGTTGCGAATGCCTTAATTATCACCGTATTCGCTACCAGTTGCCCGCTTGTTATTTCACCACGGAGTTTGAAAAAACATACGACCGGTCGGTTGAGAATTTCATCAAATGTTACAAAGAATGGATTTGAGAAGTTTGATTAAGTGGGCAAGGGTCTTTCTGTGGTGCGGACTGATTTTCTATCTTTCCAGTATCCCCAACCTGAAGACGGAGTTCGGCATATGGGATTTGATATTCAGAAAAATCGCCCACATGTTTGTGTTCGGGCTCCTTTTTTTATTCTTGTGCTCGGCTATATCGGGAAGTTTTGACATAGCAACCTCGAAAGTATATGTTTTCTCCGTTGTTTTTAGTATAATGTACGCGGTGTCGGACGAGTATCATCAGAGTTTTGTTCCGGGCCGCCATGGTTCAGCAGTTGATGTCTTGATAGATTCCGTCGGTATTTTTACCGCTTTGCTCGTAAAAAAGAAAAAGTCCACAGGTATTTCATATAAAGATGATGAAAATAAATAATAGAAATCAGAGCAGCAGAGGTCAGAGATGAGAGGACAGAGGTCAGGGGACAGAGATGAGGGCAGTAGAGAATTAGTGGCTCGTGGTTCGTGGCTCGTGACTCGTGGCTCGTGGCTCGTGGCTCGTGACTCGTGGCTCGTGGCTCGTTGTTCATTTCCTCCAGCCACCAGCCACAAGTCATCAGTCACTAACAAGTCACCAGACACCAGACACCATACACCAGACACCAGTCACTGTTTACTATTTACTATTTACTATTTACTCTTTACTCTTCTGGTTGGTTGCGGTCCAGACCATCAACTTAAAAGAGCGGAAAAACTTATTGAAAAAGAACAGCATCTTGACGCCGCCGTTTCGCTTGAAAGATTTTACAATAAATATCCCACTCACAAGCTTGCCCCTCGCGCCATTTTAAAATCCGCTGGAATATACAACTATAAAATGCGACTTCCCTCAAAGGCGGCATCCCTTTATAAAACCGTTCTTGCGAGTTATGGGGATTTCGCGGATTATGCCGCTGAAGCCATGCGAGGGCTGTTGAAATCACCCGACTATTTCCCACTTGTTCACGGAGCTTCTTGGCTTGAGGGCGATTCTGCCTCCGGCGGGACGAACATGAGAGCGGAGTGGAAAGTTCTTGAGGTTTCGACGGGGGTATTTGAGTTGAGCAAGAAATTCATGGCCGCTGGAAAAATCGTGACAAAAAAAAAGAGCTTTTTTAAGCATGAAAAATTCGCATTGATTGAATCTCCGGCCATAAAATCTTCCATCGCATGGATTTTTCTGGAATATCCGTTAAATCCGGGCAAAAAATGGTCGTCGGTGCGGGCGGGTAAAAATGTAATATTTTCGATAGATTCCGCGACAAACAGAGTTGAAACGCGTGCCGGCGTTTTTGATGATTGTTTGAAAATATCCGAGAGATACCATGATATGCCCGGGGTCGTAAAGTATAACTACTATGCTCCGTATGTCGGATGGGTCCTTACAACGATATCAACGGGCAAGGTCGAACACAGAAACAGCGAGCTGATTTCATATAAGATACCGCTTTAATATAATGAGAGTGTTGAAAAACCCATCTTTTTCACTTAAAGAGCAGTTTTTTAACGGTTAGAAGTTTCAATCAGACCGCAAAACTCCTCGCTTTGCTCGTCGGACATTGCGGTCTAAACGATTTCAACTTTTAACCTAAAACTGCCAAATCGTTCAAAAAATTAAGGTTTTTCAACGGTCTAATAATGTAAGGCTCTTCTCCAAATGTTGTTGTAGCATTGGGTAAAGATTTTGCAATACCTAAAAACAAAGTATTTTCGCTCATTCTCGTCCCGATAAATCGGGACTGCGAGGCAATCAAGCGTTCACACTTGATTAAACCCGCTCAAACACTTTGTTTTTATACGCACAACAAAAATGGAGAAGACCCTAATGTAATTTGCCACAGAGAGAGACCCAAAATATTTGTTCACGGGACCGCTCACCAGATGATAGTTGGAAAATAATCTGTGGATTGGTGTTCGCTTAGCGTTCCATCTTGCAAAAGTATCATATTAAATTTAGTTTTACAAAACGAGACTTCACGAAATCCCGTTTCACAAACATTTCTTGTCCATGTCCATCTGTGTTAATCTGTGGTCTTTACTATGGATATAAGTTTTCCTGACAGAAGAAAACACCCTAGAGTCGTTCTGATTGCGCCCGTCGAAATTTCGTCCGCGACAAGAAAACACCACGGCATAATAAGAAATATCTCGATATCTGGCGTCGGGATAGAGTCTTACGAAAAACTTGATGTAGGCAAAGTGTATCAGTTTTGTTTTTCGCCGGGTGGTTTGTTGAAAATAAAAATCAAAGGCATAATAAAGTGGAACAGAGATTCTGAAAACAAAAGCATATACGGCGCAGAGTTTGTGAAATGCGGAGTTTTTAATCGGATAAAGATGGCAATTTTGATAGGCAAGCTGATAAAAAAAACCATCCTTTAACATATGAAAATCCTATTAACTGGAGCGAATGGCTTTATTGGAAGTCACATAGCCGAAAAACTTAGCGTTTCTGGCCTCGTCGTTAGATGTCTTGTCAGAAAGAGCAGCGACCTCAAATGGCTTAAAAGTTTGAAAGTGGAGTTTACCTACGGAGATATAAACGAGCCGTCGTCTCTGCAAAAAGCCGTCGAAGGTGCCGATGTCGTCGTTCATGCAGCGGGGGTATTGAGGGCCAGGGACAAAAAAAGATATTATGAAGTAAATCAAATCGGGACAAAAAACGTCGTAAATGCGGTGAATGACTCTCAAGTAAAAAAAATCATATACATATCGTCTCTCGCTGCTCACGGCCCGTCAAAACAGGGTTCCGCGAGGAGTTTTTCAGACGAATCCGCTCCAGTTTCTGATTACGGCAGAAGCAAACTTGCGGGAGAGCGCGAGATCAAAAATAATTCAAAAAAACCTTGGACAATTCTCGTTCCTTCGGCCGTCTATGGTCCAAGAGACAAGGATATGTTTTTCTTTTTCAAATTGGTCAGTATGGGACTTTCCATAAAATCCCGTCAAAAAAGACTCATAAATCTTTCTTATGTCGATGATATCGCTTCTGCCGTTGAAAAAAGCATTCATGCGCCAATAAGCGATTTCAAGACATACTATGTGGCTGACAAAAAAGTTTTTTCGTGGGAAGATATCTGCAATGTGTTGGCTGTTCTTATGAAAAAAAAAACATTCTCTTTCGCGATTCCCGATTTTTTGCTTTATGTTGCGTCTTTTTTTTCTGAAAAAATAAGCGCCATTTTCGGAAAAGACGCCGTCTTTAACATCCAAAAAGTCGACGAAATGGTTCAGGACGGATGGCTTCTCAAAGACGAAAATGTCACGAGAGATTTAAATATTAAGTTCACCGATTTTTTCTCAGGTGCCCAAAAAACATATAATTGGTATAAAGAAAACCGCTGGCTGAAATAGAATAGCGAATAGCAAATAGCAAATAGTGAATAGCGAGTAGCGAATAGCGAATAGTGGATAGTGGCTGGTGGCTGGAGGAAATGAGCAACGAACCACGAGCCACTAACCACTGCTTTTACAGGAGCAAACTATGGATTTATTTTCAAAATGCGTGAAATTTACCGCCGCCAAAGAAGCCATCGCCGCCGGCGTTTACGCGTATTTTATAAGGGTGGATTCAGCGCAAGGCCCGACGGCAATCGTGGAAGGCAATAAAAAAATCATCATCTGTTCAAACAATTATTTAGGACTGGCCAATCATCCCAAAGTAAAAGAAGCCGCCGTTGACGCCATAAAAAAATACGGGACTTCTTGCACCGGCTCACGATTTTTAAACGGAACGATTGACCTGCACGAAAAAGTCGAAAGAAAATTCGCGAGATTCGTCGGAAAAGAGGCCGCCATTCTTTTTACCACGGGACATCACTCTAACCTCGGGGCAATATCAACTCTGGTTGGCAAAGGCGAATATATAATCACCGACAAACTCGACCACGCTTCAATTATAGACGGATGCCGCCTCTCATACGGAGAAATGTTAAGATTCAGGCACAACGACATGGACGACCTCGAGCGGCTTCTGATAAAATACAAGGACTGCGGAAAACTGATTGCCGTCGACGGGATATTCAGCATGGAAGGCGACATAACCGACCTGCCGGGAATTGTAAAACTCGCAAAAGCGTATAACGCAAGAATTTTAGTCGACGACGCCCATGCCCTTGGCGTATTAGGCGCCGGCGGACGAGGCACGGGCGAACACTTCGGGCTCGAAAGCGATGTGGATGTCATAATGGGCACGGCGTCGAAATCGCTTGCTTCAATAGGCGGCTTTCTTGCGGGCCGCGAAGAAGTGATTCATTATATAAAGCATGTCGCCCGCTCGTTTATCTTTACGGCGAGTCTTCCGCCGGCCTCGACGGCATCAATCGACGTGTCGCTTGACATTATAGAAAGAGAACCGGAAAGAAGAGAAAAACTCTGGCGGAATGTCTGCAAAATGAAAAAGGAATTTCAGTTGTTAGGTTTTGACACAGGAACTTCCAATACTCCGATAATACCTATCATTGTGGGTGAAAATATGACGGCGTTTAAATTCTGGCGGATGCTTTACGACGAAGGCATATTTACAAGCCCCGTCGTCGCGCCTGCCGTGCCCGAAGGTCATGCCATAATAAGAACGAGTTACACATCCGCTCACGAGGACGAGCATCTTGATTTCGTGCTTGAAAAATTTGAGTTGGTAGGAAAAAATCTCGGGGTAATCCCCGGCGGACCAAAACGAATAACGAAGAGAACGGATAAAAAATTTGCATGGCTGTCGAAAATAAAAAATTTCAACATAAAAGGCAAAACGCAAAGTTGGTTTAAAAAACTCTGGCGAGCGTAATTATGGAAATTAAAAAAGTAGAAAACAAAAAGGATTTGTCGGCTTTTGTAAAACTCCCGTGGAAGCTCTACAAAAACGACAAAAACTGGGTCCCGCCGCTAGTCGGCGAGTTTAAGGCGCTTCTTGACGAGAAAAAAAATCCGTTCTGGGAACATTCCGCCAAAAAACTTTTTATCGCTTGCGATGAATCTAATAATTGCGTAGGTCGCGTTGCGGCCATAGTAGACAGAAATTTTCTGGAATTTCATGGCGAACAAACGGGATTTTTTGGTTTTTTTGAATGTATAGATGACTTATCTGTTGCCAAAGAACTGCTTTCTGCAGCAGAGATGTGGCTTAAAGAAAAAGGCATAACAAAAATTATTGGCCCGACGGCACCGTCGACAAATGACGAAATGGGATTGCTTGCTCAAGGATACAACTCGCCGCCTTATTTGATGATGCCATATAATCCGCCGTATTATCACGAACTGGTGATTGCCGCGGGCTTTACAAAAGCAAAAGATTTGCTCGCCTACATAATGGAAGAAAAAGACGCCCCTAAAGAGCGTCTTGGAAAAATAGTCAAACTCGTCGAAAAAAAAGAACCGTTTTTGAAAGTCAGAACAATAAATCCCAAAAACTATAATTCAGAAATATCGAAAATTCATCAGATTTATAACAACGCGTGGGAAAAAAATTGGGGATTTGTGCCATGGACGCAAAAAGAGTTTTTTGCTCAGTGCGCAAAACTCAAATCGCTTATTCTGGCAGATTTCATTCTTATTGCTGAAATCAAGGACTTGCCTGTCGGAGTTTTGGTTGGTGTTCCAAATTACAACGAGGTGCTTATTAAATTAAACGGGCGACTGGGTCCTGTGGAGATTTTAAAGTTCTTATATCTAAAAAATAAAATCAAAACGGCGCGAGTAATGATTATGGGTGTTGTCAAGGAACACCGCAACAAAGGAATTGAGGCACTGATGTATTCTGAGATAATCAAAAATGGCCCGAAACACGGTATGCTGACCGCCGAGTTTTCGTGGGTTCTTGAAGACAACACGCTCATGTGCCGCGCCGCCGAGATGCTCGGCGGAAAGCAATATAAAAAATACACGGTTTATGAGAAGAATATATAGAGAATAGAGGACAGAGAACAGAAAAAACGGGTAGCGAAGAACGCAAAGCGGAGAGCGTAAAGCGTGAACGGCTTTAAACTCTTTTCGCTTCCCGCTTTCCGATATACACTTTCCGCTTTATGGCGTTTTATTCTCTCACCCCTCATCTCTGTCCTCTCACCTCTGATATTATGCACAAAGGTATAATTGAAAAGTACAGAATTTTTTTGCCTGTCACAGCCAGGACGCCCGTGGTGACGCTTTTAGAAGGAAATACCCCTTTGATAAGAGCGAACAATATTGAGCAACTGCTTAAATTCGAAGGCGAGATTTACTTAAAATACGAGGGAATGAATCCAACAGGTTCTTTCAAGGACCGCGGAATGACACTGGCTATATCAAAAGCCGTTGAAGAAAAATCAAAAGTTGTAATCTGCGCCTCCACCGGCAATACATCCGCATCTGCCGCCGCATACGCCGCCCGGGCGAATATAAGATGTATTGTTTTGATACCTTCTGGTTCAATCGCTCTCGGGAAACTTTCTCAGGCGCTTATTCACGGAGCGGAAGTTTTTGCGGTAAGAGGCAACTTTGACGAGGCGTTAAAAATAGTAAAAGGACTTTCAGAGAAATATCCGATAACAATGGTAAACTCTTTGAATCCTTACAGAATCGAAGGACAAAAAACCGCCGCTTTTGAAATTATTGAAACACTCGGGTGCGCTCCTACTCATCAGTTTATGCCCGTCGGAAACGCAGGCAACATCACCGCTTACTGGAAGGGCTATAAGGAATCCTGTTTTACGGGATTCAAGTTTGGAGATAATAGTTTAGAGTTTAGAGGACAGAGGAGAGGGGATAGGGGACAGAGAACAGAGAACAGAGGACAGAGAAGAGAAAAGAGAAAAGAGAAAAGAGAAAAAACTCATCTCTCATCTCTCATCTCTCACCCCTCAACTCTCAACTCTCAACTCTCAACTCGTGGCAATTTATTGCCACGAATGTTCGGTTTTCAAGCCGCAGGCGCCGCTCCGATTGTGCTCGGTAGACCCGTCGAGAAACCCAAGACCATCGCGACTGCAATCAAAATCGGAAACCCCGCTTCATGGAAAAGCGCGATTGCCGCCCGCGACGAATCGAAAGGGGTTATAGACAGCGTTACCGACGACGAGATACTTGATGCATACAAACTTCTTGCGAATTCGGAAGGAGTTTTCTGCGAGCCCGCCTCGGCTGCATCCATTGCAGGGTTGATTAAATATACCCGAAAAGGTTTTTTTACTGAATCTCTTCATCGCTCCAGCGCTCCATCTCCGATAGTGGTTTGTATTCTCACCGGACACGGCTTAAAAGACCCCGACTGCGTCGTAAAAAATGTAAAAAAGCCAAAAGTTGTCGAATGTAAAACCGAAAAAATTGCTAAAATGATAGGATTTTAATGTTGATTGCCGTCTTAACGGTGGGTTAGCGTATCGCAGGAGAGATTTATGATTTTTGGCAAAAAAAGAGAAACTTGGGGTTCAAAACTTGGAGTGATATTAGCGGTTGCCGGTTCTGCCGTCGGACTTGGAAATTTTTTAAGATTTCCCGTTCAGGCGGCAAGGAACGGCGGCGGCGCTTTTCTCATTCCTTATTTCATATCGCTTTTTCTTCTCGGAATTCCGTTGATGCTAATTGAATGGACAGCAGGACGTTTCGGCGGCGGTTTCGGCCACGGCACCGCACCAGGGGTATTTCATTCCATGTGGCAAAAAAACAGATTTATAAAGTACTTCGGGGTCATCGGCATATTCGGGCCTATCGTGATTTTCATGTACTACACTTACATAGAGTCTTGGCTTCTTGGATACGCTTTTTTTTCTATTACGGGCAAATATGCTCCCGCCGCAGTATCGACGGAAGGTATGAAAGGATTTCTTAGCGGATATCAGGGTCTTGTCAGGAACGAATACTTCGACGGACTTACCTGGGCGTATATATTTTTCATCATCACGTTCATATTAAATATATCCGTGATATATTATGGAATAAAAAGTGGAATTGAAAAACTCTGCAAATGGGCGATGCCGGTTCTTTTTGTTTTCGGGATTGTTATAGCCGTTCGCGTTTTGACGCTGGGCGTTGTAGATGTTGCGAAGCCCGACTGGAACCCGATGAACGGACTCGGTTTCTTGTGGAATCCGGATTTTTCAAAACTGAAAGACGCTAAGGTATGGCTTGCCGCGGCCGGACAGGTGTTCTTTACATTGAGTGTAGGTATAGGCGTTATACTTACTTATGCGAGTTACTTAAAAAAGCAGCAAGACGTCGTTCTTTCGGGACTGACGTCGGCTATGACGAACGAGTTCGTCGAAGTGATACTCGGCGCCAGCATAGTGATACCCGCAGCCGTTACTTTCTTCGGTTTGTCCGGAGCGACTGAAATAGCTCAAGGTGGCGCTTTCAACCTTGGTTTTGTGACGATGCCGATGATATTCGATAAAATTCCGATGGGAGCGGTTTTTGCTTTTATGTGGTTTGTTCTCCTTTTCCTGGCGGGGATAACTTCCAGTGTTTCTCTGGCGACGCCCGCCGTTGCTTTTCTTGAGGACGAATTCGACATCTCGAAAAAAGACGCCGTTTTGATATTCGGAATTGTGACATTCGTTTTATGCCAGCCGGCGATATTCCTTTTGGGAAACGGCGTCGTAGATGAACTGGATTTTTGGGGCGGAACTTTTTGCCTTGTTCTTTTTGCGATGATTGAGGTGATAATTTTCTCGTGGGTATTTGGCATTGAAAAAGCATGGACGGAGATGCATCACGGCGCCGATATCGTGGTTCCGGGGTTCTACCGCTTCATAATAAAGTATGTAACGCCGCTGATTCTTCTTGCGATACTCGTCGTGTGGTTTTGGCAGGAAGGGTTAAATACCATACTTATGAAAAATGTTTCCGCTTCAAACTATCCGGTTATTTTATACACGAGAATAAACCTTATCGCTCTTTTTGCGATACTTTGCATAATGGTTATGACCGCATGGCGCAGGAGAGTTCAGAAAAGTATTTCAAAAGGGGATGAAGTTTAATCTCGGGGGTTTCATGTTTGCCGGACCCGGGATGAGAATCTCGATGGCCATACTTCTGTGGCAGATACCGTCCTCGGCGTCGGAAAAATCGGTGGACTCTCAAGAACCCCATTAGAAATCTCAAATAATTTTTTCTTAATGTCGATGCAATTTTGACAGGACAAAACCTGACCAGGCTAACGCTTGCGTAGAGAGGAAATATGAAAGCTTTTAATATAGCGGGAAAGGAGTTTAAATCCCGCCTGATTGTAGGAAGCGGAAAATTCCCGTCAAATAAAATTTTAAAAAAAGCGCTTGAAGCTTCGGAAACCGAGATAGTTACCGTCTCTCTGAGAAGGGTTGATTTCGAGTCGAAAATCGAAAACATTCTCGACGCCATAGATGTAAAAAACTACAAATTGCTTCCCAACACTTCTGGTGCAAGAAACGCCGAGGAGGCCGTTCGGCTTGCCCGTCTGGCCAGATCCGCCGGCAAAGAAAATTGGATAAAGCTTGAAGTTACGCCCGATCCGAATTATCTTCTACCAGATTCCGTCGAGACGCTGAAAGCTACCGAGTTGCTTGTGAAAGAAGGATTTGTCGTCCTGCCGTATATAAATGCCGACCCTGTTCTGGCGAAAAAACTCGCTGAAGCCGGCGCCGCTACAGTTATGCCGCTCGGCTCACCAATCGGTTCCCACAGGGGACTTGATACAAGGGAGTCTATAGGATTAATAATTGAGCAGAGTGATATCCCCGTCATAGTCGATGCCGGCATCGGCGCTCCTTCTCATGCGGCTGAAGCCATGGAGCTTGGCGCCGATGGCGTGATGATAAACACAGCTATCGCGATTTCGGACGATCCCGTGAAGATGGCCGAAGCGTTCAAACTCGCCGTAATTTCCGGTAGAAAGGCGTACGAGGTCGGTATAAAACCTCCAAAAAAGCTGGCTTCGGCATCTTCGCCGCTTACAGGTTTTTTAAGATGAGTTTTATCAATATATTAAAATCCGCGGATATGTTGGGATTTAAATCGCACGCAAGAAATGTAAAAATAAGCGATGTGAAAGATGTTCTGAAAAAAGAAAAAATAGGGTTCAAAGATTACATAACGCTTCTTTCCGAACCAGCAGCGGAACTTATAGATGACATCGCCCTGAAATCCCGCCATATTACAAATAAATATTTTGGAAAAACGATACTCCTTTACGCCCCCCTTTATGTTTCAAACGAATGCGAGAATGCATGCGTTTACTGTGGTTTCAGAGAAGATATACCGGAAAGAAGAAAGACACTCTCTTTGGACGAGGTTTTAAAAGAAGCGGATTTTCTTTACAGAAAGGGTTTTAGACATATTCTGCTCGTTTCGGGTGAAAAAACGGACAAGGTGTCCGTAAAATATCTTGAAGAAACAATATGCGGCTTGCATAAAAATTTCGATTCGATTTCCCTCGAAATATATCCTCTTGAAACGCGGGATTATTCAAAACTTATTTCAGCTGGTGCCGACGGACTGACTATCTATCAGGAAAGTTACGGCAGGGAGACATATAAGAAGCTCCATCCTTGTGGCCCGAAGTCAGATTATGAATTCAGGCTTGCGGCTCCGGAGAGAGCCGCCCTCGCCGGTTTCCGCAGGGTCAACATAGGTGCTCTTTTGGGTCTCGATGAGTGGTTTGACGAGGTCCTGGCGCTCGGACTTCACGCTGCCTATTTAATTAAAACTTTCTGGAAAACTCAGATTGCCGTTTCATTCCCGCGAGTCAGAGCGTCTGCGGCAAGATACTCTGCGCCCCGTCCTGTTTCTGATATAAAACTTGTTCGTATGATATGTGCCCTCAGACTCTTCTTGCCGACAGTCGCTCTTGTTCTTTCTACAAGAGAAAACGAAGCTCTAAGGGACAATCTTATACCCTTGGGCATAACACAGATGAGCGCCGAGTCGAAGACGTCTCCGGGCGGATATTCCGCCAGTGCGTCGGAGATATCGGCAATCGCCGCCGCTCAGTTTGAGGTTGAAGATAAAAGAACGCTCGCCGAAGTGATGGAAGCGATTTCAAAAAAAGGATACGACCCGGTTTTAAAGGACTGGGATAAGACGTATTTGTAGCGGGTAATATGAACTTAAAAGAGCGCAAAGAGAAATTCGATAAGATCGACATATATCCAGTCACATGCAGTGCGCTTTCTGGCGACCGAAGCGCCGTCGAGTTCCTCCATGGGGTAATGGCCGGTGGCGCAAAGATAATACAGTTAAGAGAAAAAGAACTTGCCGACGGCGAATTTTATGAACTTGCGTCGGAGTTTAGAAAAATAACACATTTGAAAGACGTTCTTTTCATTATAAACGACAGGGTCGATATAGCGTTGGCCGTCGGAGCCGACGGTGTTCATCTCGGTCAAAACGACATGCCGCTCACCGCCGCAAGAAAAATAGCGCCGGATATTCTCATCGGGATTTCAACGCACAACCTTGATGAAGCATTGGCTGCACAGAATAGTGGCGCCGACTACATCAACATAGGTCCGATTTTCGAAACCACCACGAAAGATTCAAAACCGGTGGGCATTGAAGCGATAAAAATAATATCAAGGGAAATCACAATACCTTTTACTGTTATGGGTGGCATAAAACTTCAAAATGTCGATGAACTCCTCGCCGTCGGCGCCAGAAAAATCGCCGTTGTCACCGCCATCACCAGGGACGATGACATAATAGGAACAACCATGCTTTTTATCCGAAAAATCAGGGAGTTATCCTGACCCCGTTAGAGATATTCTGCCATTGTGTGACCCCATCGAAACTTCCCGGGCATGGCTATATTTCATCGTATAATCTCTAACGGGGTTGATATCGGCATCAAAATTTGGTATATAATAACACGGTGGCGGTTTCTTCGGCGTCAGAGTCAAATTTCAATTTTTCGCATCGAAAAGGAGAGTTGTCCGCGAAGATGGTGATGATACTGAGGTAGAGTCGCGCGTGTTAAAAACTCCCACCGTCGACACTTGACCAATATGATTGTGATTGCGTCACAGAGAAAGGAGGCGGAGGTTAAATGAAAACGTCGGGATGGATTTTTCTTACTGTTTCGTGGGGAATAATATTATTGGCGATGGTCTTTTGTTTCGCCAGAATATTCAAAAAGCGATAATAATCATCGGAGAGGATATGGAAGAAAAAAAAGAATTAAAAGAAACAATCAAGGAGACGCAGATTCAGATTGACATCGACGAAATAACGGCGCAGGGGGTGTATTCAAATCTCATACTTATCGCCCACTCGGAAAGTGAGGTTGTTTTTGATTTCATTTTTGTTCAACCTCAAACGCCGAAGGCAAAGGTGAGAAACAGGGTTATAACATCACCACTTCACGCCAAAAGATTTTTAAAAGCTCTTGAGGAAAATTTGAAAAAGTACGAGGAGAAATTCGGAGAGATAAAAATTTCTGCTCAGGAAAAAAACAAAGGCATCGGGTTTCTGCACTAAATGAAAATAGAACTCATCTGCGTAGGCACGGAACTTCTCGAAGGAAAACTTAATACAAACGTATCTTACATCGGGGAGAAAGTGTTTTCTCTTGGCTTCGGAGTCGACAGGGCAACTACCATAGGCGATTCCAAATCACAGATAGAAAGAGCGTTTACCGAGGCGATAAGCCGCTCGGATGTCATAATTTCGACAGGAGGGCTCGGCCCTACTTTTGACGACCTGACCGTAGAGTGCGTTTCTTCAGTTCTCGCAAAAAAAACGACACTGAGCGTAAACGTTTTTAAAAAAATAGAAACACATTTTCAAGAAAGAAATATCCAGATGCCGCTTGTCAATAAAAAGCAGGCATACATAATTGAAGGAGCTAAAATCATCGAAAACAAAATCGGCACCGCTCCGGGCCAGATAATAGAGTTGAAAGACCCGCAGAAAATTATTTTTCTTCTCCCCGGTCCACCCCGAGAGCTTCATCCGATGTTTGAATCGACGGTCGCTCCGTTCTTGAGAAAACACGAGACCAAACTCAGAAAGTCGAGTGTTATCCATGTATTTGGCCTCAGCGAATCTGCCGTGGAAACTAGGATACAAAAAATAATTAGCGACGAGAAAATCGTTGACAAGGGGATGGTGAACTTTGCCATACTCGCCCATCAAGGTATAATCGACATAAAAATAACTGCATCCGCATCCGACGAACTTCTTATAGATGAAACTTTGCATAATCTCAAAAAAGAGTTTTCAGACGCTCTCGAAGGTTTTATATACGGCTACGACTCGGAAACCCTTGAAAGCGTCGTCGGGTTACTTCTTTTAAAAAATAAACTTACACTTTCAGTCGCAGAATCGTGTAGCGCCGGGATGCTTTCGTCGAAAATCGCAAATATTTCGGGCAGCTCTCATTATTTTCTCGAGGGCTTTATCGTTTACTCCGATGCTTCCAAGATAAAGAGGCTGGGCGTGAACGCCGAAACTATCGAAAAATACGGCGCCGTCTCGAGAGAAACTGCAGATGAGATGCTTGAGGGGTTGAAGAAAATGACCTCCTCTTATTGCGGGCTATCCGTTACGGGTATAGCAGGTCCATCCGCAGAAACATCCGAAAAACCGGTCGGAGTTGTTTATATAGGAGTTCATACACCGATTTCGAAGTCGATAAACGAGTTTAGATTTTCAGGAACAAGGAACGAAATAAGGGAGAAGGCGTGCCTTTCCGCGCTCGACATTTTGAGAAAAGAGCTTTTGAAGTTTAAATGAGACTTTTTATATCGATAAATATACCCGAAGAGCTGAAAAAAAATATATTTGCGTTTATCGAGGATTTTAAAAAAAAATTGCCGAATTTAGGATGGGTGAAGCTTGATAACATCCACATTACTTTGAAGTTTTTGGGTGCATCACCGCCCGAGGATATCGATGAGATTAAGGCGGCGTTGAAATCGGTCGCAGGAAAATTTGGAAAGACGAAAATCAAAATCGAAAATATAGGTTGCTTCCCTTCCGAGTCAAGGCCGAGGGTTTTATGGGCGGGTATAAGCGAGGGCTCCGGATTTTTGAAAGAAGTTGCGAAATCTCTTGATGAAAAACTTGCCAAAAAATATAATGTTGAAAAAAGGGAGTTTGTTTCGCACATAACTATGGCCAGGATAAAGTCGTATGACGGGCGGGGTTCAAAAAAAATAAAAAAAGCAATCGCCGATAAAAAAAACACTTTGTTCGGAGAATTTATGGTCGGGAAAATTTCGCTTATGCAAAGTTTCCTAAGCCCGAAGGGGGCTATCCACGAGGAAGTTTGTTCGTTTGAATTTTTGTTATGAAATTTATTGTGAAACGATATGAGATTATTTTTATATTGACACCGATATTTCTGTTAAGCGGAGTTGCGGTTACTTCCAACCAGAGCATCTTAAACCTTTCACATTTTAAAGTGCAGTCGCGGGAAAACGGCAAAGAAGACGGCCATCATAAATTGATAGCCCTAACTTTCGATGACGGCCCCCACCCACATTATACGAAGAAACTTATCGAGATTCTCAAAAAACACGATGTAACCGCCACGTTTTTTTTGGTTGGCAAACAGATTGAAAAACATCCGGAGCTGCTAAAAGAGATTGTGGCAGCAGGTTTTGAAGTTGGGGGGCACACCTACTCTCACAGAAATTTGAAGAAAATGTCCCGTTCAGAGATAATGTGGGAGCTTGAGAAAACCCGCCTTCTTATAAGAGAACACACATCTATGAAGGTTTTTATTTTTAGACCCCCCGGCGGGCAAATTGACGAAGATATAAAAAAATCCGTCGGCAAATTTGGATATAAAACGGTCATGTGGGACGTCTTTCCAAAGGATCACGAGCATCTTACCTCCGAGGAGGTTTTAAACCGTGTCTTAAAAGGTTCTGCGTCCGGTGGAATAGTACTTCTTCACTCGGGAAAATCGGCCACGATAGATGCTCTTGAAAAAATAATACCCCAAATGAAATCGAGAGGTTTCGCCTTTGTGACGGCCACGGAGTATGAGCGCGCGAAACTAAAATTTTGTGTCAGAGGCCATGCGGATGGAAAGAATTCTTTCAATTGATTTTGGAATGAAACGCTTTGGTATAGCTGTCTCCGACCCACTTGGCATAACCGCTCAGCCTCTTCCGACATATGTAAGAACTTCCAGAAAGAGCGATATCGAGCATATAAAAAAAATAATCCTTGACAGAAGCGTGGGGAAAATAGTGTTCGGTCTTCCTCTCAACCTCAACAGCTCGGAAAGCGAGATGTCTTTGGCTTGTCGCGATTTTGCCCTTGAAGTCGGCATGGCTCTCGGAGTGAAAATTGATTTTTTCGATGAGCGGATGAGCACGGCGGTCGCAGAGCGGATGCTTCAAGATGAAGCGGATTTATCCCGGGAAAAGAGGAAGAAGATAAAGGATAAACTTTCCGCCATCATAATACTGCGGGACTATCTTCGATTTCGCGCCGAAAACCGGAATGAGTAAAATGCTAATTTATCTTTTTCTTTTTTCTCTGCTGGTGTATTCTTTTTTTACTTTTATCAGATCACCTTCGGAAAAAATCATAATAGAAGTGCCAAAGGGCGACTCAGCTACAGTTGTCGCCGATGTGCTTCATAGAAACAGAATCATAAGGAGCAGATTCCTTTTTCTTAAACTGCTTAAATTGACGGGGAATGCGAAAAAAATAAAATCGGGTTATTATGAATTTGAAACGAACACCCCTGTTTTGAAAGTGATAAAAAAGCTTGTAAAAGGGGAGAGTTACAAGATAAGAATCACCATACCCGAAGGTTATAACAGCGTCCAGGCGGCAATGCTTCTTGTTCACAAAGGGATTGCCGACAAAAAAAAATTTCTTTCAATTGTTCAGAGGGAAAAACTCGAAGGTTTTCTTTTTCCCGAAACATATTTTTTTGAACCGGGGACGTCCGAAGAGGAAATTATCTCCGCGATGAAGAGGGAGTTTGAAAGGAGAATAACCCCCGAAATGCTTTCAAGAGCGAAAGAATTAAAACTTTCTTTGCATCAACTCATAACACTTGCGTCCATGATAGAAAAAGAAGCGACGAAAGACGATAGACCGCTTGTTTCGGCGGTTTTTCATAACCGGCTAAAGAAAAATATGTATCTTGAAAGTTGCGCCTCCGTTCTTTATGCTCTCGGAAAACACAAGGAAAAACTCACATACAAAGATTTAAAAGTGAAATCTCCATATAACACTTACACAAACTACGGTCTGCCACCCGGCCCGATATCAAATCCCGGGATTGACTCAATAAATGCCGCCTTATATCCTCAAGACACAGACGCATTATTTTTTGTCGTTGACAAAACTTCCGGCACGCACATATTCTCGAGGTATTACAAGCATCACTTAGACGCTCAAAAAACAAAGCCACGCGGGAGATAGTTTTATATGCATTGCATAGGAATAGATATCGGCTCTGTTGCAACAAAGATAGTTGTAGTCGATGAAAACGCCATGATAGTAGAAAGACATTATCAGAGGCATTTCGGCCACCCCGCCTCAAAAACTCTTGAAGTTTTGAAAGAAATTAAAAAAAAATATCCGAAAGTATCTATATCTACGACGGGCTCTGCATGTTCTTTTATATCCAACGCTCTGAATTTAAAACCAACCAATGAGGTTGTCGCTCAAGGTTATTCTACAAGAAAACTTTTTCCGCACATAAAAACGATAATAGAGATGGGGGGAGAAGATTCAAAACTTATAATTCTTAAAGATGGTATGATAAAGCAGTTTTCAATGAACTCCGTCTGCGCCGCAGGCACCGGCTCTTTCCTTGAGCAACAGGCGGAGCGACTCAATTTGAGCATAGAAGAGTTCGGACAACTCGCGGAAAAATCAAAAAGACCTTCAAAGATAGCCGGAAGGTGCAGCGTTTTTGCAAAATCAGATATGATACACCTTCAACAGATAGCGACGCCTCTTGAGGATATCGTCTCCGGGCTTTGCTTTGCTGTCGCAAGAAACTTCAAAGGAAGTATAGCCCGAGGGGTTGATATGAAGCCCCCCATATCGTTTCAGGGTGGCGTTGCGGCTAACAACGGAATGGTAAGGGCTTTCAGGGAAGTTTTCGATGCCCCCGCTCTTTTTATACCCCCCGACTTCTACTTTATGGGAGCCATAGGTGCCGTCTTGAAGGATATGGACGAGAACCGCATAAATTTTCTTGAAGTTGAAAAACAAATCGGGAAACTTCAAGAGTTTATTTCATCGAGGATTTATGATGAAAAAGGATATCCTCCGCTCGGCTCCGACGATTTTTCTCAGAGACATTTAAAAAACAGCAACGACTCAATAAACCCGTTGTCAATTACTCAGCATCCGTCGCCGCCATTAAAAGTGTATCTTGGCATAGACGTCGGCTCAATAAGCACTAACCTCGCTCTTGTGGACGAAGGCGGAAAACTCATCGCAAAACGATATCTGATGACAGCGGGGCGTCCTATAGAAGCCGTCAAAAAAGGTCTTGAGGAGTTATATTCCGAAGTTGGAGAAAACGTCTTTATCTGCGGCGTAGGCACGACGGGCTCCGGCAGATATATGATAGCAGATTATGTCGGCGCTGACATGGTTAAAAATGAAATCACCGCGCAAGCCCGCGCTGCTATTTTTATAGACCCGAGTGTTGACACTATATTTGAAATAGGAGGACAGGACTCAAAATACATCTCTATAAAAGACGGTGCGATAGTTGATTTTGAGATGAATAAAGCATGTGCCGCTGGAACAGGTTCATTTCTTGAAGAGCAGGCGGAGAAACTCAACATATCTATAAAAGATGAATTTTCCGAGCGCGCATTTGGCTCCGCATCTCCCTGCCCATTGGGTGAAAGATGCACGGTATTTATGGAAAACTCTCTTATGGCGAACCTTCAGAGAGGAGCAAAAATTAACGACCTTCTCGCCGGGCTTTCATACTCTATTGCGCAAAACTATATAAATAGGGTTGTAGTGGGCAAACCAATAGAAAAAAACATATTTTTTCAGGGAGGCGTGGCTTTTAATAAATCCGTCGTCGCGGCGTTTGAAAAATATCTCGGAAAAAAAATCACTGTTCCGCCCGACCACGATGTGACAGGAGCAATAGGCATGGCTCTTATAGCAAAAGAGAGCATGAAAAATGGAGGCACGAACTTCAAAGGATTTGAACTTTCAAAGAGGCATTATGAGATAAACTCTTTTGAGTGCAACGCCTGCCCGAATGTCTGTGAGATAAATAGGGTCAGCATCGCCGGGGAAGAAAAGGAGCTGTTTTACGGTGGCCGCTGCGAGAAATACGACGAAAGATATTTGAAGAAAAACAACCTTCCCGACCTTTTTGCGTTCAGAGATGAAATGCTCTGGAAGGCACATAATAAAAGAGCACAAGAGCACAAGAGCACAAGGGCACAAGAGCACAAGAGCGCAAGAGCGCAAGAGCACAAGAGCGAAAGGGCGCAAGATACCCGCGCCTCCCCACTAAAAATCGGGATTCCTTATATCTTTTATTTCCAAGATTTTCTTCCTTTCTGGTCAACTTTTCTATGGGAACTTGGTTTTGAGGTTGTTATTTCTCCGAGAACAAACAAACCAATAATAAACCTCGGTCTTGAAAATATCTTCTCCGAAGCATGCTTTCCGGTTAAAGTTGCACACGGACATATCAAACACTTAAAAGACGTCGGAGTAGATTTCATATTTCTTCCAAGTTTCATTGATTTAGATGGTGTAGAGGCAGGATTTGGATGTCCATACATACAAACCATTCCTTATGTGTCAAAAGTTGCCTTGGGAGATGTGAGCCCCGTTAGAGATAAGAAGACAGAGGCGTCGGCAGACGATAAAAGGCGACCGACTTTTGACGGAATAAATCTCTTGACTCCCGCATTGGATTTCAGTCGCGGCAAAGGTTATATTATTAAAGAACTATTCAGGGTTTTTGGAAGTTATGTTTCAAAGTCAGATATCAAAAAGGCGCTCTCGCAGGCGGCGGCGTCTCAAGAGACGTTTAATGAAGCCATAAGGGAGAAGGGCAGGGAGATAATAGATGGACTTGGGATTGGTGCCAGAGCAATAGTAGTCGTCGGGCGCTCTTACAACGCATTTGATTGCGGGGTCAATCTTGACATACCGAAAAAACTCTCCCAACTTGAGACGATTTCAATCCCGCTCGATTTCCTGCCACTTGAAGAAGAGACACTGGATGAGAAATATAATATGTACTGGTTTTCAGGACGCAAAATTTTGAAAGCTGCAAAGGTAATAAAGAAAAATCCAAATCTTTTCCCTATCTACATAGGAAACTTCTCCTGCGGTCCGGATTCGTTCATTTTGAAATACTTCAAAGAAGAACTCGGGGAAAAACCGTTTCTTCATATAGAGATAGACGAACACAGCGCCGCCGCCGGTGCAATAACCAGATGTGAGGCGTTTCTTGATAGTATAGAAAATCAGAAATTAGAAATTAGAAAACAGAAGTTAGAAAAAAATGATGTCAAAAATTTACCAAATATCGGTCATGACTTAAAGCGAACCATCTATCTCCCTCGTATGTCAGACCATGCATTTGGCGTCAAGGCCGCTTTTGAGTGCTGCGGAATGAAAGCCGAGGTTTTGCCAGAGTCCGACAGAGAGTCAGTTGAAATCGGTAAAAAATATGTCTCCGGAAAAGAGTGCTATCCGTATCTCGTCACAACCGGCGACATGCTTAAAAAGGTATTTTCTTCAGGTTTCATGCCGGAAAAATCCGCATTCTTTATGCCGTCGGGTTCGGGGCCATGCAGATTCGGTCAGTACAATGTTTCTCACCGACTCCTGCTTGAAAATCTCGGCTTTAAAGATGTCAGTGTATATTCGCCGAATCAAGACGGTGGATTTTACACTGAACTCGGTGCTCTCGGCGCCTCTTTCGCTCTGAAGGTGTGGGAGGGAGTAGTAGCATACGAGTTTTTGCTTAAATCTCTCCACGAAACAAGACCGTATGAAAAAAAGAGCGGCGACACTGATATCCTTTATAATTTTTATTTAGAAAAAATTTACGACTGTCTGCTTTCCGATAATTCGCTTAAAAATCTTTTAAAAAAAATGAAAGACGATTTTTCTTCCATAGTTTCTGAAAGAGTTGAGAGAAAACCAATTATAGGTATCGTCGGAGAGATATTCGTGAGAGCTCACAGGTTTTCAAACCAGGACTTAATAAGAAAGATAGAATCACTCGGCGCCGAAGCATGGCTTTCGCCTGTTCCCGAGTGGATATACTATCTCAACAAGATATCTATCAGAAGGACTTTTATAAAAAGTCACTGGCGCGACTTTATCGTAACATCCCTGAAGGATTACTATCAGAAAAAGATAGAGAAAAAATTTGGGAAATCGTTAAGAGATTTTTTAAAGAGCATAAATGAGCCGGAGGTGTCTGATATATTTGAGAAGGCATCGCCTTATCTTGACGATTCCTTTGAAGGTGAAGCGATATTAAGTATAGGGAAGACGATAGATTTTATTGAAAAAGGCGCATCAGGCGTAATAAATGTTATGCCATTCGGCTGTATGCCCGGAACGATTGTAACAGCGTTGATTAAAGCGGTAAGCCAGGACCACGACGTGCCTTGCATAAGCATTCCGTACGACGGAACGGAGTCCACATCAACAAATCTCCATCTTGATACTTTCGTAGAATCCATAAAGACCACCCGCGGATGATAAATTACACTCTCCCGGCACAATTTTTGATGAAAATTTTAAGATGAATACTTGACAAGCTCATTATTTTTTTGTATAATGATATTGAATATCAATTTCTAAATTTTTGCGAAGTATTTTTCGTTGTTAACTTTTTATTTTGAAAGTATTGCGCAAAGTAGAAAAATGAAAGTGCTATTTTTTATAATTTATTTGTTGACAATTTCTGCATACTTTCTGCATAATCATTCTATATTGTCTTTTGTTAGTAGTTCATCGATTAGACATACGGATGATTGCGAGAGTGGAGGTTGCCAGAACAGTAGACGTAATCAGGAGAATTGTCTCGTTTGTCTATTGCGTTCTTACCAACAGATAAATTTTTATAAAGTTGTAGACATTAAGCCAGATTTAACAACCACCGCTATAGATTTAACTAACCATCCTTTTACGCATCAGGAAATAACCCATTCCTTTTCATCCCGGGGCCCGCCAAGCCGCGTCCAATTTTGCTAACTTTTTAAACTTATTATAAAACTCCAAAATTTTTAGGAGAGAACAAAATGAAAAATATTATATATTTGCTTTTATTTACAATCTTTTGGGTAGAAATTTATGCAAAAGAATCAGTTTACAAATCCGCTCCAATAGGAACTTATGGTGGGCGGATGAATCCCGACTTAAGCGTAGTTGTTGATATTCAAGGGTTGTTTACAGATGATATAGAATATGCTGCTGAAAGAAACAAGGTTCTTCTTCCGGGAGTTGAAATTGTTTTTGGTGGTTATCTTTATCCCGGAATAAGAGGTGATATTGTTACTATTTTTGAAGATGGTGGAGCAGAGTTTCACCTTGAAGAAGCATATATTTCATTTTTGGAATTGCCGATAGGAACGCAACTAATTACAGGTCGAAAACTCCTTGACTTCGGCAGACTTAATCAGAGCCATCCGCACCACTGGAAGTTTGTTGATATGCCTCTTGCGTTGGAAAATGTCTTTGGGCATCACCCATGGTACGGCGACCTGGTAAACTTAAACTTTTTAATTCCCAACCCAGTGGACATTTACGCCAAAGGAAGTTTCAGTGTAATCAATGCTATGCAAATGCAGGCGGATGCGATACAGTGGAATGGAAGGGTCTTTAACTCCAGGGTTTCAGTTGACTTGCCGTGGCTCAATTCTATAGTTGGTTACAGTCGTGCATTTGATGAAATGGGCTATTCAACAGTTCAAGGGATTGAATTGACTTATAAAGAGCAATGGCCTGGATTTATTAAAAGACGGCTTAGACTACAAAATGAATATGTATGGGCTAAATCCGGAGATGTAAAAAGAGCCCCCGGGTTGTATAGTATGTTGGCGTTTGCTCTTGACCAATATACAGAATTAGGACTGCGATGCGACGGCTTGTTTAGCGCCAACAACCACAAAATAAAAACATGGGCCGGTAATTTGTTTGCTACATACTATTTTACAGATTCATTATATCTGAGGGGACAATATCAATACAAGCAAGAGAATGAAAAAACGAAAAACAAGTTTTATTTACAACTTGTCTGGGGCATAGGTCCCCATGCACACAAACTGGAGGACTGAAATCAGCAGATAGCGGATAGTAGGGAGGGGATTGTAATCAGTTATCGGTAATCAGTTATCGGTAAAAAATAGGCGTTCGGTGACCACTGATTACAGATAACCGATTACTGAACATTATATCAGGAGGTAAAAACAATGGAAAACTTAATAAGCAATTGGACACAGATAAACGCAAATGAAAAAAGATTTGAACCACGAAAGCGCAAAAACACGAAAATACTTGTAAAGAATTTTGTGATTTCTAATTTTCGTGATTTCGTGGTAAAGTTTTTAATCTGCGATAATCCTGAAAATCTGCGTCCAGATAAATTTTTTGACATTAACTTTTCAAATTATAGGAGGATTAAAATGAAAAACTTAAACAAAATTTTAGGTTTGTTGTTAGCGACGATTGTATTTCCGACTTTCGCTTTTTCGTCGGAAAAACTTGATATAGTAACAACCACCCTTGAAGCGGCCGACTTTGTCAGAGAAGTTGGCGGCGATAAAGTCAATGTCCATTCTCTCTACAACGGACAGTTTGATTTTCATTTTTATGAGCCCCGTCCAACAGAAGCAGTCAGGTTAAGAAAAGCAGATGGTATTGTTGTATATGGCCTTGCAACCGATGCCTGGTTTCAGCCACTTATTGAAGCGGCACGGAACGCCAATATATCATTTGGCGCCAAGGGCTATATAGATATGGCTGACAGAGTCGGTGTTCTTAAGGTTCCCGCGGGCGGAATTGATGGTCGCATGGGTCATGTTCATCCTTACGGTGCCTGTGGCTATCTTTACACACCGGAGAATAGCAAAATTGCGATTATGAACATCTATGAGGGACTCATCCGGCTTGACCCTGCTAACAAGGACTACTATGAAAAAAACAAAAATGAATATCTCTCAAAAATTGACGAAACATTTGAAAAACTCAATCAGAAAATGTCGCCACACAGAGGAACAAAAATTGTTCAGTTCCATGAGACATGGCATTATTTTGCCGAGACATTTGGTTTGGAAATAGTTGCGGCTCTTGAACCAAAACCAGGGATACCGCCATCACCCGTGCATCTGGCAAGTGTGGTAGACATTATTCGTGAAAAAGAGCCAAAATTTATCATGGTTGAGCCATATTATCCGAAAAGACCTGTCAGATTTGTTGCAGAACAGACAGGTATAAAAGAAATCAGAGCTCCGCACTATGTTGGCGGTGTGAAAGGAATAAATACATTTATTGGTAATCTTGAGTATGTAATCGGTGAAATAATAAAAGTGCTGGAAAAACAATAATTTTTAATGAATAAAAAATAATTGAACGCAGATGAACGCAGAAACAACTTTGATAAACGCAGATTAAAGCAATTATAAACTCATCTGCAAAAATCTGCGTCCTAAAAATTTTATGCTCAGTTTTGAAAATGTAACTCTTGGCTATGGCAGGGAAATTGTCCTTGATAATTTGAATTTCACCATAGGAAAAAATGATTTTGTCGGTATTATCGGTCAAAACGGAACGGGCAAGACAACCATACTTAAGTCGGTGATAGGTCTTGTAAAACCCATAAAAGGAAAAATCACCAGAGAGTCAAATCTTCAAATCGGCTATGTTATACAGAGGCAATACTTAGATACTATTTATCCATTTACAGTTGAAGAAGTTGTTCTTATGGGTAGATACAAAAAAGTAGGTCCATTAAAATCTCCATCTTTGCAAGATGAACAAAAGGTTGAACAATGTTTAGATATGGTTGGTATGTCTGCCCTGAAAAATAAGCAATACAGAGAACTTTCCGGGGGACAGCGGCAGAGGGTTTTAATCGCAAGAGCGCTCGTGAGCGAGCCAAATCTTTTACTTTTAGACGAGCCGACAAATGATTTGGACATAAAAGGCGAAGAGCAAATTCTTCAACTTGTCCGAAAAATTCATACAACGATGGGGCCGACGGTTGTGCTTGTGAGCCATACATTGTTTACCGTGTTAAATTATGTTCACGAAGTTATTTTTTTGAAAGATAAAAAATCAGAGGTGTATACGACAAAAGAAATTTTTTCGGAAGATGTACTCTCAAAGATATATGAATATCCGTTAAGAATAGGAATGATTCACAACAAAAGGTATGTTGTGCCGGAGGAGATGAACAATGGAAATACTTAAAGAGACATTTTTCAGACATAGTATTGTTTCAGGCGTATTGATTGCCGGATTATGTAGTTATTTAGGGGTCTATATTGTCTTAAAACGCATTGCATTTATTGGTCTTGCATTATCAGAAATTGCCGCATTGGGTGTAGCTCTGGGATTGTTTTTGGGCTGGCAGGCAGAGATTTCCGCTGTAGTTGTTACATTTTTGGGTGTGCTGTTTTTCTGGTATCGTAGTAAAGAACAAACACGATTGCCGAATGAAAGTATTATTGGAGCAACTTATGCATTAGCGGGCGCTTTAGGTGTAATACTTATTTCTAAAAGCCCTGCAATTGTAGCATCCGGGATTGACTTACTGACGGGGAATATTCTTTATACAACAACTTCAGATTTATGGTTACTTGGCGGATTGCTCTTGCTTGTTTTACCATGCCATATTTTACTTCTTAAAGAGTTCTTATTTGTATCTTTTGACAGAGAAACAGCGCATACAACAGGCTTAAACACTAACTTTTATGAGTTTGTTTTATATTTGACTGTTGGATTAGTTGTTGCAGGAAGTATGCGTGTTGGTGGAATACTTTTTGTTTTTGGTTCTCTTGTAGTGCCACCACTAGTAAGTTTGACTTTATTTCGCAAAATTAATTTTGTTTTTGTGTCTTCAGTGGTCATCGCTATTGTTTCAGTAGTATCCGGTATTTTCTTGTCTTATTTTCTTGACCTGCCGTCCACACCAACCATTTTGTGCATTTATGGATTATTTTTTTGTTTATCATTCCTGTCACGAATTTTTAAGTAATCTTTTCATGTTGATTAGAGTCTGCTGCCGCTACGCTAAAATGCTAAAAATTCGAGCACTACAACTTAAACCTTTTACCACAGAGACACAAAGACACAGAGAATTGTAGCGGTGGGATTACTATCCCACAAATCGTCTCATAGCAATGCGAACGCT
>JBGFRZ010000063.1:0-33387 GCA_041694835.1 Ignavibacteria bacterium
GACGCCGCGCTCATTCACCCGCTCGTTGGCGCCACGAAGGGAGACGACATACCGCCCGAAATCAGAATGAAGTGTTATGAAACGTTGCTTGGCGGTTATTTCCCGAAGGATAGGGCGTTTTTGGTCGTCAATCCCGCGTACATGAGATACGGCGGCCCCCGCGAAGCGATTTTCCACGCTTTAATAAGGAAAAACTACGGATGCACCCATTTTATCGTTGGAAGAGATCACGCCGGAGTCGGGAATTACTACGGGCCATATGACGCTCAAAAAATATTTTCCGAGTTTCAAGATGAAGAGCTTGGCATTACGCCTCTCTTTTTTGAAAACTCGTTCTGGTGTCAGGCATGTGAGGGTATGACATCTCGTAAGACCTGCCCCCATCCGAGCGAAAAACATTTAAACTTAAGCGGAACAAAAGTGAGAGAAATGCTAAAATCCGGGAATATCCCTCCGCAGGAGTTTACGAGGCCCGAAATTGCTAAAATCCTGATGGAATGGGCTAAAAACGGGTAGTTTTATGTATATTATACTTTTGGCTTTAACCGCGGTTTTATGGGCGCTCAATATGGGGGCGACCAACTTTGCCATCTCATTCTCTCCTTCCGTCGGCAGCAAAATTATTAAAAAAAACAGAGCATTGATTTTGTTCGCCGCATTCGTTTTGGCGGGTGCCGTTCTTATAGGCGGGAACGTCGTAAGAACATTGAGCGGCAGAATCATTCCCAAAGAATTTTTGGGCAGGGAAGTTGTCCTGATAATACTTTTTTCCGCGGGCATTTCTCTTCATACGGCGAATTTTATGAAGATACCCGTGTCGACGAGCATAACGATAGTGGGTTCGTTCGTAGGTGCGGGAATGTATTTTGGAGCACTGAATTATATGTTTATATTAAAGATGGTTTTCATCTGGGTATCTGTCGGCGCCGTTGCTTACTTTCTGACATATTATCTGACGAAACTATTCTATCCGCCGACCAACAAGAATTTATGGATTTACGAAAAACTATTCAAGCACGAAGAAAAACTGAAAAAATGGACTCTTTATACAGATTGCTACAGCGCATTCGGCGACGGCTCAAACAACGTTCCCAATGTCGTCGGACCTCTTGTCGCCGTGGGACTACTGAGTCAGATGGCGGGCTTTTGGATTTTTGCGCCACTTTTCGCTTTGGGTGCGTTTCTTTTCGGAAGGGGGGTTTTAAGTACGGTAAGCGAAGAAATCATCCCTCTTGGAGTGCTATCCTCATCCGTTGTTTCGCTGATGATTTCTTCTTTTACTGTTTTTTGTTCTCTCTTAGGGATACCCGCTCCGAATGTCGTGTTTTCGGCGATGTCGATTCTCGGCGTTCAGACGGCCAAGGAAGAATCCAAACACGCTCAGCTTTTTATTCATCCTGTCACGAAAAAGATACTGATGGTTTGGCTGATTACGCCTCTTGCGGCTCTGTTTTTGACATATATAACGCTCTCTATCGCGGGACCGCCGAAATGATAAAAATTCCAAAAGAAATTTTAACACACATCGTTGAACACTGTAAAAAGGAAGTTCCCTCTGAAGCGTGCGGAATTTTGGCAGGGCGTCGGGGTTGGAGTAGGGGATGTAGGGGCTTTAGCCCCGTAAATAACGAGCGTAAACGTTCTACTCCAGAGGCAATCGTGACTAAAGTATATAAAATGGAAAATATTTCAGAGAGCCCTGAGACTTGTTATTTTATGAAACCAGAAGAGCAACTGAAAGTTTTCAAGGAAATGCGTAAATCGGGGATAGAAATGCTTGGCATATACCACTCGCATTACAAGGTTGCCGCAGAGCCGTCTTTGAGAGACATAGAACTCGCTTTCTATCCCGAAGCGGTTTATATTATTGTCTCGCTGGATTTGAAACAAGAACCCGGGGCGGGAGTTTTTTTGAAAAAAGAAAACGCAGCAATCAGAGGTTTTGGAATAACGGATAAAAAAATTTCCGAGGAAAAAATAGAAGTTATCAGCAAGAAATAATACGAATAAAAAATTGACCACGAAGACACGAAACAAATTGTTTTTTGTCTTTGTAATCTTGTAAATCTGCGTTCATCTGCGTTCAATTATTTTTTAGGACGCAGATTTTCGCAGATTTGGTAGATATGCCAATCTTGTCAAGAACGGCATTGAGCTGCGTCCAAAAATAAAAAAGCGGTTGTAGAAATAGGACGCAGATTTTCGCAGATGAGTTTATAGTTGCTTTAATCTGCGTTTATCAAAGTTGTTTCTGCGTTCATCTGCGTTCAATTGCTTTTGGTTTTTTAGGACGCGGATAAAGACCGATGTATCGGGATTAAAAAACTTTACTACGGAAGCACGAAACTTGTAATCGGGGATTAAAATTTTTTTTCGTGCTTTCCAACTTTCGTGTTTTGTGGCAAAGAAAAAATAAACCACAGATGAATACGGATGGAGACAGATATTACGGAAAAAAATTCGTGTAATTCGTGGTTACGTTTTTTAATCTGCGTATATCTGCGTTTATCCGTGGTTTCATAGAGTAATTTCGTTTAAAGATAAATTCTAAAACGATATGATTAGAATAGGTATTCGTCCAAGCATCCTTGCACAAAGACAGGCGGAAGAAATTATACAAATGTATAAAATCCAGAAATACAAAATTATAAAATACAAAACGGCAGGGGATTTTGATAAAAAAACTCCTCTTTCCGAAGTGCCCGATGGCTCCGATTTTTTCACTGACACGATAGAGAGGGCTCTGCTTGACGGAGAAATCGACATCGCCGTCCACAGCGCGAAAGATTTACCGGGCAAAATCCCCGACGGGCTTGAAATCGTCGCGCTCACTCAAGGCATAAATCCTTATGACGCCTTTGTTTCAAGAAAAAATATTTTTTTGGAAAAATTGCAGCGCGACTCCAAAGTCGGAGTGTGCAGTATGAGGCGAAAAAAACAACTGGCAAATTATAATCCTTATATTAAAATAACGGATGTTCGCGGCAATATAAATGAACGACTCCAGCTGCTCGACAACGGTATTGTCGACGGGCTGATATTGGCAGCAGCCGCTCTTATGAGGCTGGGATTAGAAAATCGACTCACACAGTTTCTACCTCTTGAGGTTTTTGCGCCACATCCGATGCAGGGTCGTCTTGCCGTAGAGTCATGCTCCGACAATCATCGCGTAAGGGAAATTTTTTGTGAAAAAAGTCAAGTTAATCAAACACTATAAATCAGGAAAAAAAGCCATTGCGATCAGGATTAAAGAATTTAAAAATAAAAATAATTCCGACGATAAAGATATCTTCAAAGAATTGTGCTTTTGCATACTTACCCCGCAGTCAAAAGCGAAGGTTTGCTGGGCGGCGATAGAAAAACTCAGTCAAGACAACATTCTTTATGCAGGGAATTTTTTTGAAATCAGAAATAAGTTATACGGCGTAAGATTTAAAAACAACAAAGCAAGATATATTCTGGCGGCGCGGAATTTTTTCAAAAAAAATCAAAAACTCGATATAAAATCTGTTATAAAAAATTTTGGCAAAGATTATACAACCTTGCGGGATTTTTTGGTTAAGAATATCAAAGGTTATGGCTATAAAGAAGCGAGTCACTTTTTAAGAAATATTGGATTGGGTGGAAGTTTTGCAATACTTGATAGACACATACTGAATAATTTGGTAAGATGTTCTGTGTTGGAAAAATATCCGAAGAGTCTAAGCAGAAAACTCTATTTGGATATTGAGGATAAGATGAAAGCATTTTCAAAAAAAATAAAGATACCAATGGAAGAGTTGGATTTGCTTTTCTGGTCGCAGGAAACTGGCGAGATATTCAAATAAAACAGGCGGAGGCATTATGAGAGAAAAAGTCGAAGAGGCGCTTAAAAAAGTCAGGCTCATGCTTCAGAGAGACGGCGGAGATGTTGAACTTGTCGATGTTACCAACGAGGGCGTTGTCAAAGTAAAACTGACCGGGGCATGCGGCTGTTGTCCCATGAGCCAGATGACGCTCAAGATGGGGATAGAGAGGATTCTTAAACAGGAAGTTCCTGATGTGAAGTCCGTCGAAGCGTTATGAGAGTGAAATGTCCAGGTAATTTACAGTCAAACATTAGGGCCGAGACGATTATATGCCCGGAATGTCACTACATGGTGGAGATTTTTTCCGATGAGACATGGCGCAAATGCCCGAGATGTAAAACAAAAGTTGAAAGGGCTCTTTTGCCCTCATGTGTCGAATGGTGCCCCGCCGCAAAATCGTGCATTGGGACTGTAAAATGGGCGGAAATCCAGAAAGATAAAGGAGGCAACAATGAAGGTAAAAAGAAAGATAATAAAGATTGATGAGGAAAAATGCAACGGATGCAGTTTGTGTATTCCTTCATGTCCCGAAGGAGCGCTTGCTATTGTCGAGACGCCAAAGGGACCGAAGGCACGTTTAGTGAAGGAGAATTTTTGCGATGGACTCGGGGCGTGTCTCGGCGATTGTCCTGTGGATGCTCTGAAAGTTGTCGAGTCGGAAGTAGAAGAATACGACGAAGAAGGGGTTATCCAACACATAAAAGAAACCGCGCCCGAAAAACTTGAAAAACATCTTAAACATTTAAAAGAGCATTCTGACGAACTGCCGAAAGCGCATCATAGTAAAGAGTCGCCATGCGGATGCCCTTCGGCTCAGATGCTTTCATGGGATGAGATTGAAAAAATCAGTAAACCTTTGGAAAGAGTCGAGGTTTCATCCAAATTGAGACAGTGGCCTGTTCAGATAAAACTCGTCAACCCCCTGGCGCCTTATTTTTCCCGCCCCGGCGGGACCGATTTGCTTGTCGCAGCCGACTGCGTTCCGTTTGCATATGGAGATTTTCATCAAGATTTTTTAAAAGGCAAGACAGTGGTTGTCGGCTGCCCCAAACTTGATGATATTGATTATTATATTCAAAAACTTGCAGATATTTTTAAGACAGCCGATATAAAATCCGTTGAGACAATAATAATGGAAGTGCCGTGCTGTTCGGGGCTTAACTATGCGACTGAAGAGGCGCTCAAGTTGAGCGGAAAAAAAATTCCTCACAAAAATACGATTATCGGAATTAAGGGCGATAAAAAAATTTGAAGCATTAGTTGTTTATAGTCGCATATTTAATGTTCAAAATACCTCAGAAAGTAAAAAGCGAATCTTTAAGGTTCTCGGAAAATCTCAACAAACTTATTAAAGGAGAATTAAAAGAACCCTTTTTTAAAGGCATTCGCGTTCCGTGGGGATTTTATTCTCAACGCGGCGGCCGGGCGCTGATGTCGCGCCTGCGCGTCCCCGGAAGTATTTTATCGCCGAGGCAGATAAAAGCCGTCGGAAATGCTGCCGAAAATTTTGCAAGTGGAAAACTTCACATCACGACCCGACAGGACATACAAATACACGACTTGCCTTACGCAAATGTCTCAAGAGTTATAGAATTCTTGGGAGATTATGAAATTTCTCCCCGAGGCGGCGGAGGGAATACCGTCAGAAACATAACCACTTGCCCCCTTTCGGGCATATGCCCCAAAGAAAAAATTGAAGTCAACCGGCTTGTGATTCCCATTACGGAATATTTGCTTTCAGTCGATGATTCCTTCAATCTTCCCAGAAAATTAAAATTCGCTTTTTCGGGATGTCAAAAGGACTGCGCATCCTGCGGAGTCAACGATGTCGGGTTTGTGGCAACGCAAGACGGGTTCAAAGTTCTTTGCGGCGGGGGTCTTGGAGCGAAGAGTTCCGTCGGAAGAGTCCTTGCCGGGAATGTTCCCGCCGACGAAGTGATATACATACTGCGCGCCGTGATGAGTGTTTTCAACAAATACGGCGACAGAAAAAACAGACACCGCAACCGCCTCAGATTTTTGATTGAAGATTTGGGTTGGGAAAAATTTAAGGAACTCTATAACGGAGAATTCGAAAAAGTAAAAAACGAAGAGTATATTTTCTTAGACATAAAAGATAATTTGCCGTCTCTATCTCAAAGAGCGCCTTCCGCAGGGCGGGAATATTGCGACGAATCTTTCAATGAGTTTTTGAAATTCAGCACGGGCAGACAGAAGCAAAGCGGATATAGTTACGCAACGCTCAACGTGTCGTTCGGCGAGATTGCCGCCGACAAACTCTTCAAACTTGCGGATTTGGAACAAATTTTTCCCGCTCTTATTTTCAGAACAACGCAGAGACAAAATATAATCCTTACAAATATACCTTCGGAGAGATTATATGAACTTTACAGCGAACTAAAACTGATACTGACTGATTTTTTGTATCCTGACACGATTTACGATATTGTTTCCTGCAAGGCCGCAACGACCTGCAATCTCGGAATCTGCGACGCTATGTCGCTTGCGCCGGTTTTAGTCGGTGAACTTAAAAAATTGAAACCGGATTTAGAGAAATTCAAGAATTTTAAAATCAACATCAACGGATGTCCGAATGCCTGCGGGCAACATCCTTTGGGGAATTTGTCGTTTTCCGGCGCGGCGAAGAAAGTATTTGACAGGACAGCCCCTTTTTACAAAGTTTACATAAACGGTTCTGCCTCCTCCGAAAATACCCGCCTTGCCTCTGATATTGGAATTATCCCCGCCAGGAATATTCCGATTTTCTTTTCCGAACTTATATCCGCTCTTCCGGGTGCCGACACTATTAACGAATCGGAGGCGAAGACATTGATACGAAAGCACTCTCACATCCCTTCCTATGACGAAGACCGCGAGTATTATGTGGATTTTGGCAAAACCGGGGACTTTTCACTTGAAGGGTTGTCTCAGGGAGAGTGCGGCGCCGGCGTAATAGATATGCTCGAGTCGGATATAGAATCTGCCAGACAGTCGCTTGCGAAAGCCCGAGACAACGACTACGCTATGCCCGAAATTAAAAACGCCGTTGTTTTCGCCGCGCGTGCTCTCCTTGTTGTAAAAGGCATAGATGCAACAGGCGACATTGAAGCGGTAAAAAGTTTTAGCGAAAAATTCCCGGCAAGCGGAATAGTAAAACCGGATTTTAAAAATATCGTCGAAGTTTATGAAAAAATTGTCTCAGAAGACATTAAACCTGAGGATGCTTTCAAATACGCCTCCGCGCTTTTTGAAGAAGTGACAACAGTCTATTCCGGGATGGACGCCAACTTCAATTTTAAGCCACGTTTCGCTTCGGAAGTTAAACGAGATTCAAAATATGAAGAAAAAGTTTCGTCAACATACGACCTGCGTGGAACCCCATGCCCCATTAATTATGTCAAGACCAAACTAATGCTCGAAGAAATGTCCGCGGGAGATATTTTGGAGGTCCTGCTTGACGAGGGCCCACCGATAGAAAATGTGCCGAAAAGCCTAAAAAATGACGGACAAGAAATACTAAAAATCGAAAAATCGCAAAATTTCTATAAAATGCTGGTTAAAAAGAGAATCAGCCACGGATGAACACTGATAAACATAGAAAAAATCCGTGATTTCCATGTCAAGATTTTATAATTTAATGTCTGCTGCCGCTACACCAAAATGTTAATTACCACAAAGACGCGGAGAAAAATGAGGTAGTTCAAGAACTACCCCGATTGTCATCGGGAAAATTACCGACGGAGATGTAAGTTCCGTGTTATTAAAACTCTGAACCACGAAGACGCGAAAACGCGAAATCGGAGACTTTTTTCGTGATTTCTAACTTTCGTACTTTCGTGGTAAAGTTTTTTCTCTGTGTCTCTGTGGTGAGTTTTAGCGAAGCGTCAGTGAACCCTGATTTACAGACACTGCATAGTCCTTGAGGGTATTGAAGACACAAAATTACATAGAGAAAAAAAGTTCAGAGTATCTGGTAAAGTTTTTAATCTGTGTTTATCCATGTTAATCTGTTAAAGAATCAAAAAATATGAAACCACAGATGGACACAGATATTACGGAAAAAAATTCATGTAATTCGTGGTTACGTTTTTTAATCTGTGTTTATCCGTGTTAATCTGTTAAAGAATCAAAAAATATGAAACCACAGATGGACACAGATATTACGGAAAAAAATTCATGTAATTCGTGGTTACGTTTTTTAATCTGTGTTTATCCGTGTTAATCTGTTAAAGAATCAAAAAATATGAAACCACAGATGGACACAGATGTTACGAAAAAAAAATCGTGTAATTCGTGGTTGCGTTTTTTAATCTGTGTGTATCTGTGTTTATCCGTGGTTAAAAAAAAGTTTTATGAAAAAAGGAAAAGTTTTTTTTATCGGCGCAGGCCCTTATCCGCCGGATTTAATAACGGTTAGGGGATTTAATATATTAAAACAAGCCGATGTAATAGTTTACGATTATCTGCTTGACAAAAACATACTCGGATTTGCCAAAAAAGACGCTCTGCTCATTTCAACAGACGAACTTCCGGGCGGCCGATATTCCGACGGCTCGTCAAAAAATCAGAAAGCCATCAATGATGTGCTGATAAAAAAAGCGTCAGAGGGGAAGAGTGTCGTTCGTCTTAAAAACGGCGACCCGTCAATTTTCGGGCGACTCTGCGAAGAACTCTCGGCTCTTAAAGACGAGGGTATAAATTTCGCCGTTATTCCGGGTGTTACCGCGGCGAGCGCGGCCGCGGCATTTAGCGGAATTCCTCTTACGGCGCGTGGCATCTCATCGGCTCTTGTTCTTACGACGGGACACGAATCGCCTGGAAAAAAAGATGGCTATGTGAATTGGAAGAACGTAGCGGTTCTCGACACTATATCGCTCTATATGTCGCATGAAAATTTGTTCGCTCTCTCAAACATTTTAATTGACTGCGGCAAGCCGCCATCGACTCCTTCGGCGGTCATATCAAGGGTCGGTTCTTACGAGCAGAAAATTGTCACAGGAACTTTAAGAGATATCGCAAAAAAAGCGCGAAAAAATAATTTAGAATCCCCCGCGATTTTCGTTGTAGGCGAGGTTGTAAAAAAAGAGAAAGAATTTAACTGGTTCAAGAAAACAAAAAAGTCGCTTTTTACAGGAATTTCCGACGAAAGATATTTTGAAGAAAAGTTATATTTTCATATACCGCTTATAGAAATCAAACCGTTAGATGATTATGCGGAACTTGACAACTGGATTAAAAAGATTTCAAATAGCCATAAACGAACAACCATAAACCCCATTAAAAGTTATACAACGATGTATAAAGATAAAAAGGAACCTTCGGCATCAAACTCACAATCACAGAACACTTCTAACGGGGTAAACTATAAACCATTCTTTGACTGGCTTGTCTTTACAAGCCGTTTTGGAGTGTATTATTTTTTTGATAGATTGCTTAAATCCGGTTCGGACGCGCGGTCTCTTAACGGAATAAAAATAGCCGCAATAGGAAGTTCGACCGCGAACAAACTTAAAGAATATGGCATAATCGCCGACCTTGTGCCGAAAAATGAATGTTCGGAAGGACTTTTAGAAGAATTTAAAAATGTCATTCGTTCAACATTCAAAGTTCAAAGTTCAATAAAAATTCTATTGCCCCGCTCAGATATCGCTGATAAAGGTTTATCTGATGGTTTAAGAGAACTTGGCGCTGAAGTTTTTTCCTGTGTTGCGTATAGAAATGTTATGCCTAAGGATTTGCCTGATATAGATTTTAGTTTTTTTGATGAGATAATATTCAGCAGTCCTTCGTGCGTAGGGAATTTTATAAAAAGATACGGCTGCTTGCCACCGGGAAAAGTTAAAATAAAGTCAATCGGTCCCGTTACGAAAAAGGAATGCGAAAAATATGGTATTTCCGTTAAATAGACAAAGACGGTTCCGTCGCACCCCGGCATTAAGAAAACTTTTTGCGGAGACGAGCTTTTCCGCGTCGGATTTGGTGGCGCCTTTGTTCGCAATAGATGGAAAAAATCTTGCAGAGCCGATAATGTCAATGCCGGGCGTTTTAAGATACTCCGTCGATAACCTTATTAGAGAAACGGAGGAAATTTATAAACTCGGGATACCCGCGGTTTTGATTTTTGGAGTTCCTGAAAAAACGACAGCCCTCAGAAGAAAACGCTCCAAGGAACAATTTGAAAACGCTCTGTATGACGAAAACGGGCTCGTGCAAAAAGCGGTCCGCGAAATCAAAAGAGCAATTCCCGAAATCATCGTAATGACTGATGTCTGCTTGTGCAGTTACACATCTCACGGTCACTGCGGTATTTTAAGAAATCAGAAGTCAGAAAGCAGAAGCAAAAAGAAAAAATTTAACAGTTGTCAATCGCCAATTTATTATGAAATTGACAATGATAAAACGATAGACATATTGGCAAAAATAGCTCTTTCGCACGCGGAAGCCGGGGCGGACATTGTTGCGCCTTCGTCAATGATGGATGGGCAGGTAAAATATATACGCGAAGCGCTCGACGGAAAAAATTTCCAAAATACAATGCTCATGTCTTATTCCGTCAAGTACGCTTCAAATTTTTACACTCCTTTCAGAGAGGCGGCAAATTCCAAACCCGCTTTCGGCGACAGGAAAAGTTACCAGCTTGACTTTCGCAATGTGCGGGAAGCGTTAAGAGAAGTTGAATCCGATATAAACGAAGGCGCCGATATCATCATGGTAAAACCCGCGATGGCTTATCTTGATGTGCTCAAAGAAATAAAAAATAATTTTAATACACCTCTTGCGGCATACAGCGTAAGTGGCGAGTATTCAATGGTCAAGGCGGCATCTGCAAATGGATGGCTGAATGAAAAAGAAGTCGCCATGGAGATAGCCTCTTCAATAAAGAGAGCCGGCGCCGACTTGCTCATTACTTATTGGGCAAAATGTCTGGCTGAATGGATAAAATAAAGAAAAATTTATTATCGCAATCTATAAAATGTTTTCCGGGCGGAGTAAATTCACCTGTGCGCTCATTCGCGGCCGTTGGCACAAATCCGATTTTTGTATCCAGAGCATCGGGAAGCAAAATTTACGACACGCGTGGCAATGATTATATAGATTTTATAAACGGTTGGGGCAGTTTGATTTTTGGACACTCGGCTCAATTTACGGTCGGCGCTCTCAAAAAGCAATTAAAAAATGGTTTTTTGTACGGGATAAGTTCGGAATATGAAATGAGGTTTGCAAAAAAACTTATGGAGTCGTATCCGTCGATGGATATGGTGAGGTTTACAAATTCGGGCACCGAAGCTGTAATGTCGGCGATTCGCACAGCACGGGCATATACGAAAAGAGAAAAAATAGTAAAATTTGAGGGCTGTTATCACGGCCATGCCGATTATCTGCTTGTAAAAGCCGGTTCCGGCGCGACTACTTTTGCCGTTACAAATTCCGGGGGAGTGCCCGACGATTTTGTAAAAAATACAATAGTCTTTCCATACAACGAAATAGATTCTTTGAAAAATTATATAAGAAATAATCGTGGAGAAATTGCCTGTATTATTGTCGAGCCGGTGGCGGGAAATATGGGAACGGTTTTGCCGAAAAAAAATTTCTTGAGCGATTTGAGACGCATTTCAACCAAATACGGCTCCGTTTTGCTCTTTGACGAAATAATAACAGGATTTAGAGTCGCCCGCGGCGGCGCTCAAGACGCTTTCGGAATAAAACCTGATATGACTTGCCTCGGCAAAATAGCAGGAGGCGGACTGCCATTCGGAGCTTTTGGCGGCAAAAAAGAGATAATGGCATTGGTTTCCCCCCTCGGAAAAGTTTATCAGGCGGGAACTTTCAGCGGAAATCCTTTGACAATGGCTGCCGGACTTTCGGTTATAGAACGATTAAATGAAAAAATTTATAAACTGCTTGATGAAAAAACCGATTATCTTACGACGGAAATAATAAAACTTGGCAAAAAATTTGGTATGATTGTAAGGGTAAATAAAATAGCATCAATGTTCACTGTTTTTTTTACATCCGACGAAGTAACGGACTTGAAAAGCGCCATGTCGTCGGATGTTAAAAAATATGTAAGGTTTTTTAATTTGCTTTTTAAAAAAGGTGTTTTGTTTCCACCGTCGCAGTTTGAGAGCTGTTTTTTGTCGCAAGCCCATACGGACGAAGATTTGGAAAAAACTTTGAACGCGGTTTCAGACGCTTTTAAAAACATAAACTGATTCTATGAGGTGCTCTATGGAAATCATCGTGAACGGAAAAAAAGAAATAATAAATGAAGGAATAACGATTAATGAATTTCTTGGTAACAAAAAAATAAGACCCGAAGTTGTAACAATTGAACTCAACGAAGTTATATTAAACCGCGCTGAATATGAAAGCGTTAAAATCAGAGCTGGCGACAAACTCGAAATAGTGTTTTTTATGGGCGGCGGAAAAAGTGAGATTTGTCAAAGAATCCATCAGTTAATCGGCAGAACCCCCGTAATAAAAATAGGGAATCTCACAGACGAAAACTCTGCCGAGATTCTTGCCAAGTTAGAGTTCTTTAATCCCGGCGGCAGCGTAAAAGACAGAATAGCGATTTCAATGATTGAAACCGCGGAAAAAGAAGGAGTTTTAAAAAGAGGTGGGACGGTGATTGAAGCGACGAGCGGAAACACCGGAATAGGTTTAGCTATGACTTGCGCTTCAAAAGGATATAGATGCGTGATAACTATGCCGGAGTCGATGAGTCTTGAGAGGGTTTATATTCTGAAAAGTTATGGTGCGGAGGTTATCCTGACTAACGCCGCCGAGGGGATGACAGGGGCGCTGAACAAGGCAAAACAGATATTATCCAAAAACACAAACGCATTTATGTCGTCTCAGTTTAACAATCCCGCAAATCCCGATATTCACAGAAAGACAACAGCCCGCGAAATAATAGAAGCGACTGAAGGAAAAATAGACGCATTTGTCGCAGGGGTGGGAACGGGCGGCACCATAACCGGCGTCGGCGAGGTTCTGAAAAAATTTAATAAAGATATAAGAATTATCGCCGTTGAACCCGCAACGAGCGCCGTTTTATCGGGAAAACCCGCCGGGCCTCACAAGATTCAGGGGATAGGAGCGGGCTTTATCCCGGCCGTTTTGAATTTGAAGGTAATTGACGAGATAATAACCGTCACAGACGCCGATGCGTATGACCAGTCCGTCGAAATATCAAAAAAAGAAGGAATTTCCGTCGGGATTTCATCGGGGGCAGCATTTTGGGCAGCCCGACAAGTGGCGTCAAGATTCCGCAAAGGGAAAACAGTCATAACAGTTTTTCCCGACAGCGGAGAAAGATATTTCAGTATCGCTCAGTATTTCAACATGTAGAGCACGGAGTGGTTCTTGAACCACATAGCCCCTGAATTTATCCGATGGATGTAACTGCTTCACTGAATGCATCTTATTTAGGTAGAAAGGTAAAAAGGTAGATGGGTAGAAGGGGGGCAGAGCGCTCTACTTTCTACCCACTTTATAGGCGAGTCCCGATTTATCGGGGGATAAACTCCGCAAATAGGAGGCAATTGTGCCTTTAACAGAATCTCAAATTGAAAGATATTCGCGTCAGATTATTCTCCATGAAATAGGCGGCCGCGGCCAGCATAAAATTTTCAATGCAAAGGTGCTTGTCATAGGCACGGGAGGGCTCGGCTCACCGTGCACATATTATCTTGTCGCCGCCGGAGTGGGGACATTGGGCATTGTTGATTCGGACAATGTTGAAATCAACAATCTTCAAAGGCAGATAATCCACTCGATGAAAAATGTCGGGAAGCCGAAGGTCGAGTCCGCCAGGCATCGCGCCGAAGAACTCAATCCCGATGTAAAAGTAATCCCACACAAAATAAGAGTTACATCCGGAAATATTATGGATTTAATAAAGAGCTACGATATAGTTGTCGACGGTTCCGATAATTTTCCGACGAGATATCTAGTCAATGACGCATGCGTCATTGCGAAAAAACCGCTTGTCCACGCGGGAATTTTAAGATTCGACGGTCAGATAATGACGATAATTCCACACGACGGGCCGTGTTACCGATGTCTCTTCCCCGAGCCGCCGGCACCCGGAATGGTTCCGAGTTGTCAGGAAGCCGGAATTCTCGGCGCGGCAGCGGGTATCTTCGGAGTTCTTCAAGCGGCAGAAGTCATGAAACTCATTCTTCACATGGGAGAACCGCTTAAAGGCCGTCTTCTTATAGGGAATTTACTTGATATGAGTTTCAGAGAAGTAAAGATAAAGAGAAACCTACGATGTCCCGTCTGCGGTGAAAATCCAACCATAAAACGTCTCATGGATTATGAAGAGTTCTGCAGCCTCATAAAAAAATAGTCATTAGTGTTTGGCCGCGCCATTATTCCCCGACCGATTTTGTTTTAATTTTTGAAAATGATAAAATCACATATCTTATGTATAGAACTCACTACTGTGGAGATCTGATTTCCGGTGACATAGGGAAAAACGTTGTCGTTTCAGGATGGGTGCATTCGCGTCGCGATCACGGCGGGGTGATATTTATTGATATGAGGGATATCAAAGGTCTTCTTCAGGTGGTCTTTAATCCGGATAAACCGATATTTAAGACGGCGGAAGATTTAAGATCGGAGTATGTCGTAAAGGTGGAAGGGATTGTAAGGCGTCGCCCCGAGGGGACTGAAAATCCTAAATTGCCGACGGGTGAAGTCGAGCTTTTGGCCGATAAACTCGAAATTTTAAACGATTCGCAACCGCTCCCCTTCTCACTTTCCGCCTACACCGATGTCTCGGAAGATGTTCGGCTAAAATACAGATATTTAGATTTGAGAAGAACTTCCATCCGGGAAAACTTTCTATTTCGCGACAATCTTCTTACAATCACCAGAAATTTTTTTCACAAGCATGGTTTTGTGGAAATCGAAACCCCGTTTCTAACGAAATCCACACCTGAAGGAGCCCGGGATTTTCTTGTTCCGTCGCGTCTTACGCCCGGAGCGTTTTACGCTTTGCCACAGTCTCCACAGCTTTTTAAGCAAATACTTATGGTTGCGGGCTTTGACAGATACTACCAGATAGTCCGTTGCTTCCGTGACGAGGATCTAAGGGCGGACCGTCAGCCTGAGTTCACTCAGCTCGATCTTGAGATGTCATTCGTAGAAGAAGAAGACGTAATAAATATAATCGAAAAACTGCTCGCTGAAATTTTTGAAAAACTTCTGGGAAAAAATCTCAAGACCCCTTTTAACAGGATGGCATATTCCGATGCCATGCTCAAATATGGCTCTGATAAACCGGACACGCGTTTCGGTCTTGAAATAGTCGATCTGACGGCGGATCTTAAAGGCACAAAATTCAAAGTCTTTGCTGATGCAATAGCGAAGAAAGGGTGCATCCGAGCGATATGCGTCAAAAAAGGCGCCGAATTTTCAAGAAGCGAAATTGACGCTCTTATCGGCAAATCGATAGAGTTTGGAGCGAAGGGTCTTGCATGGATAAAACTGTTCTCCGGTGGTTTTGAGTCGAATATCGTGAAGTTTTTTTCTGCCGAAGAACTTGGCAAAATAAAAGCGAAATTAAACGCCTCCGATGGCGATTTGATTTTGTTTGTTGCCGACTCTTCTAAAATCGCCCCGGTCGCATTGGGACAACTTAGATTGTTTCTCGGCGAAAAGTTGAATCTTATAGAAGAAGGATACAAGTTTTTATGGGTGGTCGATTTTCCTCTTCTTGAGCGGGACGATTTGGAAAATAGATGGACATCAATACACCATCCTTTCACGTCGCCCAAAGAAGACATAATGTCGATTTCACTTGACAAAGAAACCCTCTCGGGCATCAGGGCGAGAGCATATGATATTGTTTTAAACGGCATTGAACTCGGCGGCGGCTCGATAAGAATAAATAAAACCGATGTCCAAAAAAAAATTTTTGAGCTCCTGAATATTCCAGACGAGGAAAGTCGGATTAAATTTGGTTTCTTGCTTGACGCATTGAATTTCGGGGCACCACCCCACGGAGGTATCGCGCTCGGTGTAGATCGTTTAATAGCGATTTTGAGAGGGGAGACGTCGATAAGGGAGGTTATAGCTTTCCCAAAAACTCAGAGAGGGATATGCCCTCTTACTGGCGCTCCTTCTTCTGTGACCGATAAGCAATTGAAGGAGATTTACATTAAAACGATGTAGCCCCGATTTATCGGGGTGAGCGGAGCGAATGGAAACAAATGAAAAAATTTAAAGTTGCCGTGGTCGGCGCAACGGGTGCGGTGGGACAGGAAATGCTGAAGATGCTTGAGGCAAGGAATTTTCCCACATCCGAAATTTACGCGCTTGCCTCGGAAAAATCGGCCGGCAAAGAGATAAATTTCAGAGGCAAAAAAACAGAGATAAAGAGTTTGAGCGAATTCGCAAAAAATATTTCAGAGCACTCCCCGGATATCGCCCTTTTCAGCGCTGGTGCGAGCGTCTCTAAGGAATACGTCCCCGTTTTTGCGAAAAACAGCTGTTTTGTTATAGACAACTCCTCGGCTTTTAGGATGGACCCCACTGTTCCCCTTGTCGTTCCCGAAGTGAACGGCGACGTTTTGTCTGGCGATAAAAAAATAATCTCGAATCCCAACTGTTCGACGATACAGATGGTAGTCGTGCTAAATCCCATACATAAAAGAGCAAAGATAAAGAGGATTATAGTTTCAACTTATCAGTCCGTTTCCGGGGCGGGCGGGAGAGCCATTGAAGAGTTGAAAGAACAGACCATTGCAATCGCTAACGGTGTAAAAGTCCCTCCTCCGTCTAAATTCCCGTATCAGATAGCTTTTAATTTAATTCCCCAGATAGACATTTTTATGGAAAACGGCTACACGAAGGAAGAGATGAAGATGAGCAACGAGACCAAAAAAATCATGAGAGACGAATTGATAAATGTCTCGGCCACGTGCGTAAGAGTTCCCGTGATAAGGAGCCATTCCGAGGCCGTATGGATAGAAACGGAGGACGAAATTTCTCCGGACGAAGCGAGGGATATTCTTAAGAAATCACCCGGCGTAGAGATAATGGACGACCCCCAGAATAAAATTTATCCTATGCCTCTTTATGCCGAAAATAAACAAACCACTTATGTTGGCAGAATCCGCAGGGACATCTCCGCAAAAAAAGCCTTGACTTTTTGGGTGGTTTCTGATAATTTATTAAAAGGCGCTGCTTTGAACGCTGTCGAGATTGCCGAAGAGTTGACAAAAAGGAAAGTTTTGATATAATATACATTACTCTGTAACAGAACACTAACTATGTCCAAGAAACTTATAATAAATGCTGATGACATGGGTTTGCGTGAATCCATAAATAAGGGAATAATCACCGCTTACAAAAATGGCGTTGTGAAGTCTGTGAGTTTGACTGTGGAAGGGGATGGCGTTGAAGACGCCATAAGACAACTGAAGGAAAATCCCTGCCTCGGAACGGGGGCGCACATCAATATGGATAAATTCTTTAACATCGACCACGGCAGGGGTTCTGTAATGGGTTTTATATCTCCCAAACCGTCGCCGGAAGAAATAAGGGGAGAGATTAGAAGGCAGATTGAAAAATATTTTTCATTCGGCCTTCCTTGCGATCATCTTGATTCTCACCACCACAGTCACCTGAATCAGGAAGTATTTCCGCTCGTCTGCGAAGTCGCAAAAGAATTCAAGATTCCTTTTGTAAGACTCCCCCAGAAGATTTTCTCGAACTACTCCGATTTTGAGCATCTCAAAAAAATTTTAGAGTCAAACGGCGTAAGGTTTATAGATCATTTTATAGAAGGATGGTACTGGGGGAATGTCGATGAAAACTACAAAATCGCCGAACTTATGACCCACCCAGGCTACGGGGAACTCTGGAGAGAAGCAGAACTTGCCCACTGCTGCCAGCCGCAATTAAAGCAATACTTCACTGACCAAAAAATTGAACTCATAAAATTTGCCGATTTGCTGTAGTTGCCGATTCGCCCCGTTTAAAAATATTCCACAACTTTGTTAAATTTTGTTAAGCAGCCCGACGGAGTGATTTTTTAAGTCCGAGGGATTTTTGGTAAAATTTATAGTTCTTTGTAATCCAGTCAGCAGTTGTGTTAGAATTAAGTTTTCGGAATAATTCTAACTGTTGTCCCATAGTTTTAGGTTTAGTCAGGAAGATTTAAATTGAACCCCAAGACAACTTTTGTAAAAAAGTAAAGGGTAAGGAGTGAAGAAAAATATGAAAATTCAGCTCGTTGATTTGTCCGCAGGTTATCATGAAATAAGAGACGAAATAGAAACCGCCGTCAGGAAAATTCTCGACAAAACGAACTTCGTGCTCGGCGAGGAGGTGGACCAATTTGAAAAAGAATTTGCCGCTTTTTGCGGCAGTAAATATGCTGTCAGTGTGGCGAGTGGAACTGACGCTTTAAAAATAGCGCTGTTGGCTGCCGGAATTGAAAATGGCGACGAAGTAATAACGACACCCAGCACTTTCGTTGCGACCACAGAAGCAATTGTTCAAAGTAAAGCAGTGCCAGTTTTTGCGGATGGGCTTCTTGACACATATAACTTAAATCCAAATGAAGTTGAAAAGAAACTCACCAAAAAAACAAAAGCAATACTGCCAGTTCATCTTTACGGTCATCCATCCGCTATGGACGAAATTATCCGCATCTCGCAAAAATACAATTTACAAATTATTGAGGACTGCGCTCAATCGTTTACGGCGCAATATAAAAATTCAGACGGAAAGTGGCGCTATACAGGGACATTGGGCGTTGCGGGGTGTTTTAGTTTTTTTCCGGCAAAAAATTTAGGGGCATTCGGCGACGGCGGGATGCTCGTCACCGACGACGAAAAACTTTACGACAATGCAAAGGCATTAAGAAGTCACGGCAGCCATGTGAGATATTATCACGACTTTGACGGCTTTAACTCCCGTCTTGATACTATTCAAGCAGCAATACTTTCTGTCAAGTTGAAACATATTACCAGATGGACGAAAATGAGAAATGATGTCGCCAGGAAATACAACGAGTTGCTCGGCGGTTCGGTCATAGTTCCCGTCAGTAAAGAAAATTGTAGACACTCTTTCAATTACTATAACATCAGATTTGCGAATAAGCACAGCAGAGATAAAGTTCAAAAAGCGTTGCTCGATAACGGGGTTGCTTGTCAGATTTATTATCCTTTGCCCCTTCACCTTCAGAAGGCGTATGTTCATTTAGGTTATAAAAAAGGCGATTTTCCCGTTGCAGAAAAAATATCCGACGAAACACTCGCTTTGCCGATGTATCCCGAATTATCTGATGAGCAGATAAGATACATTGTGAAGGTTGTCAAAAGCAATTTGTAGTTTAATTGGACGCAGATAAAGGTGGATAAACGCAGATTAAAGCAACCATAAAATCATCGCCGATTACTACACTCGGGGGCAGGTTCTGCGTTCATCCTGTAAATCTGCGTCCTAAAATTTATCAGGAACATTTCTAATGGGACGCAGATAAACGCAGAAAAGACAGGATTAAGAATTATCTGCGTTAATCTTGTAAATCTGCGTCCTAAAAAACTAATTGAACGCAGATGAACGCAGAAATAACTTTGATAAACGCAGATTAAAGCAACTATAAACTCATCTGCGAAAGTCCGCGTCCTAAAAAACTAATTGAACGCAGATATACGCAGAAAAAACAGGATTTAAGAATTATCTGCGTTAATCTTGTAAATCTGCGTCCTAAATATTACTTGAACCATATATCATCACCTCTATGACCCCCGATTACTACACTCGGGGGCAGGTTCTATCGGGGGTTTTTCTCTGCGCTCTCTGCTCCCCTTGTGGTGAGTTTTAGCGAAGCGTCAATGAACCCTATTTCACACTTTGATTGTGGTTGCCGGAAGCGGATATGAATTTGTTATTGAATCACCAATGAGACGGCCGTGCGGGCGCTCTTGTGGTTAAAGATTTTTCAGGAATTATATAGTTGATATTGAAAAGAGTGCAACAATTTCTCTCAATACAGAGTCGAAGGCGGGCTCATTAGTCGGAAGAACATCATCTTCACTTTTAAAGTGCTTATGGTGGGGAAATGTGCTAATTGCTTTATAATGAGGGGCGTTATCATAACGAAAAATAATTTTTCCAGTTCTTGTTTGGTAATGATACGAATATTGAATTTTATTGTGTTGTGTTGAATCGATTATTTCCAGCAGGTAAAGCTTTGAGATATCAATAAATGTAATGTGCCCTTTTACTTTTCCTAAACTGGTTGAGCGGGATTCAAAGATGATTGTTTCGGATAAAATGAAAGGTGAGAAGTTTTTCAGGGAATGTCGTATCTTATCGAAATATTTTTCAATCAGCAAATTTAATCTCTCGAATTTCGGCAAGTTTGTTTTTCAATCTGTTAAGAATTTCTTTTTCGCCAGCCCATTCAATAAAATCAATTTTATCACCCAGAAGTCCCTGTTGAAACTTTTTGTAGAAGGAGTCTGTTTTCATCTTGTAATGTTTTTCAAATTGTTCAAGAATCTTTTTTGTCTGATTGATAGCAATTTTAAGAGAATATTCTCTATTTCTGACCGTTTCTTCAAGGAGAACCCGAATGTTTTTTTTGTTATTGGGTTCGATTATTACTTGAACCATATATCATCACCTCTATAAAGACGATTATAATAAAAATATATAAAAAAGTCAAAAAGGCAAATTCCGTATATTCTGTTCGTCGATTGATTGAAGATGTTGAGTCCGCTTTTTTATCTGACATTTGGCATAAAGAAATAAAGACAGCGAATAGCAAATAGCAATAGCGAATAGTGATTGACGACCGGTGATAGGTGTTGTAGTTGCCGACCTGCCCCGTTATGGCAGGGTTTATCGGCTATGTAGCGCGAATGGATTTCCGATACAGAGATTCGGGAATGACAAGACAAAAAAACGAAAATTGTAGCGGCACAGTTCCCCGACAACGACCCCCGATTACTACATTCGGGAACAGGCATTCGGGGACAATCTTTACGGTGACTATATGTTGCACCACAAGGCGGCGCTGCTACGATTGCGTATGACAAAATGATTTTATGTCGAAACCCAAAATATTTTGTCTCTCAACAAGTTTAAACATCGGCGGAGCGGAAAAATTTTTAACGACGGTTGTAGAAAAATTAGGACATAGATACGATTTTACCGTCGGGTATTTGAAAGATAGGGGCTATTACGGCAAATATCTTTCCGACGAGAAAGGCATAAAAGTAATAAAATTTAACTGCCCGTGGTCGCTTAAAAATTATTTGCTTGAGAATGACTTTCGCATTCTGCACACTTTTCTTTATCGCGCCAATATATTCGGTCGTTTTTCGGGAAAACTCGCCGGGTCGCCGCACATAATTTCAACTCAACTTGCAATCGATAAATGGAAAAGATGGTACTATGTACTTCTTGACAGATGGACTGCCAGATGGTGTTCTACAATCATTGCCAATTCCGAGTCGGCAAAAATGACTCTGATATGCCGCGAAAAAATCCCCGCGAAAAAAATCAAAGTAATATATAACGGTTTAGATTTTGATAAAATAATAGCGGTTAAACCGTCGGAAGAAATAAGAAAAGAGTTTGGACTCAATGAAAGTGAGCCGGTAATAATTTGTGTTACAAGATTGCACTATGAAAAAGGGACGGACTTACTGCCGTCTATCGCATCAAAAGTTAAAAATGGTATTTTTCTGATTGTGGGTGATGGTCCCCAGAGGAATAAGTTGGAGGTTGTGGTAAGAGAGCGGGGATTAAGCGATAGATTTCGGATTCTCGGCTGGCGTAAGGACGTCTTGGCGTTGCTGAAAATCTCCGACATATTTCTTTTACCTTCAAGGGAAGAGAGTTTTTCGCAGGCCTTGCTTGAGGCGTTTTCCGCGGGTCTCCCCGCAGTTGTTTCAAATGTCGGCGGCATAAAAGAGTTGGTAGAAGACGGCAAAACAGGATTTCTGATAAAGCCCGGCGCTCTCGACGATTTCAGTGGTAAAATAAATTTTCTTATTGAAAATCCGTCAGAGGCGAAGAAAATGGGTACAGCGGGGTTTGAAAAAGCGAAGGATTTTTCTGAGGACAAAATGATTGCTGCCGTCGACACCTTATACGACGATTTATTGGTTTTAAAAAGATAAAAGAAAAGATTGAACCACAGATGGACGCAGATGTCATTCCAGTCAGAATGGTTTTATCGGGGAACGGGGAACCCCGTTTGCACGGGGACGATGTCTATGATTATGGATTCTAAATAGAACCTGTCCCCGAAATTTGTATGTAAATCTGCGTCCTAATAGTTTTTGACGATAATAAAGAGGATGAGAGTATATGAAAGACAATTACAAAATCGCCGTTATAGGTCTTGGGTATGTCGGGTTGCCGCTTGCGCTTGAGTTTGCAAAAAACGGAATCGAGGTTCTTGGTATAGACACGGACGAAAAGAAAACCGACATGATAAATCGCGGAAAAAGTTATATAACCGATGTTCCGATGGCGGGAATTAAATCCGCTGTTGGCAAAAGAAAATTATCGGCAACGTCTGATTTTTCCAAATTGAGAAAATATGATGTTATAATAATCTGCGTGCCAACACCTTTACGGAAATCGAAAGAACCAGATGTTTCATATGTCGTCTCAGCCGCTCAAGAGGTTAAAAAGTATTTGAGAAAAGGCCATCTTGTGATTCTTGAGTCGACCACATATCCCGGAACCACGAGAGAACTCGTTTTGCCTATGTTTGAAGAAACAAGACTGAAATGCGGCAAGGATTTTTATTTAGCGTTTTCGCCCGAGCGAGTTGACCCCGCAAATAAAATCTATAAAATTCACAACACCCCGAAAATAGTCGGCGGCATAACTAAAAAATGTACAGATATGGCTTATGCTCTCTACTCCAGAATTATCGAAAAAGTGCTCAAGGTTTCGTCCAGCGAATCGGCGGAGATGGTTAAACTCCTTGAAAACACATTCAGGGCGGTGAACATAGCTCTCGTGAACGAGGTCGCACTTATGTGTGAAAAATTGAAAATTGATGTCTGGGAGGTTATCAGCGCCGCAGCCACAAAACCCTTTGGTTTTATGCCGTTTTATCCCGGCCCCGGAATAGGGGGGCATTGCATTCCTTTAGACCCTCATTATCTTTCCTGGAAGTTAAAGACGCTAAATTTTTTCTCTCGATTTATTGAACTTGCTGGCGATATAAACTCGAACATGCCCGAGTATGTGGTTAGAAGAATTTCGGCGATTTTCGACAAAAAAAGCAAAACAGTTAATGGCTCAAAAATTCTTATTCTTGGAGTCGCATACAAACCAAATGTCAGCGATTGGCGGGAGTCGCCTGCTATAGACATAATAAAACTGTTGAAAGAAAGGAACGCCTTTGTGGATTATTGCGACCCTTTTGTGCCTGTGCTTGATGAGACAAAAATGAAGTCGAAAAAATATCTCCATTCTTTGTTCGGAAAATATGATTGCGTGGTTATAGTGACCAATCACAGCGATTTTGACATCGCCGCTCTTGTGAAAAGTTCAAAACTTATTTTCGACGCAAGAAATGCGACACATGGCATAGATGACAAGAAAATTACAAGATTATAATCTATATCTCGTTTCAATTTTACTTATCGGTTTTGTTTTGAGAATAACAGGCATCAACTGGGGGTTGCCGCTTAAACATCTACATATAGATGAATCCGTTGTTATATTTTATTCGGTCAGGATGTTGACTGGGAATCTGAATCCCGCGCCTTTTTTCGACTACCCGTCACTTTTTCTCTATATACTCTTTTTCACCTACGCAGCCGTGTTTTTGCTCGGCAAAACTTTTGGCTTTTATGGAAGTTTGGACGAATATGTCGGGCTTTACAAAAATTTTGACCCGTCAATTTTTTATCTTACGGGAAGATTTCTGAATGTGATTTTTTCCGTCGCCACGATATATCTGGTTTATAAGATAGGGGAAAAACTGAGTGGCAAAAAAGCCGGACTTATCGCCTCTTTTATGTTTTCAATCGCACCGCTTCATGTTTTACATTCGCATTATGCCACAGTGGATGTCCCCGCTCTTTTTTTTGCCATTCTTTCTTGCTACTTCATTATATCTTATCACTTGAGCGGTAGAATTAGAGAATTTTTTATGGCAAGTTTTTTTCTGGGTCTCGCCGTGTCTACAAAATATTATCCGGTAATTTTTATTTTGAATCTTTTCGCTGCTTTGGTCATAAACGTTAAAAAACAAAAATTGTCGCCAAACAAATTGTTTCCTTTGGGTGGCGTCTCTTTTATTTTGATTTTATTTGGTTTTTTTGCAGGCACTCCGTTCGTCGTTATAGATTTTAAAAACTTTTCAAACAGATTTTCTCATATTTTCGAAAATGTGATTTTTGGAGATAGAATTTTTAATTTGTTTTATTTTGGCAGGGACTTTTTATTGGGATTAAAGACTGCATTTTTAGGACTCATCGATGGTCTCGGATTGTTTTTATTCGTCGTTTCTTTGATGGGAGTTATCTGGTCTCTTGTGAAGTTTAAGAAAAATTCATTGTTTTTCCTGACCTTGCCTGCGGTGTTTATTTTTTTTGTCAGTTTTTGGAAAGTATTGTCGGCCCATTACTTGTTTCCAATTCATCCTTTTTTCTTGATATCGGGAGCAATTTTACTCGGCGATATGGCGAACAAAAAATCCCGCATTATCTTGATGGTTGTTTTGACGACATTGTCAACCCTGCCCAAAACGGCATATTCGGTTTATCTTTTGACGCGTCCGGACACAAGAGTGGAAGCTTATAGATGGATTAAAAAAAATATCCCGGCAGGAACCAATATTTTAAGAAGTCCGTCCACGCCCAACTTCAGCTCAAAAGATCCTTACCGAGTCACGTGGGACGGCGAATGGAAAATATTCGACAAAATGTGCTCGCGTATTTTGGAAAAATACGATTATATTCTCATGACACTCAATCCGGAATTTGAAAAAAGATTTTCGGAAAATCTCATTTCTCTTAATGAGTTTAGCAGGGTGAAATTTGCACCACATCACAACCCGACTGTAAAAATATATAAAGTTGCAAATATGAAACCACAGATGAACACAGTTGAGCACTGAAAATCAATTGGACGCAGATAAACGCAGAAAAACAGGATTTAAGAATTATTTGCGACAATCTGCGAAAATCTGCGTCCTAAAAAACTAATTGAACGCAGATGAACGCAGAAACAACTTTGATAAATGCAGATTAAACATTCATAAAATCATCCGCGACAATCTGCGTCCTAAAAAATAATTGAACGCAGATGAACGCAGAAACAACTTTGATAAACGCAGATTAAACATTCATAAAATCATCCACGACAATCTGCGTCCTAAAAAATAATTGAACGCAGATGAACACAGAAACAACTTTGATAAACGCAGATTAAAGCAACTATAAACTCATCTGCGGAAATCTGCGTCCTAAAATTCATTAGTAACATTTCTAATGGGATGCGGATGAACGCAGATTGACGGGATAATAAACGAAAAAATCCGTGTTAATCTTGTAAATCCGCGTCCTAAAGGATTAAAAAAGTATGATTGAAAATCACAAAATGAAGGTTATTGTTGTCCTGCCCGCTTACAACGCTTCAAAGACACTTGAAAAAACCTTAAAACAACTTCCCGGGGGTTGCTACGACGATGTAATACTTATCGACGATGCGTCTGCCGACAACACGGTTGAGATTGCGAAAAAATTAGGTTTAAAAATTTTCACTCATCCTAAAAATCTGGGTTATGGCGGGAATCAAAAAACATGTTATGCCGAAGCGCTCAAAATGGGAGCGGATATAATTGTAATGGTTCATCCTGATTATCAATACGATCCGCGAGTCGTTCCTTATATGGTGGGACTCATAAAAGATGGGATTTGCGATATCGTTTTAGGCAACAGGATAAGGACTCGCAGAGAGGCGCTTTATGGAGGAATGCCAGTCTATAAGTATTTTGCAAACAGATTTCTTACAATAATAGAGAATTTTTTTCTTGGACAGAATCTCGGTGAGTTTCACACCGGTTTGAGAGCTTTTCGTCGAGGGGTCCTTGAAAAAATAAACTGGCAACTTAACTCTAACGATTTTGTTTTTGATCAGGAGATACTTGTGCAGGCGGTTTTCTTTGGATACAGGATCGGAGATGTGCCTGTTCCCACAAAATACTTTCCGGATGCTTCGTCGATAGATTTTTCAAGAAGCATAAAATACGGACTTTCCACGCTATTGGCGGTTGTGAAGTTTTTCCTTCACAAGAAGGGGCTGACGAAATTTAAAATATTCGAACCCAGAGTATGAATTTTCTTTTTGCCCACTTTTACTCCTTCCTCCCCGTGCCTTTAATCATCTTTTCAATAATCATAATTGGAAGGTTTTTTCTGAAATATATTGGAAATTTCGAAGGAAGTGAATCGCTCATCTTTTCTTATGCCTTAGGTTACGGCATAGTCTCTCACATATTTTTTATTTTCGGGATATTTGGATTTTACAATAAATTCGCGGCATGGTTTTTTGCCGTCGGTGTAATCCTGATTTTGCATCGTGTATCAAAAAAAGTTTTTTTGGAAATACTCGGCCATATAAATAATTTTAGACATTTATTGAAGCGCAATATTTTTATTTCGACGCCGATTATTCTGTGTTTATGTGCCGCTTTTGCTCTTTCATTTATGCCGCCGCATTACTATGATTCTCTTGTCTATCATCTTGCTTTGCCGTCGGAATACATAAAAAACAATTCGATAAGACCGCTTGGATACAATTTGTATTCGCATTTTCCTCAAAACGCCGAGATGACATTTTTGTTCTCTCTTCTTGCGGGAGACGAAATAACGGCCAATATAATCACTTTTTTCACTTCCATGTTTTTGCTGGCATCGTTATATACATTCACAAAGAAACATACGGTTGACGAAAAAACAGGCATTTTATCGGTATTTTTTATGGTCTCTTCTACTTTTTTTATGCTTCTTTCGGCATCGACATATGTTGAATTGCACATCGCCTTTCTCTGCTTCGTCGCGGTTTGGCTTTTTCTGCGATACGTTCGTACGAAAGAAAACGACTCTCTTTTGCTGTCTGCGGTTATTTCGGGACTCGCCATCGGTGTAAAATACACGGGCTTTTCGAATCTCATTGCCATAAATATTCTTCTTATCATTTTTTCGATAAAAAACAAAGAAGGCATTATAAACATTTCTTCAAAAATATTTTCTTTTAATCTTGCGGCCTTTGTTTCCAGCGCTATTTGGTTTGTAAAAAATTCGATTTATACAGGGAACCCTGTTTTCCCGTTTTTTTACAATATCCTGGGTTATGGAGATGCAGGGTGGAATCGTTCTAGCGCCTCGGGCTATTTTGAGATGCTTACGGAGTATTCGCATAAGAGTTCGATTTTTTTTGAACTGTTCTTGCTGCCGTATAATGTTATCTTCAATCCCGTGAAATTCGGTGGCGGGATAGATGTGCTCGGTGATTTCGGTTGGACACTCCTTTTGCTTTCCTTCCCGCTAATATTTTTTTTCAAGAAGAAGCTCTCAAATTCGCTTTATCCGATTGTCTATTGCACCGTTGTTTTTTTGATATGGTTTTTCACGAAACCCGTTTTGAGATTTTTGGTGCCGCTTGCGGGAATGCTCGCCGTAATTTCTGCTCTCTCAATATATGAGTTCTATCGCAGAGCATCTTTTATATCTAAATTTTTACTCGTTTCTTTGGTATCGGGCATCACTCTCGTAAATATGTGGTATTTTTTCTTTATAGCAGGGATATTCCAGCCGACGGGTGTGATAACCGGATTTGAAAGCAGGGGAGGATATCTTGGCAGAATTTTAAAAAACTCTCCGTATCCCGCATTTGAGTATATCAATAAATATTTATCGAAAGAAAGCAGAATTTTTTTTGTGGGAGAACAACGTACATTTTACTGTGACGCAAAAATGGTCGCAACAAATGTATTCGCTCCCAACCCACTCATTTCATGGGCAAATGATTCCTCAACCGCCGACGAGCTTCACAAAAAAATAAAATTACAAAATTTCGATTATATTTTCTATAATATATCGGAAGCGGAGCGCTTGAGGCCTTACGGCATTTTCGATTTTACGGATAAAGGTCTCGGGAATTGGCGCGGGCTTCTGAAAAAATTGGAAAGCAGAATCGTTTTTTATCAAAAGGGTCTGGCGATATATAAACTTTAGCTGCCAATAAGATATGGCTTACTTTACTTTGTACATCCTTGCTTTTTTTTTAGCGTTCTTTTCTTCTTTTATTTTTACACCGATTGCAAGGAAGTTGGCAAAAAAAGCAAACGTCTACGATTATCCCCACACCAACATTAAAACTCACAAGGAACCCGTGCCCTATTTTGGGGGGCTGGCGATAGTGGCGTCTTTTTATTTAACCATGCTTGTTATACGTCTGTCCACGGATTTTCCTACGGGAACACTCAGATCGCTCAGGGGAATTTTCGCCGCCGGTTTTTTTGTTTTTTTGCTGGGCATAATTGACGATATAAAGCATAAAGGACTTCATTTCAGTCAGAAGTTTGCATTTCAGCTTATTTCATCCGTCGTACTGATTTTTTACGGTATTAAGATAAACTTTATATCGCCCGATTGGTTTGCCGTCTTAGTCACGGTCGTGTGGATTGTAGGGATAACAAATGCATTCAACATAATCGATATAATGGATGGGCTTTCAAGCGGCACGGCGGTAATCGCCGCATTGGCTTTTTTCTTCGTAGGCATTCCGGCTGAGGAGCAAATCTATGTCAATTTTGCAGCCATCGGTCTTGCAGGTGCCATCTTAGGATTTATGCCTTTCAATTTATCTAAGAAATATAAGATATTCATGGGCGATGCGGGGAGTCTTTTTATAGGAGTTGTTCTTTCGGCGATAGCCCTTGGGACCAATTACACGCAGTCAAACCGACTTGGGGTTCTTGCTCCGATTTTAATTCTGGCTATACCGATTTACGATACATTGTTCGTTATGTATGTGCGTTATAAAAAAAGGCTTTCCCCGTTTCTCGGGAGCAAGGATCATTTTGCATTGAGATTGAGAGCGGTCGGTTGCTCCGACAAGGGGATTTTGCTTAGGGTTTATCTTGCGGGGATAATTTTGTTGTTCGGCTCATTTATTGTTTCAAAGGTCGAGAGGGAATTTGAAGCGGCGTTGATTTACTTCTTTTTTATGGTTGTCATAATTTTGATATCCCGCTATTTGTACAAAATCAAGATTTCGCTATAAAAAATCCCAAATAATGCAAGAATAATGAAAAAGGAATTAATGATATTAATTGGTCTTTTAATTCTCATGCTCCTTCCTTTTTTGAGCAGGCCGTTTTTTATCGACGATTATTATCATTTTCTTATGGCGAAAGGAATTTTAGAGCATCCTCTTAGACCTTATGATTTTCTTGCCGACGACGCCGGCCCCGATAACGCCGGATGGGAGCGGGGAAAACCTCCAAGAATGGTGAATCCGCCGCTTACGCACTACTATTTGGCCGGCGTAATAAAACTTTTCGGAGATAAAGAGCGGACGCTACACGCAAGTTTTATGTTGTTTTCTTTAATGAGCGTTGTTTCAATGTATTTTTTGAGCGGGACTTTTGTGAAAAATCATATCTTTGCGACGCTTCTTTTTATGGTGAATCCTGTTTTTTGGATAACTTCAAACGGTTTTATGCTCGACTCTCCCAAGCTTTCTTTTTATCTGCTGTCGTTGACATCTCTCGTCTATGGTCTTAAAAATGAAAATAAACCGCTTTTGTTTACAAGCGGCATCGCTATGTCGCTGTCTCTGCTTTCAAAATACACCGCCATTAGTTTACTACCCGTGGCTTTTATTTACATGTTCTTAAGTAAGAAAGATTGGCACAAATATCTTTGGATATTTCTTATCCCCCTGGCGGCTTTGTTTTTTTGGTCTTTTTGGAATATTATAGTCTATGGCGCACCGCACATGTTGGCAGCTTCAAGAAGAGCTGGTCCGTCGTCTTATTTAATGAAGTTGTCTGTTATTCTTATATTCTTGAGCGGTTCTACAATTTTTCTGATTGGAGCATTTTTCTTGCTTGTTAAAAACAGATTGTTTATTTTTCTGGCGCCGCCGGTTTTTCTTTTTATCGGTTTATTGTTGTCGTCTGAGAGAGGCGGATTTTCTTTGACTCAAAGTTTTCTTATTTCATTCTGGCTTCTGGCGTCCGCGAGTTTTTTTTACGCTTTATTTTTAAACGCCGGAGTTTTTTCCGGCAGGAACGGGCTATTTCTTATCATCTGGTTTTCTTTAGCGATATTTATAGCCATTTTCGCCATGGGATGGACATCGGGTAGATATTTTATGAGCGTTATATCGCCGCTGTCGCTGATGTTTGTAAAAATCGTTGAGAACAAGTTTAGCGAAAAAAAGACGAAGTTGTTTTTGGCAGCGACTCTGGTCGTAACTTTTACCTTCGGGGCTTTGCTTGCCTACACCGATTATGTGCAGGCGAATGTCAACAAAAATATAGCGGATGATTTGAAATCCGCCGACGTTCCCCCCGGTTTTTTTAAAGGGGAATCCTTTGTGGGTGTAACGGCATATCTTAAAGAAAACGGCTGGCATACAACATTTCCGAATTCCACATTGCGGCCGGGCGATTTGTTTCTTGAGGGAACAATTTCTTCGCCTACCGTTTGGCTTTTCCCTCCGAAGATTGAAGGAAAACTTCGTTTGGTAAAAGAATTTAAATATAAAACCATGCTTCCGTTCCGGGTTATGAGCGTCCCTGATTCAGCGGGTTTTTATGCGACGTGCTGGGGCGCTCTTCCGTGGTCTATATCAGAATTGCCACTTGAAAGGTATAAATTGTATGTCGTCGAAAAAATATAACACCGTAATACTCGGCGGAGGACTTACGGGACTATCGTGCGCCTATAGACTTAAAGGCGATTACATCGTCATTGAAAAGGAAAGCGAAGTTGGCGGGCTTTGCAGGTCCATGGAAAAAGACGGCTTTACTTTCGACTGCACGGGGCATCTTTTGCATATACACGCCGAAAAGATAAAAAATTTGATATTCGAAATGATGAAAGACAATATATCAAAGATTGAAAGAGCGGCATGGATTTACTCGCAAAAAACGTTTACGAAATATCCATATCAGCTCAATCTCTACGGTTTGCCACGAAAAACAGTTTTGGAATGTGTGATGGGCATTATAAATTCGCAGTTGGGAAAAACAAGGAATGGTAAAACAAAATCGTTGGACATGTCATTCTATGAATGGTCGCTGAAAACTTTCGGAGAGGGTATAACACGGTATTTTTTGAAGCCTTACAACGAGAAGATATGGAAAGTGAGTTTAAGAAAACTTACTGCCGCCTGGGTCGGGAAATTCGTTCCGACGCCTAAAATTTCAGATGTCATAATGGGCGCTTTCAGTGATTACGGAAAGAAAATAGGATACAACGCTTTTTATTATTATCCGAAAAATGGAGGGATTCAGTCGTTGATTGACGCTTTTGCAAAAAATGTAGAAGAAGTTAGATGCGAGATTTATCCCCAGAAGATAGATATTAAAAAAAATGAAATTCTGCTTTCAAACGGTGAATCGATAAGGTACGAGAATCTTGTTTCCACAATTCCGCTGCCGGAGTTGATGGATGTTTTGTCGCTGAAAAAAATGAAAGGACTTTTGAATTGGACATCTGTTTTGTGTTTTAACATTGGGATTAAAGGTTTGCCCGGTCATAAGAAGCAGTGGATATATTTTCCCGAAAGGAAATACCCTTTCTACAGGGTGGGATTTTATTCGAACATTAACGATAATTTGGCGCCAAAAGGTCATTATTCCATATACGTTGAAGTGAGTCACAACTCCTGCGAGAAACCGGATGTCTTAAGCGTTTTGGAAAAATCCGTGTCCATGCTGGTTTCTCTTGGACTTTTGAGTTCGAGAAAGAATATATCGACTTTAAATGTAATTCCGATTAAATACGCTTATGTAATTTATGACGCGAAAAGAAAAATCGCGATGGAAGAAGTTCAAAAAGAACTCAAAGCAAGCGGGATTCATCTCGCGGGTCGATATGGTTCCTGGAAATATTCATATATGGAAGAATCAATATTTGAGGGATTGGCGCTTGCGGAAAAAATAAATAATTTATGAGAAAGATAAAAGTGATTCATGTTATAACTAAGCTTGAGCTTGGCGGTGCCCAGGTCAACACCCTCTATACTGTCAAAAATTTAAACCGGGATAGATTCGAAGTGTCGCTGCTCGCCGGTCCCGGCGGTATTCTCGACGACAATGCCAGGGAGATAAGCGACTTAAAGCTTTATTTTATCCCCGAGCTTGCAAGAGCCGTGAATCCGCTCAAGGATTTAATAACCATCTTTAAACTCGCGAGACTCTTTAGAATCGAAAAACCTGACATAGTTCACACGCATTCCTCAAAAGCCGGAATTCTTGGCCGCTGGGCATGTTTTCTATTCAAATTTTTTCATTCCATCTCCTCTCGCTCCTCTCCTCCCGCCCCTAAGATAATCCATACATTCCACGGTTTTGGATTCAATAGATATCAGAAAATGCCTGTAAGATTTCTTTTCGTTCTGGCTGAAAAAATGGCGGCGACGATTTCCGACATGTTGATTTTTGTGTCAGAGTCAAACTTATCTGAAGCAAAATCAAGAAAAATAGGCAATCCCGCTAAGTATTTTCTGATAAGGAGCGGCATAGACATAGGTTTTTTCAAAAACACCCAAGTCGACAAAATTTCAAAAAAAAAGGAGATTAAAATAAATTCGGAAGATTTTGTGATAACCACAATCGGTCCTTTTAAAAAACAAAAAAATCTCTCCGATTTTTTGATTATCGCTAATTTACTAAAATATAGAGGCTTAAAATCCAAGTTTCTAATAGTGGGCGACGGCGAAGAGAGAGAAAAGTTAAACGTTATCAGGGAAGCGCTTGAACTGACGGACGAAGTCCGGTTTATGGGATGGCTTAAAGAAAAGAAGGAAGTCGCCGAAATCTTGAAGATTACAGATGTTTTTGTGATGACGTCGTTATGGGAGGGGCTGCCGCGCTCGATACTCGAGTCGATGGCCGCCGGGGTTCCTGTGTGCGCTAATGCCGTAGATGGAGTAAAGGACGTAGTAAAAGACGGCGATACAGGTTTGTTGGCAGAACCGTTCGACACAAAGCGCATGGCGGAAAACATACTCAGAATTTTGAAAGAAGAGGGTCTTGGAAAAAGAATAACCGTCAACGCATTGAAAATGCTTGACGAAAGTTTTGATATCGGTAAAATGGTAATACGGCAGGAAAATCTTTATGCGAATTTGACAAAAAACAGTCGGGGTTTTTAAAACCCGCGAAATTTTGTATTATGAGAGCGTTGAAAAACCCTCTTTAGTTCTTTGAAATAATTCTCGTCGGTAAATCCGACGATAAAACATTTGCATTTTCTCTCCGGAATTGCTATAATATTTCTGACGAAAACAA
>JBGFRZ010000050.1:0-33232 GCA_041694835.1 Ignavibacteria bacterium
TAAAATTAAGATATTGGCGGAAAATTTTGGAAAATGAAAAATTATGGGAAGATGGTATTATCAATGTAATTTTTAGGGAAGGAAAAACTCTAAAGTTATTATTAAAATTTTTTGCCTCTCAAAATATCACGCCATATAAAAAATTACACAATCTGTTAAGCGAGAGAATAACAAAATATTTTAAGCATAAAGAATAGCATGAAACCCATAAAAATTAGAGTACCTGCGCCTGCGGCAAATCTCGGCAGCATGACCACGATGTGTTTGGATCGGCAGTTAATCTATATATAGAGTGAGATTAAAAAATAGCCCAAGTAATCAGATTATGAAAGGAGGCTTCGATATGAACCGAATTACAACTAATCCAAAAGTTTTGGGAGGGAAACCAATTATTAAGGGAACTCGGATTTCTGTAAGTTTGATTTTGGATTTGATTGCAAGTGGCATGACTGATAGTGATATCGTAAAAGAATACCCTCATCTTAAAGTCGCAGATATTCATGAAGCAGCAAAGTATGCCGCTTCGGTAATGGAAAAAGACCGCAGAGTGCTTCTTGGAGCAAAATGAGTGTGAAAATTTTATTAGATGAAAATATTGCTGATTCCACGAAAGTATTTTTACGAAATTTTGGATATGATGTAAAAGATATAAAATGTAAGAATTAGAGGATAAAATAGTCCAATAATAATGAAAACCATAAAAGTAAAAATTCCAGCAGCAGCGTGGGCGGATTTTCTCTGTTATGTCACTCCGTCGGAACATCTTTCGCTCCCTGATATTGACGATGTAAAAAATGGCGTGATGGCTTCAAGAATAGCCGCTCATGCGGCCGACATCGCCAAAGGACTTAACGAAGCGCGAGTTCTTGACGACAAAATGTCGTATTACAGAAAAAAACTTAACTGGCAAGAACAAAAAAAATATGCCCTCGACCCGGCTAAGTTCGCTCAGATAAGAGAGAAGAAAATATCAAGAACAAGTCGCAGAGCGTCCGTCTGCAGCATGTGCGGAAGTTTCTGCGCAATGAAGCAGGGTTAAAAGTGAAATGATGAAAAATCAAAAGTGTAAAGAAAAGAAGTATAAAACGAAGGAAAAAACAGACATTATTCGTGAACAGTTGGGATTAAGTTTTTGCTCCGAGCCGAGCACAGCATTATCAGAAGTTAAAAAATCAAAACATCCAAAAACGACCATTTATAACGATATAGACCTAAATAAATGGAAAGAATATTCGGATATAATAACCGATAGTTTGTGGTTGCTGGGCGCTCGGGATAAAAGCGGCGCTCATAGCGGAGAATATCATGGAAATTTTGTTCCACAAATTCCACATCAAGCAATACTTCGATATACCAAAAAAAATGAAATAGTGCTTGATACCTTTTTAGGGAGTGGCACAACTTTAATTGAATGCAAAAGATTAGGGCGTTGTGGATTAGGCATTGAATTATTACCCGACATGGTGAAAAGAGCTAAAGAACTTATCGGACAGGAACCAAATTCTTATGATGTAAAAACAGATGTTATAGAAGGTGATAATACGGATATAGAAACGATTGGGCTGCTAAAAAAAACGCTTAAAGAAAAGTATAATACTGACAAAGTCCAACTTATTACAATGCACCCCCCTTATCACGACATAATAAAATTCAGCAATAATCCAAAAGATTTGTGCAATGCAAGAACAACCGAAGAGTTTTTGAACAAATTTTCACAAGGCGTAAAAAATACTTGTCCCCTTCTTGCGGAGAAAAGATTTTTAGTGTTGGTTATAGGAGATAAATACAGTCAAGGCGAATGGATACCTCTGGGTTTTTATACTATGCAAAAAGTTATAGAAAACGGTTTCAAACTTAAAAGCATTGCAATAAAAAATATTTCTGGCAATCGCGCAAAACGGAATGCAGAACAACTCTGGCGACGCCGCGCGCTTGGCGGCGGATTTTATATTTTCAGGCACGAATACATAATGTTTTTCCAGAAAAGGTAAAATGAAATGCCTTTATTAACTCAAAAAGAAGTTAGAAATCTTAAATTGAGTTCCATTCCGATAGAAAAACTCAAAAATTTTGCTGAATCTATAGTCCATTGTAGCGACAAAAATGCGACAAACATAATTAAAAAGCTTATAGATGTTTCAAATATAGATTCCTCAATAGATGCATTCATCAAACAAAAATATGCCGTTAGAATAAAGGAGAGAAAAAATTTAATAAGCGATGCGGGTTTAATAAAAGAATTGTATAAAGTAAAAAATTTTTCTTGGAGTGTGGTTCAAGGACAATTGGACCAAAAAATTCAAACAGAATATGTTAGAAAAATTGTACATTATGACGATTTAATTAGCAATGTCAAAACTAAATTACACGATGATATTACTTCTTATGTGATTTGTACCTGGTACAACCACTGGACAACGGTTTTAGTTGAAGAACATATAAGCCAGCATCCAAAAGTAGTCTCCACCCTAAAAAACATAAAGGGAGTTGATATTTTTTTTGATAACCAACCATTTGATTTAAAAACCACATATCTCCCGAAAGATTATGACATACAAGATGTAATAAAAAACCTCAAAAATTTAGCGACATGGATGTATGAAAATCAAGGTGCCCAAAGATTCGGGGCAGATAATAGGTTATTTGTGATTTTAGTAGATGTAAAAAATTAAGAAGAAAGCTGGAAACTAAAAAGAAATTTTGATTTAGTATTTAAAAAAATTGATGAATTTTTTGATACTGAAAAAGTAACACTAAATGATGAAATTACATTTAGTTTCGCAAAAAAGACCTACACAACAGTTTCAAAAGTTTTGTTAATCACAAATTAAAAATATGAAACCCATAAAAATTAGAATTCCTGCGACGGCGGCAAATCTCGGCAGCGGATTTGACAGTTTCGGCGTCGCTTTAAACCTTTACAATGAAATTGAAGTGATTGAGATTAGAGGAGAGAGAACAGAGAACAGAGGACAGAGGTCAGAGGTCAGAATTGATATTAAAGGAGAAGGGAAGGATTCGCTTCCGGGAGATGAAAAAAATATCGTCTGGAAAGCGATGAAAAAAGTATTTAATAAAGCAGGTCAAAGGTTAAAGGGCAAAGGTCAAAATTTAAAAATAAAATTGCTCAATCGAATTCCCATGGCAAGCGGGCTGGGTAGTTCGGCGGCGGCGGTGCTCGGGGGGCTTCTTGTGGCGAATAAAATTTGCTATAATAAACTTTCCGATGACGAAATACTGAAACTCGCTGTTGAATTGGAAGGCCATCCGGACAACATCGTGCCGGCATTTGCCGGAGGCTTGTGCATCTGCTACAGCGAAAACGGAAAAACCGGATATCTGAAACTGAAAATGACAAGCGATTTAAAAGCGGTCGTTTGCACTCCGAATTTCGAACTTTCGACGAAATTCGCAAGAAAAATTCTACCCCAAAAACTTCCTATGGAATCGGCGGTATTCAACCTCTCTCGCTCGGCCATTCTGGTCGCCTCAATTTTAAAACAAAATTATGGACTTTTGAAAATCGGGATGGATGACAGGATACATCAGATTCACAGAGGGAGATACATACCCGGCATAAAAAAAGTTTTTGAAAAAGCGTATAAAAGCGGAGCATACGGCGTCGCAATATCCGGCTCGGGTCCATCTATAGTTTCATTCTCTTCGGCGATTAAAGCGAAAAGCGTTGCTTCTGCGATGGAAAAAGGATTTAAATCTACAGGTGTCAAATGCAGAAGTTTCATATTAGATTTTGAAAATAAGGGAGCCGTTTAACATGTCTTTGATAGTAATGAAATTCGGCGGTTCGTCGGTAGCGGATGCGGATAAAATAAAAAATGTCGCCAATCGCGTCATAGAGAGAGCCCGAAAAAACAAAGTTGTGGTTGTTGTTTCAGCGCCTGGCGACATGACCGACGACCTTATAGAGCTTTCGAGAAAGGTAACCGATTCGCCCGATGATCGCGAAATGGATATGCTCATTTCTACGGGTGAGCAAGTTTCCATAGCCCTGCTTACGATGGCGATAAAATCGTGCGGAGTCAACGCCATATCTCTTACCGGTCCGCAGGCTGGAATCTACGCCGACACGTCCCATACGAAAGCCAGGATAACGAAGATTATACCGACTAAAATAAACAATGAACTCTCAAAGGGGAAAGTCGTGATAGTCGCGGGATTTCAAGGTATAAACCCGCATGAAGACATAACTACCCTCGGCCGGGGCGGTTCGGATTTGACCGCTGTTGCTCTTGCTGCCGCGTTAAAATCCAATGAATGCGAGATTTATACCGATGTTGACGGCGTATATACAACCGACCCCCGCGTCGTTAAAGAGGCGAAGAAGATACCAGTCGTATCCTATGATGAAATGCTCGAGATGGCTGGCTCGGGGGCTCAAGTAATGCAAGGACGTTCCATTGAAGTGGCGAAGAAGTTCGGGGTCAAAATTCATGTCAGGTCGAGTTTCAAAAAAACGGAAGGCACGAGCATAATGGAGGAGGGTTCAGAAGTGGAAGAGGTTGTGGTCAGGGCTGTAACATTCGACAAGAATCAGGTTAAACTTTCGATACTGGATATTCCCGACAGACCGGGGATTGCTTCAAAGATATTCGGCGAGCTTGCGAAGGAATCGATAAATGTTGACATGATTATACAATCCGCCGCTCGTCAGAAATATAACGACATATCGTTTACGGTCGCCCGTCCAGACATAAAAAAAACGCACAATATCCTGAATGCACTTAAAAAAACTCTGGGTGCATCCGGCGTTATCGTCGATGATACCGTGGCGAAAGTTTCGATAGTGGGCGTCGGCATGAAGAGTCATCCGGGGGTGGCTTCGACGATGTTCAATGCCCTCGCTAAAAAAGGCATAAATATAGAAATGATATCGACAAGCGAAATAAAAATTTCATGTGTCATAAAAGCCGCTGATATTGAAAAGGCGGTAGCCACTCTTCACAGGGCGTTTGAATTGGAGAAAAAATAAATGAGAGTAAAACTCTTCGACACCACGCTTCGCGACGGCAGTCAGTCGACGGGCGTTTCTTTCTCCGTGAACGACAAACTAAAAATTGCCTCCGAGCTTGCAAGTTTTGGAATAGATTACATAGAAGGAGGCTGGCCGGGTTCAAATCCGACCGATGAGGAGTTTTTCAGTGTCGCCTGTCGCATACCAAAACTTAAGACGAGACTCGTAGCGTTTGGTTCGACAAGATATAAAAACACGAGAGCCGAAACCGACCCAAATCTGAAAGCCATAATAAAATCGGGCGTCAAAACCTCCTCCATATTCGGAAAAACATGGGATCTACATGTCATACACGCTTTAAGGACGACGCTTGACGAAAATCTTAAGATGATTTATGACAGCATAAAATTTCTGAGATCCAAAGGAATCCCTGTGATATACGATGCGGAACATTTTTTCGATGGCTTCAAAGCGAACAAGGATTATGCCATAGCAACACTTGAAAAGGCAGTTGAAGCGGGGGCATTTAATATATCTTTATGCGATACTAATGGCGGCACTTTGCCCGGTGAACTTGTTGAAATAATCCAAACTGTAAAAAAGAAACTATCTCTGAACTCTAAACTCCCCGCCCGACGGATGGCAGGCGGGTCAACTCTCAACTGTTCTTTAGGTATCCACGCCCACAACGACTCCGAATGCGGCGTGGCCAATTCAGTGGTTGCCGTTGAATGCGGGGTCAAAATCGTACAGGGAACTATTAACGGCATAGGCGAAAGGTGTGGAAATGCGAATCTTGTCTCGATAATACCGGCGCTCAAACTGAAACTCGGATATACTTGCGTTTCCTCCGCAAAACTCAAAAAACTAACAGAGCTTTCAAGATATGTTGACGAGGTTATAAACAAAATATCCGCTGAAACGCAGCCTTATGTGGGGAGGAACGCCTTCGCGCATAAAGGCGGAATACATGTTTCCGCCGTGGAGAGGCATTCGAAAACTTACGAGCACATAGATCCGTCTCTCGTAGGAAACAGCCGAAGAATCGTAATAAGCGAACTCGCCGGAAAATCAAACATCCTTGCCAAGGTGAAAGAATTAAAATTCAATATAGCCCGGACCGAAGATGCCGTAAAAAAAATTATAGATGCCGTAAAGAAAAACGAGGCAAACGGCTATCAATATGAGGATGCCGACGGTTCTTTCGCCGTGCTGGTTTTAAAGGTACTTGGGAAGTACATGCCATTATTTGAATTGAAAAGCTACAGAACGATAGTCGAAAAGGATAAAACTGGAAGGATGATAACGGAAGCCACCATAAAGATTGAGGTCAACGGGAAGATGAGATATACGGTTGCAGAAGGCGATGGACCCGTCAACGCTCTTGATAGGGCGCTTCATAAATCACTGGAAGAGTTTTACCCGCAACTAAAAAAAGTAGATCTAAGGGATTTCAGGGTGCGCGTCATTAATCCGACATCAGGAACCGCCGCAGCTGTGCGCGTTTTCATCGAATCTACCGACGGGAAAAATACATGGGGCAGCGTCGGGATTTCGGAAAATATCATTGAGGCGTCGTGGCAGGCGCTTTCTGACGCACTAGAGTATAAACTTTTGAGAATTAAGCTGAAGGATTAAAACAACTATGCTGAATTTTTCGAAAACGCAGGTCAACATCATAGTCCTTGAGATACTTTTGTTCACCGCCGCTGTCACCGCCATACTTTTTAGAGAAATAACATTAAAGACGCAGGCTACGGTTCTGCCGGATATAAAGACCGACCTGGAAGTTGTACTGCCCGAGGAGTACGCGTTACCTTCTGCGAAAAAACTTGACGAGATAATCGCGGGGACAAAAAAAAAGAAAGAGAAAGAGATTACGATAGAGATAACTGACGAACCTGTCAAGCCGGAACAAGGCGATTCCACTAAACAAAAAGAAGAAAAGCCGCAGGAGTTTATAATAGAACTGGAATGAGCCCGCCTTACGTTGTAAGTGGTAAGTGGTAAGATTGTAGGGCAACGGAGCAGTAGAACAGCGGGTAGTATGTAGTAGGTAGTATGCAGGGAGGAGGGGGGTTGTAGTTGTCGACCTTGGTCGGCATTAATTGTGGATGGTGACTGGTGGCTGGTGGTAACGAACAACGAGTCACGAGCAACGAGACACGAGTTCCCGTCTCCCGTCTCCCGTCCACCTTTCATTTGCTATTTGCTATTTTTACTGTCTTCACCGGAGGATTTTATGTTAAGCGATACGATTAAAAAGGGAGTAAATCGCGCTCCTAACAGATGCCTCATATATGCTACCGGGGTTTCGCCGTCAGATATGGGGAAACCGTTTATCGGCGTAGCGTCTTCGTTCAGCGATCTTGTTCCGGGACACATAAACATGCGGGAACTTGAAAGGCATATAGAAAGAGGAGTGGCCGCTGGTGGCGGAGTTCCTTTTATTTTTGGCATACCAGCCGTCTGCGACGGAATAGCTATGGGACATTCCGGCATGCATTTTTCCCTGCCTTCAAGAGAACTGATAGCGGACTCAGTAGAAACTGTCGCAAGGGCACATGCCCTCGACGGCCTTGTTCTGCTTACAAACTGCGACAAAATAACACCCGGAATGCTTATAGCCGCTGCTCGATTAAACATTCCATCGATAGTCGTAACCGCCGGCCCGATGATGACTGGAAAATATAAGGGAAAAAGAAGGTCACTTGTCAGGGATACATTTGAAGCAGTCGGTCTTTATCAAGCCGGCAAAATTGACGAAAAAGAGGTTGCGAACCTCGAGATGGTGTCGTGTCCCGGCGCTGGTTCTTGCCAGGGGCTATATACAGCAAACACTATGGCATGCCTCACCGAAACTATGGGTATGAGCATTGAAGGTTGTGCAACCGCCGCAGCTGTTTCCGCTAAGAAAAGTCGCATAGCTTATGAATCGGGAATAAGAATAGTCAAGTTGGTAAAAGAAAATCTTACCCCGAGAAGAATAATGACACTGAACGCTTTCAAGAATGCCATCTCGGTTGACATGGCGATTGGTGGCTCGACAAATACGGTGCTCCATCTCCCCGCCATAGCGGCGGAGGCGGGAGTAAAGATAGAACTCAAACTCTTTGACACGATATCCAGAAACACGCCTAATATTTTGAAACTTGAACCAGCGGGAGAACACTACATGGAGGATCTAGAAACCGCGGGCGGAATCAGCGCCGTTCTTTTTGCCATTAAAAACAAAATAGAGTCATCTCTCACTGTAAACGGCAGGAACATCCTTGAAATAGCTAAATCCGGGCGCATAACCGATGCGGATGTAATCCGCGTCAAAACCCCTTATAGCCATGAGGGAGGCATAGCGATTTTGGGCGGGAACATCGCTCCGAACGGCTGCGTAGTCAAACAATCCGCCGTCTCGGAGAAAGCAAGAAGGTTTACGGGCCGCGCTCGAATATTCGATTCTGAAGAGTTGGCTATGAAAGCGGTTGTGGATAAAAAAATAAAAAAGGGCGATGTAATAGTCATAAGATACGAAGGTCCGAAGGGCGGACCAGGCATGAGAGAGATGTTGTCAGTTACCTCGGCTATCGTGGGACAGGGGCTTTCCGATTCGGTCGCGCTGGTTACCGACGGAAGATTCTCGGGAGGAACCAGGGGGCCGTGCGTGGGACATGTAAGCCCCGAGGCAGCCGAGGGCGGGCCGATATCTGTTGTAAGGGAAGGCGACACGATAAACATAGACATACCTGCAAGAAAAATAGACGTTAGGCTTACGGAATCCGAGATAAAAGTGCGACTTGCGACGTGGAAAGCGCCTTCACCGAAGTTCAAGTATGGATATCTCTCAAGGTATGCCAAATTAGTTACAAATGCGTCGACAGGCGCGATATTGAAATAGTATATGTAGTAGGCAGTAAGTAGGGGGTAGAGGAAATTATGAAACTAACCGGAGCGCAAATTTTTGTTGAAAGTTTGAAACGACTAAATGTAGAAGTTGTCTTCGGCATACCCGGTGGTTCGGTTCTTCCGATATTCGATAAAATTTACGACGCCCCCTTCAAATTCATTTTAACGAGACACGAGCAGGGAGCGGCTCATATGGCCGACGGATACGCCCGTTCGACCGGAAGGGTGGGGGTGTGCTTTGCGACATCGGGCCCCGGAGCAACGAATCTTACAACGGGCATAGCAACTGCGTATATGGACTCGATTCCCATGGTGGCATTCACAGGGCAGGTGGCGACGACGCTTATAGGAAACGACGCTTTTCAAGAGGCGGATACGACGGGTATTACCCGCCCCATCGTTAAACACAATTATCTCGTTAAAGACGTGAGGGAGCTATCAAAAACCATAAGAGCGGCGTTTTACATAGCATTCACGGGCCGTCCCGGCCCGGTCCTCGTCGACATACCTGTCGATGTGCAGAGGGCGACATGCGACTTTGAGTGGCCTGAAAATATCGAGATAAGTTCGTATAAACCAACTTATGCCGGACATCCGTCGCAGATAAAACGAGCGGCCGAAGCCATAAACTCAAGCAAAAAGCCGGTGCTTTACGTCGGCGGAGGCGTTATTTCGTCAGATGCCAGCCCGGAACTTATCAAACTCTCCGAACTGGCCGGAATTCCGGTTACGGCCACGCTTATGGCGAAAGGCGTCTATCCTCCCAGTCACAAGTTTTATCTCGGGATGCTTGGAATGCATGGGACATACGCGGCTAATCACGCGATGCAAAACGCCGATCTGATAATAGCGGTTGGCTCAAGATTCGATGACAGATGTACCGGAAAAATCGCCGGCTTCGCTCCTCATGCGGCGAACATAATTCATATAGACATAGATCCGACTTCTATATCCAAAAACGTGCATTCAAACATACCGGTTGTAGGCGACGCAAAAAGTATCCTTTCGCAGATTTTAAAACACGTGAAGAAAGCCGTTCATGCGGACTGGATCGCGAAAATCACCGAGTGGAAGAAAAACTATCCTTTGACATACAAAAACGACGACAAACTTCGCGCGCAGTATGTTATTGAAACCTTAAGCGAAATCACCGGGGGCTCGGCCATAGTCACCACCGAAGTCGGACAGCACCAGATGTGGAGCGCCCAGTTTTACAAGACCGAATATCCTCGTCATTTTCTCTCGTCGGGCGGTCTTGGAACAATGGGTTATGGTTTTCCCGCCGGTATTGGTGCCAAGATAGCGAATCCGGAAGAAGATGTTATTGTCATAGCCGGAGATGGCTCTATACAGATGAACATTCAGGAACTCGCCACAGCCGTTTTGAACAAGATAAATGTAAAAGTTCTCATAATGAACAATCAGTATCTTGGAATGGTTCGCCAGTGGCAGGAGATGTTTTATTCAAGAAGATACTCCGCTGTCTGCCTTCACAAGTCGGACGAATGTCCGTCCAAATGTGATGAGCCCGGCAGGAAAGGTTGTCCGAGATATATCCCCGATTTTGTAAAAGTCGCGGAGGCTTACGGAGCCGTCGGAATGAGGATATCTAAAAAGAGCGAAGTGAAGCAGGCTTTGAAGAAGATAATCTCGGCTAATGCTGTAGTCGTGGCCGAGTTCATAGTGGAGCCCGAGGAAAATGTTCTCCCGATGGTTCCATCTGGGGCCGCTTTGGACGAGATAATAACAAGCTTGGCATAAAGCAATAAAGTGATAGAATAACATAGTTTTGCAGCCAGCGGTTATGATATGATTTTTTCACCTTTCACTTCTTCAGGCGATTGGTTGGAGGAAAAATGAAACATACAATATCGGTTCTTGTCGAAAACAAATTTGGGGTACTTGCAAGGATATCCACGCTTTTTGCGGCGCGCGGATTCAACATCGATTCGCTTGCCGTCGGTGAGACGGAAAATCCGGATGTGTCGAGGATGACGATAGTGGTTAGAGGGGACGACAAAATATTGGAACAGGTGGAGAAGCAGCTCAACAAGTTGATTGATGTCATAAAGGTAAGAGATTTCCTTGAGGTCCCTCGCGTGGAAAGGGATCTTGCGCTTATAAAGGTAAAAGTGGACAAGACGACTCGCTCGGAGATTCTTCAGATTGTCGACATATTCAGAGCGAATATAGTCGATGTTTCGCCCGACAGCGCGATTGTTGAAGTAACGGGCGACGAAGATAAACTCGAGGCTTTGATAAAACTTCTCAAACCTTTCGGAATAAAAGAGATGGTAAGAACAGGAACCGTCGCTATCGCACGCGGAAAATAAAAAAATGAGCGGTAACATTTTTCCAAAAGTACCCAAGATACTTGTGGCCGACGATGAGAAAGAGTCGGCGAACGTATTGAAGGAGATATTGAAAGCAAACGGTTATGATGTAACGGTAGCTTCCGACGGGCAGGAAGCGATGGGGCATATTCGTCGAAATCCAAGAGGTTATGACCTTTTTGTGCTGGACATTTTTATGCCTCATGTGTCGGGCAATGAAATTTTAATCGCCGTCAAATCTAAAGAAGAAACCCGTCTTACCCCCGTCATAATGATAACTGGTCTTGGCGACGAGAAAGACAAAATCGCAGCCATAGACAACGGCTGCGATGATTTTTTGACGAAACCATACAGTGTGACGGAGCTCTTGGCCCGTGTCCGCTCGCTCTTGAAAATGAAGTTCGCAAATGACGACCTGGATGGCGCCGAGAATGTGATTTTTTCTCTTGCTCGTGCAATCGAAGCCAAAGACGCCTACACGCAGGGGCACACGGAGCGAGTCAGTCAGTTGGCGCTTTCGCTCGGCGAGCTTCTCGGACTTTCGAAGGATGAAAAGGACGCCCTGTTTAAGGGTGGGATACTTCACGACATAGGCAAGATAGGTGTTCCCGACAGCATTTTGAACAAGCCCGGAAAACTCAACGATGCGGAGTTTGAAATCATTAAAAAACATCCGGATATCGGCGCAAAAATTTGTACGAAGTTAAACTCGATTAAATCCGCCATACCCGTAATAAGGTCTCATCACGAAAAACTCGACGGCTCCGGATATCCTGATGGTCTGAAAGGCGACGCCCTCCCTGCCGTTGCGAGAATAATGGCAATAGTGGATGTTTACGACGCGCTCACATCGACGCGATCCTATCGTGCAGCGATGCCCAAAGAAAGGGCGATTCAGATACTTTTTAAAGAGGCCGACGAAGGGTGGTGGGACAAGGAAATTTTGGTAGAGTTTGAGGGAATTGTCAACCCCATCACCTGATTTTGCTTGATGTTAACTACGTCATACTTTATATATTGCGAGACTTAAAGACCCTTAAAAAAATGTTCGTCCAATGAGAATTATTGAGCATTGTTTAAGTAATGCAGAGTGCCATCGACGATACCATTGATTGCATTACTTATGCAAAGTTCAACAAAACGTAGTTAAATCCCCTGGCAAAATTAGGTGCGGGGTCAATCCTGAGAGAGTTTAGAGTTTTGTAGCGGCGGGATTGATATCCCGCACAAATCGTCGCATAGCAATGCGACCTCTACCAAGTTCTCTAAACTTATTGTTGAAGTTATGAAAGAAACAATAATAGCGTTTATCGGAGGTTTTGCAACATTTTTTACGCCGTGCGTTCTGCCGTTGATTCCGACCTACATAATATATCTCACAGGGATGAGCATGGGCGATATTGTCGCCGGGAAAAAACTTCTTGCTTTAAAACATTCCGTCTTTTTTGTTCTCGGATTTTCGACGGTGTTTATAATACTCGGATTGACGGTTACGGCAATCAGCGGTGTTTTTTTCGCAAATAAAGAAGTTATAGAAAAATTTGGCGGCGCGATTTTGGTTTTACTGGGATTTTTCATAGTGCTGGGATACAAGCCAAAATTTTTAATGAAAGACACGCGATATTCAATCGCATCAAAACCCGTCGGGTATCTTGGTTCGTTTCTTGTTGGCGCGGCTTTTTCAGGCGGTTGGTCGCCCTGCATGGGACCTGCACTTGTAATGATATTTTCGCTGACCGTCGCACAGGATACATTGCTGAAAGGATTATGGCTTCTTTTATTATTTTCAGCGGGCCTTGCCGTCCCGTTTATTCTTGCAGGGTTATTTATAGAGCATTTTACCAGGTTTCTTGCCAAATTCAAAAAACAGATGCGTCGGATAGAAATGATTTTCGGAGTGTTTTTGGCACTTATCGGCGCATTAATGCTGTTGAATAAAATTTAGAACGAAGATGCCCGCCTGGACCAAGTTTCGCATTAAACATTTAACTCTATCAGGAGGTTAAGGTATGGAAGGAATTGTAATAGCGCTTTTGGGAGCGGCTGCATCAGTTTTTATGGCGGGTTCCGGCTCGGCGATAGGTATAGGTTTAGTCGGCAGCGCCGCCAACGGACTTTTGAGCGAAGAGCCAGAAAAATTCGGTTCTGTTTTTTTGCTTGTGGCTCTTCCCGGCACTCAGGGGATTTATGGATTTGTGGTAGGTTTTCTTGTTCTTATCAGAATGGGTTTTCTTGCCGGCGACATCGCCGTTCTGACTGTTTCTCAAGGATTGCAGATTTTTGCTGCATGCATGCCGATAGCTTTTTCGGGATTGATATCAGCCATTTATCAGGGAAAGGTTTGCGCCGCCGGCATCGCTGTTGCCGCCAAACAGCCGGCTTCGATAATGAAAGCGCTTGTATATGGTGCTCTCGTTGAGACATATGCATTGCTTGGACTCGTCGCGTCATTTTTCATTTTGAATGGCATAAAAATATAAAGCAGAAGATAGGGAATAGCAAATAGCGAATAGTGCATAGAAGAGAGAGATGAGAGATGAGAGATGAGGGGTGAGAGGTGAGAGAATAGCGTATAGAGGGTAGAGGATAGAGGATAGGGGACAAGGAATTGAATAAAAATTTCCATTCCCTAACCTCTCGTCCCTCGCCTCTGTCCCCTGACTTCTGCTCTTGTGCACTTGTGCCCTGTCCTATTCTCTGTTGTTACTGAGGAACTATGGCATTAGATGATCTAATTAAACACATAGAGTCAGAAGCTCATGCTGAAATAGAAAAAATACGCTCTGACGTCCAGAGGCAATTCGCCGAAATAGAAAAGAGAGCGGAAGAATCCAGACAGAATTTAAAAGAGTCATACGAAAAGAAACTTGCCGAAGCGAAAAAAAGAAAATTGGACTCGGCTCTTACGAATGCAAGAATAAAATCAAGGATAGACACTTTGAACTTAAAAAGAAGCATCCTTGACGAGTTTTATGTCAGGCTCTATGAAAGGGTGGCGTCTTTAGACGAAGAATCAAAAAAGCGCATTTATATAAAAATTCTTTCAACCGTGAAATTTACCGAAAACGCGAAGCTGCTTGTCTCAAAAAAAGAAGCCGCTTTATGGAAAAAAATCAAGACCCATCTGAAAAAAGCAAAAGTTGAAGAGATGAGTGATTTTGAGGGAGGATTTATCCTGAAGACGGAAAATGCCGTTTTCGATTACACGATTGAAAACATATTTAAAAACTTTAGGCAAGCTACTGAAATAAAAACAGCCAGAAAACTTTTTCCGGAGAAATAGCGATGTCGCACTATGCTTATGCATCGGGGATAATAAAAGCTCTCGAGGGCAAGTTGCTGTCAAAGGCGAAACTGCACCAGCTCGCCGAATCCCAAAATGCAGATGAGTTTTCAAGAAATATATCTGACACGGTTTATAGCGTCGCCGATTCGAGGCTGATTTCCGAGGATTATTTCTTCGGTGTTTTTTCGGAATTAAACAGACTTCAGGCAAAGTTGATTGCAGAAGAATCCGTGAAAAACATATTTTTAGCCGAGAATACTCTTTTGAATCTGAGAGCGGTATTAAAAAGTATAAAAGAGGGCGTAGAGGCGCCGGCGAAAGAACTCGTTCCTTCGGCATTTGTCTCTTATGATGCGATGAAAAATTACATCAAAGACGGCAGGTATTTTTTGTTGCCTGATATTTTTGCGGAGTGCGCCGAGCATGTTCTCAAAAAGATGAAAACTTCTACGCCATTGAAAGTCGACATGAAAATAGACGAGCTCTTTCTCAGATGGGCGCTTTATAGTGCAAAAAAAAACGAGGATTGTTTCAAATATATAAAAATGCGTATTGATATACTGAACATATTGAATCTCGTTCAAAGAAAGACCTATCATCTTTACGACCATCCTAAGCCCATGCACGGCTTATTCATAATTGGCGGGGATATAGATGTCAAGAATTTCATCTCCGCTCTGGATGTGTCGGTAAAACCCGGAGAGTTTTTAAAGAGGATAAATTTTTTCGATTATTCTCGGAAGTTGGGTGAAATTGCTTACGAAGGTGAATATCTTGCGGATTTTTCACGATTTTACGATGATGCTCAAACTTGTTTTTGGAAAAAACTAAAATTCAAGCCATTTGGTTTTCATGTCGTATGCGGTTATGTCAACGCTAAAAAAATAGAGTTGAAGAATTTAAAGATGATATACGGGGCGATTAAAAATCGCTATACCCCGGAAGAGATTAAGAAAAATATCAGGGAGTGTTATATTTGATGAGCAGGATGATTTTTGTCGGCGGCAGGGATTTTATAAGTATTTTCAAAAACTTCGGCATGGAGACATCACTGTTGGAAAATCAGAATGAGTTTGAAAATATAATCTCCGGTTTGACTAAAGAATACGCGGTCATTTTCGTTTCAAGGGTTTTTTCCGGGAGTGTTTCTAAATTTTTGGATTTACATCCCGAGCTCAACATAGTTTTGCTTTCCGAGGAGTTCGATAAAAACGTCGTGATAAAGGATTTTAAGAGTATATCCGAAAAAGCGGCTGGGGTTGATTTGACAGGAAAACTTGAACAACAATGAAAAATGTAAAATTAAAAATTGAGACTGTTGACGCTTCGCTAAAACCTTGCCACGGAGTAGGAATAGGACGCAGATTATCGCAGATTTGGTAGATATGTCAATCTTGTCAAAATCGGCATTGAGCTGCGTTCAAAAATAAAAAAGCGGAGTAGGAATAGGACGCAGATTTTCGCAGATGAGTTTATAGTTGCTTTAATCTGCGTTTATCAAAGTTGTTTCTGCGTTTATCTGCGTTCAATTATTTTTTAGGACGCGGATTTACAGGATTATCGCAGATTAAAAACTTTACCACGAAAACACGAAAGTTAGAAATCACGAAAAATCCCTCTAAATCCCCCCTCCCCCCCTTTATTAAAGGGGGAATAAAAGGGGGATTTAGGGGGAAGCGAAGCAGGGGGATTTACAGTGACTTGTGCACTTGTGCTCTTATGCCTTGTGCACTTGTGCAGACCAAGGTCTGCAACTACAAAACTTGTGCTTTGTTGCAAAAAATTTCTTACACATTTCTTTGTGTCTTGTGTGGTAGAAGAACTTTTTCAATAATCTCATATACATCGGGGAATGCTCCGAACGCAGAAAAATTAGCGAATAGCAAATAGCGAATAGATATATGCAGGCAATAGGCAATAGGGAATAAGCAATAGTGGCTGGTGGCTCGAAAAAATCAGTAATCGGTGACCAGTAATCAGTAATGGCGCCGTTATTCGTCATCCGTCATTTCACTATTTGCTATTTACTGCTTTTATTGGAGAATTTTATGGAAGGAATTATCACGAAGGTTTCAGGGCCTCTCGTCGTAGCAAAAGGGCTTTATGGAATAAAAATGTTTGATATGGTAAAGGTAGGCGCGCATGGGTTGATAGGCGAAGTTATCGAATTAAAGGAAGACACAGCGGCAATCCAGGTTTACGAGGAAACGACCGGCATAGGCCCCGGAGAAAAAGTCGTGTCCGTGGAGCATCCGTTGTCGGTTGAGCTCGGCCCGGGACTTCTCGGAACTATATACGACGGCATACAGAGGCCTCTTGAAGTAATATATAACGAGAGGGGGGCATGGATCACAAAGGGGGTCGATGTGACGGGGTTGAATCACAGAAAAAAATGGCGTTTCATTCCGCAGAAATCCTCGGGCGATGAAGTCGTTGGCGGCGATATACTTGGCAGCGTCTCTGAAACAGAAATCGTCAGCCACAAAATAATGGTCCCTATTGGGATTTCGGGAACAATTAAAAAGATATCGGAAGGCGACTTCCCTGTCGATGAAGTTGTGGTTGTAATTGAGGACGCAAAAGATAAAAAAGATGTACAGATAAATATGGTTCAGCGATGGCCGGTTCGAATCCCCCGACCGTACAAAGAAAAATTGGCCCCGGACGAACCTCTAATTACCGGTCAGCGCGTGGTTGACACATTCTTTCCCGTCTCAAAAGGTGGAACGGCTTGCATCCCCGGCCCTTTTGGTTCAGGAAAAACAGTGATACAGCATCAACTCGCGAAATGGTCGGACGCGGACATTATAGTTTATGTCGGTTGCGGTGAAAGAGGCAACGAGATGGCCGATGTCCTCCTGGAGTTTCCTCATCTAAAAGACCCAAAGTCCGGCGAACCGCTGATTAAAAGGACAGTTCTTATCGCGAACACGTCGAACATGCCCGTGGCGGCGCGCGAGGCGTCGGTTTATACGGGCATCACCATAGCGGAGTATTTCAGGGATATGGGATACAACGTCGCTTTGATGGCGGACTCAACTTCCCGTTGGGCCGAGGCGATGAGAGAGATGTCGGGACGGCTTGAGGAGATGCCAGGTGAAGAGGGTTATCCCGCGTATCTTTCGTCGAGGATAGCGGAGTTTTACGAAAGAGCCGGGAAAGTCGTCTGCTGCGCTTCCGATGGAAGGATAGGTTCGCTTTCGGTAATAGGAGCGGTATCCCCTCCCGGAGGCGATCTTTCCGATCCTGTTGTTCAGGCGACTTTGAGGATAGTAAAAGTATTCTGGTCGCTTGAGGATAAACTCGCGTATCAAAGGCATTTTCCTGCGATATCGTGGCTCAGGTCATACTCGCTTTATATCGACAATATAGAAAACTATATGAAAGAAAAAATAGCCAAAAATTTCATCGCAAACCGCTCATCCGCGATGAAGATTCTTCAGGAGGAGGCATCGCTTGAGGAAATCGTGCGGCTTGTCGGCGTGGATGCTCTTTCCGACGCAGACCGACTTACCCTTGAAACCGCAAAATCTCTGAGAGAAGATTTTCTTCACCAGCATGCTTTCGATCCGGAGGATACCTACTGCGCTCTTGAGAAACAGAACATGCTTATGGAACTGATTCTTAATTTTCACAAAATGAGGACTTTGGCTGTAGATTCTGGCGCCCCGCTTAAAGCGCATTCGGAGGTAAAAGAGAAGATATCGCGATTAAAATATGTTAAGGCAGATGAAACGACACAGAGTATATCCGAGATTAAAAAACAAATTGAAGCGGAACTAAAATCCTAAAATTATGGCTCTTCTCCAAATGTTGTTGTAACATTGGGTAAGGATTTTGCAATACCGTAATGTATTTTCGCTCATTCTCGTCCCGATAAATCGGGAGCGGGGTAATCAAGTGTGAACACTTGATTAAACCCGCTCAAACACTTTGTTTTTATACGCACAACAAAAAATGGAGAAGACCCAAAATTGTTAACCGCAGAGAGTGCAGATGAGACAGGGTTTTTAAGGATTTCATAGGAGCAGATATGGCATATAAAGAATATTCCACCGTAACGAGCATTTCAGGTCCGATACTTCTCGTCGAAGGAACGGAAGATGTAAAATACGGAGAGATAGCGCAGATAAAAACGAAATATGGCGAGACAAGAAGAGGAAGGGTTCTTGAGGTGAATGGAGACAAGGCCATGCTCCAGCTTTTCGAAGGAAGCATGGGACTGAATTTGAGCGAAAGCGCCGTGAGATTTCTGGGGCGCCCTCTTGAGCTCGGTGTTTCGATCGATATGCTTGGCAGGATTTTTGACGGGCTCGGAACTCCCATCGATGGTTCAAGCGATATAATCCCCGAGAAAAAAATCGACATTAACGGCGAGCCCCTGAACCCATCCGCGAGGGATTATCCGTCTGAGTTTATACAAACCGGGATATCGACCATAGACGGTATGAACACACTTGTGAGGGGTCAGAAACTTCCGATATTTTCCGGAGCGGGGCTTCCCCACAACGAACTCGCCGCTCAGATAGCGAGGCAGTCGACGGTTCTCGCCAAAAGCGGTTCTTCCGAAGAAAAATTTGCGGTTGTTTTTGCCGCCATGGGCATAACTTTCGAAGAGGCCGATTTTTTCATAAAGGATTTCAAGTCGACGGGGGCGATAGAGAGGGCGGTTTTGTTTATAAACCTCGCCGACGATCCTGCGATAGAGAGAATCGCTACCCCGAGAGTCGCTTTAAGCTGCGCCGAATATCTCGCGTTCGAAAAAAACATGCACGTTCTTGTTATAGTAACTGACATGACCAACTACTGCGAGGCCATCCGACAGGTCTCCGCCGCAAGAAAAGAAGTGCCGGGTCGTCGCGGTTATCCGGGGTATATGTACACCGACCTTTCGACTATTTATGAACGTGCGGGGCGCCTCAAAAACAAAAACGGCTCGATAACTTTTTTTCCAATTTTGACGATGCCGGAAGATGACAAGACCCACCCTATACCCGATTTGACAGGATACATCACCGAGGGACAGATAATTTTATCGAGGGAACTCCATAGGGCGGGCTTATATCCACCCATTGATGTTCTCCCTTCTTTGTCGCGGCTGAAGGACAAGGGTATCGGAGACGGAAAAACGAGGGAAGATCACGCCAATGTAACAAGCCAGCTTTTCGCCGCCTACGCGAAAGGAAAAGAGGCTAAAGAGCTTGCTGTTATATTGGGAGAAGCGGCTTTAAGCGAGACTGACAAAAAGTTCGCCAAATTCGCCGAGATTTATGAAAACAACTTCGTCAATCAGGGGTTGACGAACAGAAATATCGAGGAAACGCTTGCCGCCGGATGGGAGATTCTCAAAAATCTTCCGCGCGAAGAACTTAAGCGCGTAAAACCGGAACAGATTGAAAAGTATATGAAGTGATAAAGACAAGTAGATAGTAGATAGTAGATAGGGGATTGATTGGTAATCGGTTAACAGTTATCGGTGAAAGATGAGGGATGAGGGGTGAGAGGTCAGAGGTGAGAGGTGAGAGAATAGCGTATAGAGGATAGAGAATAGAGGATAGGGGACAAGGAATTGAATAAAAATTTCTATTCCCTAACCTCTCGTCCCTCGCCTCTAACCCATGGTCTCTGTTCTCTGCTCCCTGACCTCCGTCCTCTGTCCTCTGACCTCTGTTCTCTGTCCTCTGGCTTGTGCTCTTGCTCCGCTGCTTATGAGATTAAACATAAACCCTAACAGGATGGAGTTGATAAAGCTTAAAAAACGGCTTGTTCTGGCGCGCCGCGGTCACAAGCTTTTGAAAGACAAACAGGACGAACTTATGCGGAATTTTATGGAGCTTTTCGAGAGGGTTTACAAAGAGAGGTTCGAAACGGAAAAAGAATACTCTGCCATCAAAAAGGCGCATACTCTGGCGTCTTCCGTGATGAATCAGGCAGAAATTTTCGCAGCGACGGTTTGGAAGAAGATAAGCATAAAATTCGAATCGGTTTTAAAACAGCTTTTCAATCTGCGCGTTCCCGACTATAAAATTGAGATAACTGGCGAAGCAATATGGTGGAGCCCCTCGTATGTTCCCATGGAACTGGACGATATTTTTGAGAGGTTCAAAAATTTTCTGCCGAGGTTTGTGAAACTCGCCGGCGACGAAAAGACATTAAGACTTCTCGCCGAAGAAATCGAACGCACAAGACGTCGCGTTAACGCCCTTGAGTATATACTGATTCCGAATATTCTTGAGACGATAAAATACATATCCATGCGCCTTTCGGAAAACGAGCGATCCGACCTTGTGAGACTTATGAAGGTTAAAGAGATAGTAAGAAGCCACTGATGGATATTGATAAAGCAGTAGAGTAGTAGAGCACAAGGGCACAAGGGCACAAGAGCACAAGTCAGAGGACAGAGTACAGAGGTTAGAGGCGAGGGACGAGAGGTCAGGGAATGGAAATTTTTATTCAATTCCTTGTCCCCTATCCTCTATTCTCTATACGCTATTCTCTCATCTCTCACCTCCGAATATCTCTATTTGCTATCCACTATTTGCTATATGTCATAAGCCATATGCTATACGCTTTCCGTTTCCCGCTTTCCGTTTTTCCTTGTCTACTATGTACCATCTGCTATCTACTATTCTCTTGCTTCTTTCCTCTTTTCTCTTTTGCCGCAGAACTAAGGGTCTATTATGTCGCCGTCGGACAGGGCGATGCGATATATATGGAACTACCCAACGGCGAGAACGTCCTTATCGACGGAGGCCCCAACAGTTCAAATTCCACCAATAACCCGCTGATATACTTCCTTGAAAGTAAAAACATAAAAAAAATAAATCATGTTATTCTTTCACATCCTCACGCCGACCACTATGCAGGTTTGGGGCCGGCATTTGACAGATATGAAATCAAAAGATATTATGATTCATTTTTGCTTGGCAGTTCTGCGGCGCAATCGTTCCGCAGCAAGGCGACAAGCGAACCGGGAGTAACCGTCGTCAACACGATGGATTATTCGTCTGGCTATACTTTCACATGGTCGACCACCACCCCGAAAGTAGAAGCGGTTATGCTTCATCGCGGCGACGCATTCGGGCAAACTCCTCCGTCGGCGAACGATGTGTCGCTCGTCTTTAGAGTTGTTTTTGGTTCATCAACTTTCATATTTGGCGGAGATGCCGGCGGCAGTGGCGGTTCATATAAAAATCTTGAAGGTTGGATGGCGGGCACTTATGGCGGTGGTGTAGAGTCCGATTGCTATAAAGTTCACCATCATGGAAGTGCGTCGTCTTCCAGCGATTCGAATTTTATGTCGAAGTTAAACCCCAGATATGCGTTTATCGGCACCGACGGGATAAAATACGGCCATCCAACCATAATCTCTATGGACAATATAAATGTATATACAAGCAAGGCGGAAGAAAAAATCGTTCAGGAGATAAAAGGCAAGATATATACGAACATCTACCCCACCTATCTGAACGGAAATATAATGGTTGGAACATCGGGCGACGGGAAATATAAAATCCAGACGAATTACGCTCCGACTCCAATAGACACAACTCCGACCGGAGACATCGTGGACATCCCCCCCGCTGAAAGAAAGACGCTTGGTTATGTCAATGCCGTCAACAATAAGTTTAATCCTGAAACCGAGTCAATGACCATCGAATATCTGCTCAATAAATCCGGGGAGAGTGTTTTTAGGGTTTATACGCTCGCTGGCGAAGTCGTCTATGAAGACAAAGTTCAAAATGTCCCCGCCGGTTCTCCGCTCCGATGGAATTGGAATGGCAGGAATTCTAACGGAGAAATGGTCGCTTCGGGAGCTTATTTTGTTTTTGTAAAAACACCGGAAGGCAAAGAAGTTAGAAAAGCGGTGGTAATGAGATGAACAAAACAGGGTATAGTGAAATGAAGACAGAAGACAGAGGTCAGAGGTCAGAGAACAGAGGACAGAGGTCAGAGAACAGAGGTCAGAGGTCAGAGAACAGAGGACAGAGGACAGAGGTCAGAGGTCAGAGAACAAATGACAGAGGACAGAGGACAGAGGACAGAAAACGGGAAGCGGGAATAGAAGAACGCAAAGCGGAAAGCGTAAAGGGTGAACGGCTTTTAACTCTTTCCGCTTCCCGCTTTCCGCTTTACGGCATTTTATTCTCTCATCTCTCATCTCTCATCTCTCACCTCTCTCTTCTATGCACTATTCGCTATTTGCTATTCGCTCTCCCATGTCTTTACGGGGCGGGGACCACCGTCGGAGACGTCCTGAATTTGAATACTTCCATTAGGGCTATTTCGCTTGGCAAAACCCATCTTTTTAATTCAGAAGTGGGCGGCAATCCAGCGCTCATTGATGACAGGAATACCGTAGCTTTTAAATTTAACACCTCTCCGTTGGGTGTCCGGATTTTTGATATAGGCGGAAAGATGTCGTATGGCAGTTTTACTTTTGGAGCAGGAATAATTAATCAAAATGCCGGAAATATAGAGATTTACAAGCCACCTTTCGAGGATAATCCCGAAGTAAAATTCGTGAAAAATCTTCAAAACGATTTGATATTGACGGCGGTTTCGGCATATAGAGTAAACAGAATATTTCATGTTGGATTAAATATAAGGCATCTTAACACGAAGATTCTTGAGAACTACACTATGGATGCCACGGCTTTTGATTTAGGAATGGCTGTTAAATCAGGTAAGTTTAACCTCGCTTTTTTGTTAAAAAATCTTGGCTCGAAAGCTTCTTATAGTTATTCTAATGAAAAATTTCCGCTGGCTGCTGTGCATTCTTTCGGCGTAGGATTTTTTCCTTCGTATTTTGGTATAATCTTTTCAGCCGACAATGAGAACGAGAGGAAACAAACATTATTCAGGACCGGCATAGAGTGGAATCTCCCCGACGAAAAGATATATCCGCTCAACACACTTGCAATTAGAGGCGGATATTCGCAAAGGGGTGCGAAATTTAATTTTTCAAATTTTACATTTGGATTTTCTATGGGATTTTCATCGGTGCTTTTCGAGTATGCTCTCTCTCCACTTGACGATGTCGGACTCTCGCATAATCTCGGATTGTCTTACAGATTTGGCCACAAGACTAAAATACCGGAATCCAAGATCAAAGAGAGGGTCATGATTGAATTTGTCGCAGGAAATATCGACGATAAATCGTTCGCAAAACTCGAAGATACGGCGCAACTTTTGAAAGAGTCGCCGCATTACAGCGTAAAACTGGAGGGACATCTTGATTTGACCGACAAAATCGTTGATTATTTTGTGAGCTCCGAGCGGATTGCGGAATCGCGCATTATAGTTGAAGAAAAAGAAACCACTTATGTCATTATAACGCTTATAGAAAAGTAATGGAACGCTCTAATTTCGTACATCTTCATAATCACACGGAATACTCTCTCCTTGACGGGGCCTGCCGCATCTGGGACGAAAAAAAACCCTCGGAGCTTTTTAAGATAGTTTCAAACAAATACAAAATGAGTTCGCTTGCGATTACCGACCATGGGAATATGTTTGGAGCGATAGAGTTTTATGACGCGTGTTTAGAGTCGGGAATAAAGCCGATAATCGGCTGCGAGGCATATGTCGCCAAAGGCTCCCGCTTTAACAAGGAACCGAAGTCGTATTCGGGCAATTATCACCTCACGCTCATCGCTCAGAACAACGTCGGATACAGGAATCTGATGAAGCTTGCGAGCATAGCTTATACCGAAGGCTTTTACAGAAAACCGAGAATAGATTTTGAAGTACTGAAGAATCACTCCGAAGGTATTATCTGCCTTTCGGGTTGCTTGCAGGGGGAAATTCCGCAGGCTGTATTGGAAAACAAGAATGACGAGGCGAGGGCGTTGATCGGAAAATATAAAGAACTTTTCGGAAGAGAGAGATTTTATCTTGAACTGATGAATAATGGCATGGAGGAGCAGCGCAAGGTAATAAAAAAACTCATGGAGTTTTCAAAAGAACTTGATGTCAAAGTTGTCGCCACTAATGACTGCCATTATTTGCACAAAGCGGATGCTCCGCTGCATGAAATTCTTTTGTGCGTAGACACCGGGACCACCCTCGACGATAAAAAGAGGCTCAAATTTTCCACGGACGAATTTTACTATCGCTCGCCCGAAGAGATGACGGAACTCTTCAAAGAGAACCCGTCTGCGATTCAAAACACGCTGAAAATATCCGATATGTGTGCGGTCGAGCTGAACATGGGACAGTTTTTACTGCCTCACTACAGTGTCCCCGACGCCTTCACGCCGATTTCATATCTCGAAAAACTTTGCATAGAAGGGTTTAAAAACAGGTACAAAAACCCTACCGACGAACATCATACGCGACTCAAAAAAGAACTCGCGACGATAGAGAAAATGAACTTTGCAGAATACTTTCTTATTGTCTGGGATTTCATAGATTTCGCGAAAAAAAACAACATTCCTGTGGGCCACGGCAGAGGCTCTGGCGCCGGTTCCATAGTGGCGTATGTCCTGAACATCACAAACATTTGTCCAATAAAATACGGTCTTTTGTTTGAGAGATTTCTAAATCCCGACAGGCGCACGATGCCGGATTTGGACATTGACTTTGCGGACACCGGCCGCGACAAAGTGATAGAGTATGTCAGAGATAAATACGGCTCGGATCGCGTCGCCCAGATTATCACTTACAGCGCCATGCAGGCGCGCTCGGCAGTCAAGGACGTGGCCAGGGTCATGGGTGTCTCCGCAACGGACGCGAACAAACTCGCATCAATGATACCTCACACGGGGATAACTATATACGAAGCCGTCCACAAAGTGAGCGAACTTAAAAAAATATACCAGATGGACGATCGAATAAAAAAACTTTTCGACGCCGCTTCCAGAATTGAGGGGCTGAAAAGACATACCGGGATACACGCGGCGGGTGTGGTCATAGCCAAGGACGACATCACAAATTACGTTCCTATGGCGGTTTCGAAAAGATGCGACTCGGCTACGGTGACCCAGTATGACGGCGATTCTCTTTTGAAGCTCGGGCTTCTGAAAATTGACATACTCGGGATAAAAACTCTCAGCGTCATAGACGAATGCAAAAAGCTCATTAAAGAAAGACACGGCGTTGATATAAACGACATCGCGTTTGACGATCAAAAAACTTTTAAGCTCTTCAAGGAGGCAAGCACATTGGGGGTTTTTCAGCTTGAGTCCTCGGGTATGCGGGATCTTCTCAGGAAGCTTAAGCCGACTAACATAGAAGATATAATAGCTCTTATTTCCCTCTACAGGCCGGGCCCAATGGGGGCGGGCATGCTTGATGACTTTGTCGCAAGAAAACACAAAAAAGTGAAAATTATTTACGATCATCCGTTGATGGAGCCCATACTCAGCGACACATACGGCGTTATTTTGTATCAGGAACATGTTATGAAGATAGCCCAGACGCTTGCGGGTTTTTCCGCCGGACAAGCCGACACGTTAAGGCGCGCTATGAGCAAAAAAGTCCTGGAGGAGATGGATAAACTCGAAAACGAATTTGTTTGCGGATGCAAAAAAAATTCCATCGAGCCGAAAACTGCGAAAAAGATATTTGAGCAAATCAAATTCTTCGCGGGATACGGCTTCAACAAAAGTCATGCGGCGGCTTATGCGATACTTGCCTATGAAACGGCACATCTTAAAGCCAACTACACGATAGAATTTATGACGGCGTTGATAAATTCCGAGATAGGGAGAACTTCCAAGAAGGAAGAAGACAACAAGATTGTTACTTATTTGAGGGAGTGTGAAAACTACGGGATTTCGATATTGCCTCCATCTGTGAACGCTTCAAACGAGGTTTTTGCGATAGAAGGGAAAGATAAAATAAGATACGGACTTCTTGCAGTCAAAAATGTCGGCGAGGGCGCTGCCCGTCGTATAGTTGAAATCAGAAAGGGAGAAAAATATAAAGGCCCGTATGATTTTATGGTGAGGGCAATGTCGCATCACTTAAACAGAAGGAGCATAGAGTCCCTCGTAAAAGCGGGCGCTTTTGATGAATTCGGCGTAAATCCCGGAGCGATGCGAGGGGAGTTCCTCGCCAAGTTGGACAAATATATCGAGATTTCATCCAGCATAAATTCGAATGGCGGCGTTGGTTCGCTTTTGTTCGATTTCAAGGAGTCAGAGCCTAAAATAAATGTGGAGTTCAGAAATTTAAGCGAGCACGAATGTCTTCAGCAGGAAAAAGAGGTACTTGGGTGCTATCTTTCGGGGCATCCGCTGGCCAAATACGAAAACGAATTACTCAAATACTCGACTTGCAGAATCGCAGACCTTAATTCTGAGAATCCGCCACGGGGCATCGTAAAAGTTGCCGGCATTGTAGAAAACGTGAAGCAGTTGATATCGAAAAAGGCTCAAAACGCCTATGCAAGATTTTTGCTCGAAGACACTGAAACTGATATAGAGGTGGTAATCTTTCCGAAAAATTACAAAAACGCCCTGGCACAAAAAGTCGTCAGCGGCAATATGATTGTGGTAAAAGGAAGACTCAACGACAGAGAAACAAGAGAAATCATAGCCGAAGACATAATGACGCTTGAAGAAGCCAGAAAAAACATACCAGTTAGATACGACTCCTTAACGATAAAACTCGTTTCGGCGGGTCTTGAAGAAGATTTACTAATGAGGCTTAAAAAAATGTTTTTCAGTCACCCCGGCGATACAAAAGTTTATCTCGAGGCAATGTCTCTGACGGGTTCAAAATACTCGATAGATCCCGAAATAAACGTTAAAGTGGACAAGACGTTTTGCGAAAACTTACAGAAGCTCGTCGGCGACGAAAACGTGGTTTTGACAAAAGAATAAAAAATATGTAGAATAAGAATAGAGCACAAGGCACTAAAGAATAGTAGACGGTAGCGAGTAAACAGGGATTTGAAAAATGCCCCTATCTAGACAACTCGCTTATGTTCTACTGCGCTATTGTTCCATTTTTCTTATTTTTTCTTGTTTTTAACTTTTCAAAGGGAGGATTATTATGAACAGACTCATTTTTGCTTTGTTTGCTGTTGTTATTTTTATTTCATCGGTTTTTTCGCAAGCATCAACTGCGCCCGTAGTTCAGGTGGTTGATCCAGTTGTTGAAAACATATCCAAATTAAAGGCCAAAGATCCAATGGTAAGACGGCAGGCTGCCGAATCCCTTGGGAGTTTGAGAGATGCAAAAGCCGTCAATCCGCTTATGGCTGCATTGAAGGATGAAAGCCCTTTCGTAAGAATGGCGGCGATAGATTCCCTCGGCCTTTTGCGAGCCTCATCCGCCGTTGAAAAAATCGGAGAGATTCTTTTAAACGATAAAGAATCTCAGATAAGACAAAGCGCCGCCATATCGCTGGGATACATAGGCGTGCCTGAGATATCGGAATATTTGATAAAAGCGCTGAAAGACAAAGAACCGGGTGTCAAATACGCAGCGGCGTCTTCTCTTGGTCAAATCCGCTCTGAGGATGCCGTTTCGGCCTTAACCGAGGCTCTCTCGGATCCCGACAGCGGAATGAAAAGAAGCGTTTTGGCGACTCTTGAAAGGCTGGACGCCTCGATAGCAGTTCCAAGGGCAAGAGCTCTCCTTTTCGACACAGACCCATCGGTGAGGTCGCTTGCGGCGAAATTTGTCGGCAAGTTCAAGGATGCGGAAAGCCGTCAGAGTCTCGCCGAGATTCTGAAAGACAAAAATAACTCGGTTGTGATAAACGCCGCTTACGCACTGGGAAGGATAGGCGATACATCGGGATTTCAGGCGGTGTCTAAAATTGTAAAATCCGAAAAGGACACGGCCATTAGAATGGCTTCTATAGAGGCGCTTGAAGCGATAGGGACAAAAGACGCCATAAACGTTATCAGAGAGATGCTCAATGACCCACACGACTATGTTAAGAATTCAGCAAAATATACATTGATGAGGATGAGAGTTCCCATTGAAGATCCAAAAAAAACCGACCCAACGCGAAAAGCCCCTCCTCGGAGGTAAATGACAAATGTTAGAACAGCAGAGCACAAGGGCGCAAGAACACAAGTGCATAAGTGCACAAGGGCACAAGGTAGAAGAGCACAAGAGCACAAGTGCACAAGGTACAAGAGCAGAGGACAGAGGACAGAGAACAGGGGAGAGAGGACAGAGGACAGAGGTTAGAGGCGAGGGACGAGAGGTCAGGGAATGGAAATTTTTATTCAATTCCTTGCCCCCTAGCCTCTATTCTCTATACGCTATTCTCTCATCTCTCACCTCTCACCTCTCGCCTCTGTGCACTATTCGCTATTTGCTATTCGCTCTTCTTATTTCTTACTTCATACCTCTTACCTCTCGCAGTATTTATGCATGGGAAATCGTGGATATCCCCACGACGGAACCCGTCGATGCCTATACCTATCGGCTCGGTTTCAGGCTTTACTCGGACGGCGGCGTAATGACGCGCACAACTTTCGGGGTTTTCAGAAACATAAACATTGGCTTTGCATGGGATCTTAAAAATTTAATCGGAGTAAAGAACATAGAAATGATACCCCCGTCGGTGCATCTGAAAATTTTGATTTACGAAGGCAGTAAACACCTCCCTTCTTTCGCCATCGGCTACGACGGACAGGGTTATTACTGGAACAAAGACGAGCAGGGTTATCGGGAGAAGGAAAAAGGGGTTTTTGTCGTGCTGTCGAGGGAGGTTTTCACTCCGAATCTTGAGCTGACGGCTGGTGCCAATGTCAACGATTTCAGAAAAAGTACCGTCCACGGCTTTGCGGGGATTTCATACATGATAGAAAAACTTTCATTTTTGATTGAATACGATAACCTGCGCGACGAGAAGTTCCATCGATTGAATGGGGGTATCAGGTTTGCCGTCATACCGGAACTTAATTTTGAATTTGTCGGAAGAAACATGGCAAAAAGTGAAAATGCAGAAAGAGTCCTTAAGGTCAACTATATAGGAAGATTTTAAGCTTTTATATGAAACATGGGCTTGAGTTTGAAAAACCAATCTTCGAGCTGGAAGAAAAAATTGTTTCGTTCAAGAATTCTCCATCCTCTCCGCCGCTGAACTTTAAGAAAGAGGTTGAATCGCTCGAAGAAAAATGCAATAAATTGAAAAAAGAAATATATGGCAATCTGTCGCCGTGGCAGAGGGTACAGCTTGCCCGTCATCCAAAACGGCCATACTTCATGGACTATGTCCCACATCTTTTCAACGAATTTTTGGAACTTCACGGGGACCGGAGTTTTGCCGACGATAAATCGATAGTGACTGGCATAGGGATAATAGGCAATTTTTCCTGCACGATAGTCGGTCATCAAAAAGGAAGGAACATAGATGAAAATCTTGTCAGAAACTACGGCATGGCTAATCCGGAGGGCTACAGGAAGGCCCTAAGGGTAATGAAACTCGGCGAAAAGTTCGACATGCCCGTGTTGACTTTTATAGATACGCCCGGCGCCTACCCCGGCATAGGCGCCGAGGAAAGGGGCCAGTCGGAAGCCATAGCGAGAAACCTCAAAGCCATGTCCTCCATGGAAGTTCCGATAATAGCGACGGTAATAGGAGAAGGCGGCAGCGGCGGAGCCCTCGGAATAGGTGTGGCCGATAGAATTTTAATGCTCGAAAACGCGTACTACTCCGTAATCAGCCCAGAAGGATGTTCCGCTATTTTGTTTAAGGACATCTCTCGTGCCGAAGAGTCCGCGGCAGCTTTGAAAATCACAGCTGCGGAACTTATAAAACTTGGAGTTATAGATGAAATTATACCGGAGCCACTCGGAGGGGCAGATAAAGATCCCGCCGTGGCCGCAGCGATGCTCAAGTCGGCTTTGCTGAAAAACATTAAACCCCTGCTTGAACTCGACAAGGAAAAACTCATCAAGCAAAGATATCAGAAGTACAGAAATATCGGCGAATTTAAAAAGAGCAGAGGTAAAAGGGTAGAAGGTAAAAGGTAGAAGAAAGAAGTAAAAAGAGCGAATAGCGAATAGTGCATAGAAGAGAGAGGTGAGAGGAGAGAGATGAGAGAATAGCGTATAGAGAATAGAGGATAGGGGACAAGGAATTGAATAAAAATTTCCATTCCCTAACCTCTCGTCCCTCGCCTCTAACCTCTGACCTCTGACCTCTGCTCTTGTACCTTGTGCACTTGTGCTCTTGTGCTCTTATGCACTTGTGTATTAACAACCGGAGGATATCATGTCGTTGGTTCCAATGAAGCAAATTTTAGAAGAAGCAAGAAAAAAGGGTTACGGCGTCGGCGCTTACAATGTCAACAACATGGAGCAGATTCAGGCGATAATGGATGCCGCATCGAAGACGAAATCACCCGTCATTATTCAGGCGTCTCGCGGAGCATTAAAATATTCAAACTTTACATATCTTAAACACCTGATGCTCGCTGCCGTGGAAGAAAATCCCGATATACCGATTGCGCTCCATCTTGACCACGGAAATTCTCTTGAGAGCGTTAAAAAAGCAATCTCGCTTGATTTCAGTTCCGTTATGATTGACGGCTCTCTGATGGAAGACGGCAAGACCCCGTCGGACTACGAATATAATGTCAAAGTTACAAAATTGGTAGTGGAGTATGCTCATCAGTATGGAGTCACAGTTGAAGGAGAAATTGGGCGGCTCGGCGGGATTGAAGACGGCGTTGGCTCGGGCTCAATTCATCTAACAAACCCCGAAGAAGCGAAAAAATTCGTCGAAGAAACCGGCCTTGACGCTCTTGCGATCGCGATAGGAACATCACACGGGGCATACAAATTCAAAGGCGATGTAAATCTCGCTTTTGATGTTCTCAAAGAAGTAAGGAGATTACTCCCATCAACCCCTCTGGTTTTGCACGGAGCATCGAGTGTGCCGAAGGAAATGATTGACGAAGTAAACAAATACGGCGGAAAACTGCCGGGGGCTTGCGGCGTGCCAATGAGTTCTCTTCAGGAAGCAATAAAACTTGGTGTCAGCAAAATCAATGTCGATACCGACGGACGACTTGCAGTCACCGCCGCCATAAGAAAAGTTTTCACCGAGACGCCTGAAAAATTTGACCCGCGCGATTATCTCGGACCCGCCCGGGAAAAACTCGCCGCTTTAATAGCGTCCAAAATGACGGATTTCGGCACCGCGGGCCATGCTTCCGACTACAAACCGATGACTCTTGAAGACGCAAAAAAATACTATAAATGAAAAAGTAGTTAGTAGATAGTAGTTAGTAGATAGGGAATAAGGAAGATTTGCTGTAGCGGCGGGATGTGTCCTCGTCCCTCGTTAGCGGGATTGTCGGGGAATACATCCCATAAAGTTCTTAACCGCGAGCAATGAATCACATATAGTCAGAGAATATCATGAAAGAAGAACTCGGATTTTTGAGGAAGAGAGCTGATAAATTTCGTAAATATGCCGATGATGCATTCAAAAAAGGCGATTATGACATGGCCGCATTTAACACAGAACAATCGTTGCAACTCTATCTTAAATACACATTGGGAATGTTGTTGGGTGATTTCCCAAGAACGCACAGCATATCGCGTTTGCTTAATAATATATCGAAGGCAAGCGGAGACAAAACTTTTTCGGCATTTGTGGAAAAAGAGCCCAACATAGTTTCTAATTTGGAAGAAGTATATCTCACCGCGCGTTATCTCCCGTCGGAATTTACCGAAAAACAGGTGGCAAAACTCATCGCTTTTTCCGAAAACGTTCTTAAAAAGTTGAAAACACTATGGAGTTGGTAGATATACTTATTGAACAAAAGAAAGAATCGGAAAAGTTTTTCCGCTCACCTCTGAAATATGCCCGCAAAATAAAATCTGTCGCTGAAAAAATTTTTGGCAAAGACAAAGTAAAAATATATCTTTTCGGTTCTATTGTTTCACGGCAGGCATCGCCGGCAAGCGACATAGATATTTTGATAATCGCACCAACGGTGGAACCCGAAGAAAGAGGCGAGGTTCTTGCTCGTTTGAAAAAACCTGTCGGTATGACATCGCCGTTTGAAATACATCTTGTTACTTGCGACAGATATGAAAATTGGTATAAAAAATTTATCGGCAATTCCGTCAAAAAAATATAGTTGAAACCATCGAAAATGAATGTAAAATTCTCGCGCCACGCCAGATAAAATAGTTGGCATAGAAATTCTTTGCGCTTCCAAGAAAATGAATATCAAAACGATTTTCTCTTATGAACTTGACCTCGACAAAGAATTGTTCCAAAATGCCATATAACGAGTTCACTCAGCGGTGATTTAGTTGTTATCTTTGGAAAAAATGATAACCAATGGCAAGTTGCTGGAAAAATTTGAAACTAACTTCATAAAAAGACAAAAACTATCGCGCCGCACTGCCTCAAAAATATTTGAAGCGATGTGGAAAGAAGCGGTATCGCTCGGCATCCTCTCGTCTAAAAATCATTTAGAAGGCATTGAAGTGGATATTAAAATAGCCAAAAGATTAAACTCATGTTCGAAAAAATCCTCGCGCAAACATCTCGCTGTCTCATAGCAAAAAAATTTTAAAGTGATTGAAAGAGTTTGATAAAGTTTCTAACGGAACAAAGTTAAAAAGATTTTTGATAACATACTAAGAAAGTGTAAAAAATAAGGGGGAAAAACTTATGATTTTAAGTATTATGAGAGCGTTGAAAAACCCTCTTTAGTTCTTTGAAATAATTCTCGTCGGTAAATCCGACGATAAAACATTTGCATTTTCTCTCCGGAATTGCTATAATATTTCTGACGAAAACAA
>JBGFRZ010000025.1:0-7506 GCA_041694835.1 Ignavibacteria bacterium
GTATTTTAGAGAAAAAAGATGGATCTATGTCTATCTGCCTGGCCACCTGCCTTACGCTCAATCTTTTATCATCAAGCGATTTTTTTACAAATTTCGCAAAATTCATCTCTATATCACCCTTCTTACGCCAGCGGATATTTTCTCGTCGGATATAAACTTTTCTTTAAGCTCGCTGGCGACGGAATAATCCTCATCTGTGATGTTCTGGAAAAAGCCAGCGCCGATATGTCAGCTCTACCCTGAAACGGTTTTCGAAATAGCTAAAATAAAAGGTAATAGCCAAACAATTCGCATCAAACTAAAGAGAACCAAAAATGTTTGTGAAGCGGGAAATCGTTGCGCCACGCTTTAATAAACTAAAGTTGTAAGTAAAAATTTTGCGTGGCGAAACGTTAAGCGAACTTTAAGATATAAATTCATATATGTTCTCGTCGTGTGAGCGGTCCCGCAAACAAATATTTTTGGTGCGTTTTCATTGGCTATTACCAAATAAAAAAATGAACTTTTTCATCTTCTACTTCTAATTATCTCGATATTTTTCCTTACCCTGTTTGCCTTGTAGTGCAACGGATATTCGGAGATAAACTTCTCGTAAAACTTCAACGCATCCGCCGTCTGTAATTTTTCCTCGTATATGTCGGCCATCGACACAAGGCTCAATGGGGCAAACTCGCTCGAATGATATGTGGACACGATTATTTTATAAAAGTTCATCGCAGCTTCGGATTTTCCCACTGATTTAAGAATCTTCCCATAATAGTAGCAGAACTTGGGCGATATCTCCGGCTTTGAGTAAATGTATTCGTAAAAACCCGGGGTTCTCAACGCATAGTTTACTCCAAAGTAAATAGCTACGACAAAAATTATTAAAAAAATCAAAAACTTCATTTAGGCTCTTTAATCACCCAGTCATTCAGTCCCACGGGCTCACTCGAACGAAGAACCCTCGCAGCGCATGCCCCGGCGGAGGGCTTTTCAAGTATTTCGACAAGCCCTATTTTAATCAGCTCGACTCCAAGTTTTTTTCCCCGTTCAGGATGCTCAACTTTACCCGATTTCCTATAAATCGATAACCTGTCCCCTTTGGAAAACATACCAGGATCAACGCTTATATAAACAATGTCCCCCTGTGAAATAAGAAGTTTTGCACCTTTCATCCCGACTATAGTTCCGTCGGGTTTAAACGAAACATTCACGATTTTGGCTTCGCTCAAAGCGTCCTCTGGTTCTTTTTTCAGAGAGACATTTTCAACATCTGGCAGTTCTTCCTGAAATTCTGCCGCGGGTGCTAATTTTTCTTCTTTCAACCCGACAACGGCTATCTGAGATTCATTGATGGCATCCATCGACACTTCAGATTCCGAATCATTTGTCTGAATATTTTCCTCAACAACCGCTTCTTCCGTTTTCAGTGTTTTCAATGGCTTTATGTCTGCTACTTTTTCTACCTGCGAAGGTATTGATGGAATGACTACCGCAGGTGCCATTTTTTTGGCATCTTCCAGAGAAGGAATTGAAAGCATCTGTCCAGGATAAATGATATCCGGATTTGTGACGGTTGATTTATTCACATCCCACACAGAAGGCCACAGGTATGGATTTTTATAATTCTTTTGTGATATATCCCACAATGTGTCGCCCTTTATGACGGTGTAAGATGAAACCTGAGCGTAAACCTTAAACTGCAATGATATCAAAAAAACGAAAAAAATAATCCTTATCATAGTACATAACCTCCCATTAGTGATACTTCAAACACGATGCTTATTATGAGCTCGTTGAAAAAGCTTAATTTTTTGAACGATTTGGCGGTTTCAGGTTAAAAGTTGAAATCGTTTAGACCGCAATGTCCGACGAGCAAAGCGAGGAGTTTTGCGGTCTGATTGAAACTTTTAACCGTTAAGAAACTGCTCTTTAAGTGAAAAAGATGGGTTTTTCAATAATCTCATTATATAAAATTTTTCCATTCTGTCAAATTCTGCGAGGTTGACAAAAAAAATTCTTTATTATATAATTACTGCCGTATGGACACCGTTGGTAAGTCAGTTAAGAGAAAAGACGCTCTCGACAAAGTCACCGGCAGAGCGAAATTTATCGACGACTACACAAGGGTGGACATGCTCTTCGGCGCCACGGTTCGCTCACCGGAACCATACATAAAAATCCTCTCCATCGACACGAAGAACGTTGAGAAAATCAAAGGCGTTATCGGAGTTTATACCGCGAAGGACATCCCGGGCAAAAATATAGTCCCACTTGTTTTGCCCGATTATCCATTTCTTGCCGAAAAGGTTGCCAAATTCGCAGGACAAGCCATCGCTCTTGTGGTCGCAGAAACAGAAGAGATTGCAAGAACCGCCACCAAACTCGTAAAAATCAACTTCAAAAAACTCGCGCCCGTCTTTGACCCGCTTGAATCGCTTAAAAACTCCGCCCCAAAAATTTACGGCGACGACAACATATTCAAAAGATTCATAATAAAAAAGGGGGACGCCGCAGATGCTTTCAAAAACTGCGACGTTGTTGTGAAAAAAACCTACACCACAAACTATCAGGTCCATTCATACCTCGAAACCCAGGGAATGCTTGCCGAGCTCACAGACAACGGAATCTCCGTCTATGGGACGATGCAGTGTCCGTTCTACGTCCTGAACGCTGTGTGCGACATACTCGGCTTTACAAAAAACAACGTGAAAATCGTCCAGACCACGACGGGCGGCGGATTCGGTGGAAAAGAGGACGTCCCTTCCATAGTCGCAGGTCACGCCGCTTTGCTCGCTTATAAAACCAGAAGACCGGTGAAAATAATCTACAACCGGGAAGAAGACTTTGTTTCGATGTCCAAGAGGCACCCGGGGCATATAGAGATAAAATATGGCGCGAAGAAAAACGGCAAAATTACCGCTTGCAATGTCAGATACATTCTCGACGGTGGAGCTTTTGCCACATTAAGCACGATTGTTCTGTGGCGCGGAACTATTCACGCCGCAGGACCATATGAAATTCCAAACGTCAGCATCGAAGCGATTGCTGTAGCGACGAACAAAGTCCCCTGTGGGGCATTCAGGGGATTCGGACAGCCGCAAGTCGCTTTCGCCAATGAGTCATTGATTGACGAACTCGCCGAAAAACTTGGCATGGAACCGCTTGAACTTCGCCTGAAAAACGCATTGAAACCGGGCTCATCCACAAGCACATATCAAAAATTGAGCTCAAGCTGCGGTCTTGTCGAGACGATGAAAAAAGCTACGAATTCCATCGGTTGGAAAAACAGAAAACGGGTGACGGTTGGAGTTTTACGGCGCGGCTTCGGAATGGCTTCAGGTTTTTATGGCGTTTGTCTCGGCGCAGCGGGAAAGTTTCTCGCAAAAGCGGGAGCACATGTGCAGATACAGCAAGACGGATCAATCATAATAGCGATAGGCAACACCGACATGGGACAGGGTGCAAGGACGATACTTTCCCAGATAGCCGCCGAAGGCATAGGCGCCCCATACGAGATGGCCGATATCGTCGAGGTTGATACCTCGCGTGTGCCCGACAGCGGACCGACGGTAGCTTCAAGGACGACTGTTATGTCCGGCAACGCAATACTCAACGCTACAAAACACATAAGGCAAAAAATCGATAAAGTCGTCTGTGAAATCCTCGGAGAAAAATCATCCGCCAAGGTCACCACCAAATGCGGATACTACCACATGGGCGACAAGAAAATCTCATACTTCGACGCCATCAACGAATGTTATAAAAGGCGCGAAAATCTCACATACGACGGTTGGTGGAAGGAAGAGGGTACGACTTTCGACAACGACACCGGCCTCGGCGACGCTTACATCGTTTATACTTTTTCGACGGTGGCGGCTGAAGTGGAAGTGAACATTGAAACAGGTCAGGTCAATATCCTTAAAATCGCAAGCGCCCACGATATAGGCAGGGCGATAAACCCGCAGCTCGCCGAGGGACAGATACAAGGAGGCGCGCTTCAGGGCATCGGCTACGGAATTTTCGAGAATTTGATATTGAAGGATGGGAAGATTTTGAATCCAAACTTCAGTGGATATCTAATCCCAACTTCCATGGACATACCGGAGTTCATCAAGCCAATTATCGTAGAGAAGAAATTTACTGACGGGCCGTTCGGGGCGAAAGGGCTGGGAGAACCCCCCTTGATTTGTGTTGCCCCTGCGATAATAAACGCTATTTACAACGCTACGGGCGTGCGCATCAGGGCTCTGCCCGCTATACCGGAAAGAATACTGGCGGAGAGTAGTGCCCTGTGACAGAAGTTATTGATAGTAAATCCCCCTTTTATTCCCCCTTTAATAAAGGGGAAAGCGAAGCAGGGGGATTTTTCGTGCTCGTGATTGCAATGAGATCAGGGTAGCATTATCAAGGACTAACTTAACAGAACAGTGGTAAGTGGCAAGTGGGATGACAAGTATATGAAAATAAAATTCACCGTCAATGGGAAAAAAGTTGTTGTCGATTGCGAACCGTCCAAGACACTCCTCAAGGTCTTGAGGGAAGATTTGTTCCTCACAGGGACCAAAGAGGGCTGCGGCAAGGGAGAGTGTGGAGCTTGTACGGTAATTATGGATGCAATGGCCGTAAACTCGTGCATAATCCCCATAGGTCAGGTCGCTGGAAAGTCCTTGAACACTATTGAAGGTCTTTCAAAAAGCGGCGAACTCCATCCCCTACAGAAAGCATTTATCGAGGAAGGCGCGGTGCAGTGCGGATTCTGCATACCAGGGATGATCCTTTCGGCCAAAGCGCTGCTGGACATAAATAAAAATCCTTCAACGAATGACATCAAAGTCGCGCTCTCCGGCAACTTGTGTCGATGCACGGGTTATACAAAAATCATCGAGGCGGTAAAAAAATCCGCTATTATGATGAGAGCCCAAAGATAGAATCTATGGAATATATAAAAGCGACCGAGTTAAATCAAATTCCGGAACTCAACCGAAAGATATATTTTCTGGCCGGCACGACGGATATTTACGTCCAGATGAAAGATGAGATGCTCGTCGAACCAAATGCATTTGTGGACATATCCGGCATTTCTGGTTTGAGCGGCGTCATTGAAACAAAAAATTCCATAGTCATCGGTCCGCTTACGACTTTCACCGAGGCCGCCGGCAACAGACTCATAAAAAAATATGCATCCATCCTGGTGGCGGCATCTGAAGCTGTCGGCTCTCCCCAGATAAGAAACCGTGGAACCTTCGGAGGCAACATTGGCAACTCGTCGCCAGCTGGCGATTCGCTCCCGGCTCTTACTGTCCTTGAAGCGAAGATGAAACTCTTCTATTACGGAAAAATCCGTGTCGTCGGAATAAGCGATTTTTTCACCGGGCCAAAGAGAAACATCCTTAGAAACGGCGAGTTGATAACGGAGATTATCATCCCTAAAAATGACTTTAATTTCGCTTCCTACAAAAAACTCGCGGGAAGGAGCGCTTTTGCGATTTCTAAAGTATCGCTGGCCATCGCAGCGGAAATAAAAAACAAAAAAATAGATGACATCAAAATCGCAGCCGGTGCGGTGGGGCAGACGGTCCTAAAATGCGCCGATACGGAACATTTTCTTAAAGGAAAGCCGATAACTTATAAAACCATAAACCTGGCCGCTGTGATACTTAGGCAAGAAATCTCACCCATCGACGACATCCGCTCGAATAAAAATTATAGAACCTACACCGCGGGTGCTTTGCTTGTAAAATCATTTTCACAATTCTTTACATAAATAGTGTTCATTAGTGGTTTCATATTTTTTGATTTTTTAACCACAGATAAATACGGATAAATACTGATTAAAAAACTTACCACGAATTGACACGAATAACACGAAAATAAAACTACTTATATAATATGCTGTCTGGAATCATTCTCGCCGCCGGGGAATCCACTCGGATGGGCGGAATAATCAAACAACTTTTGAAACTTGGCGATAAAAATTTTATAGAAACCATCGCTGAAAAAATGCTCGCCGCGGGAACCGACGAAGTTGTAGTTGTCTTGGGTGCCAACAGCGAAACTATACTTAAAAACAGCAATTTAAATAATTTGAAAGTGGTAATAAATTTTAACTATCGGGAAGGTCAGTTATCGTCGCTGAGGGTTGGTCTCAAGTGTTTGGACGCAAAGAGTGAGGCGTTTTTTCTCAATCCCTGCGATTGTCCGACAGTTCGGACAAAAACATACGAGCTCCTCAAAGAAAAATGGTCGCTCCGCAAAGAGTGTATACACATTCCGCGTTATAGAGGAAAAAACGGACATCCCGCCGTTTTCCCATCGGTTTTCTACAACGAACTTTTGTCTGGGATGCTCAAGGACGGCGCAAAATCCGTTATAAGAAACAACAAGGACAGCGTCTGTTATGTGGATGTTGATGACGAAGGCGTTGTAGCAGACATTGACACATCGGAAGATTTTAATGAATTACTTTTTTAAAAATAACCGAACATTTGTTCGGATATTTTACAATTGAGACGAGGATGACATGGATAAAATAATTCAAAGGGTTGCCGAACTTCAATTTGAAAACAAGGAGTTCGCGCTCGCCACGGTAGTTGCTGTTGAGGGTTCTGTACCGACGGAAGTCGGCTCAAAAATTATCGTCCATCCTGATGAAACTTCAGAAGGGACTGTCGGCGGCGGGGCTCTGGAAAAAAAGGTTATTGCCGACTCTGCCGCGCTAATTAAGGAAAGAAAAAAGACATACAAAAAATATGTTCTTACAAAAGATATCGGGATGCTTTGCGGCGGAGCAGTTGAGATTTTTATCGAAGCATTTCACTCCGACAATGCGGAATTATTCATCTTTGGAGCGGGCCATATTGCCCGGAAATTGGGTCCAATGGCTGATTTGGCGGGACTAACTTATAGTGTAATAGACGATAGAGTTGAATATGCGAAAAAAGAGTTTTTTCCTTCGGCCAAAGAAGTGCTCTGTTGCCCTTTCAAAGATGCTTTTACAAAACTCCGTCTAACGTCACATTCTTATGTCGTTATTGTCACATATAAACATCTCTACGATGCACTCTGTCTTGAAAACGCATTAAAGAGTAATGCGAATTATATAGGAATGATAGGCAGCAAAAAAAAAGTTAAGGAAATTTTGGAAAAACTTGACAAGCAAGGACTTAACGCTTCAAATAATCCTAAAGTATTTACACCTGTCGGACTTGATTTGGGCGACGGCGCGCCCGGCGAGATTGCCGTCAGTATTTTGTCGGAAATAATAAAAATAAAATCCGGTGGTTCAGGCGGACATATGAAAAATAAAATCTAGTGCTCTGTCGCAAAAATAATTGTTCTTTTGCACGAGCGATTTTTTGGTTGTAGCTGCACCAACTTGTGGTGCGACAACACACCCCCAACCCCTCTTTTTAGAGGGGCAAGAAGCCACACCACTTTATCCCCTCTATTAAGAGGGGCTGGGGGTGTGTCACCTGCCCTGATAAAATCTGGGACTTCACGCCGCTTCGCTATCAGGACAAG
>JBGFRZ010000009.1:0-31670 GCA_041694835.1 Ignavibacteria bacterium
GGCACTTGTATCTACCGTCTTTAAGCCTCCATGCCCAACAGTGAGAACATTGGGGACATTGTCGTTTCACAATGTCTTATTTTAGCATAATTTTAGTCCGTTTTCTTTGGCTATTACCAAAGAATATAAGGAACTGTCGTTATAGAGTTTTGACGCTACTAAAATTCTGAATTTGTTATAATGTGGTCGGTAGTTTATTCGTTCTATAAGTCGTTTTGACGCTACTAAAATTCTGAATTTGTTATAATAATTAGAAACATCTGTCTTGCCAACATATTGTTTTGACGCTACTAAAATTCTGAATTTGTTATAATAGGATTTATAGTGCGGATTTGCGTAAGATTTGCATTTTCTGCGCTAAAAATTGTATAATGAGCTCGTTGAAAAACCTTAATCTTTTGAACGATTTGGCAGTTTCAGGTTAAAAGTTGAAATCGTTTAGACCGCAATGTCCGACGAGCAAAGCGAGGAGTTTTGCGGTCTGATTGAAACTTTTAACCGTTAAGAAACTGCCCTTTAAGTGAAAAAGATGGGTTTTTCAATAATCTCATAATGTTCATAATAGCGTCTGTTTTGACATTACGGTTTAGTAGCGTCTTAACAAAATACAAAGAGACCTTGACCTCTGCATGGCACGTCAGGGTTATCTTTTTTTAACTCACCAGAATTGAAGTTGTTCTCCCTTAAATGATTTATTGTTCACCTTCCTTGTGCCGTATTTTCTTTCATCGCAGATGGTCGCCATTTGTTCCCACTGTGCGTCGGTTATAAAAAGACATTTTACACTTCCTGTACCCGGATTTATTGCAAATAATTCTGCTATGAGATGTTTTTTCTTATCAATAGTTACAGCGCATCTGACATATACTGAGTACTGAAGCATAAGATACCCAATGTCCAAAAGGTCGTTGCGGAAACGGACCGCCTTTCTTTTTTCTTCGTTTGTGTCCGTAGGTAAATCAAAAAGTACTACAAGCCAGCCCATACGATATGAACTCTTTATGTTTGACATCACGATATGTCGGCTATACGAGGAATAAATGGTTTGTTGACAACGCCGGTATAAAAGCAATCAGTTATTGACGAAACATATCTGTCTATTGAGTTGACAAGTTTAAGGGTTTTTGTAGCGTCGTATTTTATGCGGAGATTTATGAGGTCGGATGCCACGAATTTTATGTATTCTTCTATAGGTTTGCGAGGATTTTCTGTTTTGAATCTTAAGAGCGAAAGGTCACAGAATGGTCTGAGCGGTTCAAGAAGGTCATAAACGAGCGGCTCTGAGCGGAAACGGTATTTGTGGTGGATGCCGAGTGTTGTGTTGAGCCCGTGTGCTATGGCGCTTCTGTGGACAAGTGCACCCATTACGGCATAGGCGTAGTTAAGCATTTGATTAACAGGGTGTTCAGCGTCTTTATGCTCTCTGATATGTGGGGCTTTTCTCCCAAATTTTGAGAAATAAAATTTCCAGTAGTGCCGTGCAACATTACCTTCGTCGGGATTTTCCTCAGTGAGATACTTATGTAGTTTGTGAGTAACTTTTATTGAATCAAGTATAACGCACTGATTTTCAAGTTTAGTTTTGAAAAGTTGCAACCAGAGTTTTTCGGAAAAAGTAAGCGATTTTCCAATTTGACGCTCAAATATCTCGGAATGGACAACCCTGTGGAGTCCGACGGTTTTTCCGATGGGTCGGTAGTTGTGGTCACAATGAAGTATCACACCGCCGTTTGAAATGATTGCAGAAAGCGACTCGCCTGAAAATTGAACGCCCTGTGCGGCAACTATTACGGCAAGTATGTCTGAAATCGGTGCTCTACGCTCGATGCCGTCCGGGGTTTTGAGGACGAGACAGCCGCGGTCAATATGAAGGCGACTCTGATGTTGGAGTATGTGGATTAGATGGTAGGACATATCCCCTCTCGTAGTCGTTCTGTTTTTGATGCTTGTTATATTGCCGTTTTTTGGGTTGGCTCCATTTTACCGTTGGTCATAAGTTCATTCAAAGTTGCTAATACAGATGTATTTCCGTCTATAGAAGTTAATTTTACTGTGTTTGTGTGTATTATGGTGTTAAGATACCAAAATCCCTTTGCAACTTTTTGTTTTGGATTTTGAAGGTTGCAGTCGTTTTTGATTTCAACGAGCATCCCCGAACGGAAAAAGACCGGATTTTTTATTTCGGGATTGTTTTTGAGCGTCTTGATTTTTTCATACAACGATTCAAAAACATAAATCGGTTCACGCTTCCACTCCTCTTTTTTGTTTTGATAGACGATAAACCCTAAAAACTCTTTCTTATTTTTGAGCCACTGCCCCGGCATTTTGCCTCGGATGAACTCACCATATTTCAATAGTTCGCCTTTTTCAAGTTTCTCGCCAGTTTCTTTATCTATAGTGGACGAGGCAATTTGAACAAACTTTTTGGGTTTTGAGCCGTCGCGCGTATAAGCGTTAATAAACTTTTCCCATCCTTCTTGAGATGGTTTTGAGTAGAGTTCTTTTTTGAAATCATCTCTTATTCGCTCGTCAAATATACCATCGTAGAATTTTTGAGCGTCTTGAAGTTTGCGAAAATGTTTTATTCTCGTGCCCGTTCCGAACCGGGTGGTAAAGACATAACACACTTTGCCGTCTTTGATTATCCGTCGCAAACCATAGATGGTCTCAGCGAGTTTTGGCTTTTCAAATCGGATTCTTTCAGGATAAACATTTTCAATAACTTGCCGGCAATAGTCCTTGTGAAACCAATCGGGGAATATGTCGCCTTTGGTGCGAAGATCAAGTTTTAGTTCCGGAGTCATTGAAATAACGAGTGCATCAAGGGCGTGGTGGCGGGGATTCGTTCGGTTTTTTTTGTCGAGTTCTCCGCTTCGGGCTAATTTTGTGAAATCTTCGTCGGGCAAGCCAGGATGGAGCAGTCGGTCGAGTTTGTATTTTCTGCGAAGTTTTGCAGTGAATCCACCGTTTGCAACGATGACTTTTCTTGCTGAGCCTTCGGTAAGTTGAGGCCAGCCAAAAAACAGATGAACAATTTTTTGTGCAAGTTTGGAAATATAAGCGGTGGCGGCAAGGTCGGTGTATTTGTTTATAAGTTCAAGCGAGTTTTCAGAGGTTAACAGCGCTTTTTTCTTCTTGTCTAGATTACTCTGGCCGACTGCTTTTATGAAAGCTAACCACTTGTTTTTGTCTGATGAGAGCCACTCATAAGGTGTGCATTTGGCTTTGTTGCGATTGTTTTCAGCAGTGGTAAGAATTTTGTTTATGTAAGCGTCTGAGCCGCCTGATTCTCGCGGGACTATGTGGTCTATTTCATATTCTTCTGAATCCAATTTTGATACGACAAGTGGCGACATTGAGTAAAAATCGTAGCCAACTTGTTCTTTGAATAACATCATTTTTTCAAGTGATCGTTTACCGGTTATTTTGGAATTTTGGAGGGATTTGTACGCTTCGTCTTTTTTGGCGCGGTTTTCTTTTTGGAGTTTCTCCCATTTTTTGCGGTTTTTGTTTTTAGGTCCTTGAAAACTTTCCTCGCCTTCCCTGGCAAACTCAAGTATTATTTTGTCTGGTTCTCCGTTGCTTCCGCATTTGTCTTTCAAGAATTTCAGACGCTTTACAAATAATTCCAGCCGGTGCCTCACGACGGGATTTGTGATACCCCCAAGGATTTCGGCTATGCGTTTTTCACTCTCGGATTTTTTCAGTTCCGATTCTTCTATGCGGCGGTCGGGGATATAAAATTTTTCCCATTCGGCTGACATATCGAGCAAAAATTTTATGTCTTCAGCGACAAGACCTTTTTGCGGGTCTTTGTTTTTGTTGTCCGCGAGCCATTCTTTGTGATAAGCGTGTGGACTTTTGCCGGAAAGCAGAATTTCCTTCAAGATTCTCAATGACGGTCGGCAGAATCGTGAACGTCCAGATGTTTTAGGTTTTTCTACTTTGACAAGATTTGAGGGCGGAAGGCCAGAGAGATTTGTCTTGATATACTTTTCAAGTTGTTTTACAGGGATATGTTTGGTGTCGTTATGAGCATTAAATAAATTTTTTAGCGCTGAAGGAGATAGAGGTTTTTCTGCCTCGCCGGTGGTCATATCTGTATAGCGGATATTTTTTAGTTCGAGCAGAAATGTTACTTCCTGATTTAGTTCGTCGGACGCTTTGCACACATTGAGACGCGGGATTAGAACGCATTTAGAAATTATACGGTTGTCAAACCGCGGGATTTTTTGAGAGATGAGCCCCTGAGCGTCCCACTCTGTGCCGCGATGTTTGAAGTATTTTTCGTTTTTACATGAAGCGTATTCTTCTTCGCCCGGACCGTAGAGGACATATCTGACTTTGTCTTTGAGTTTCAGGTATTGTTTAGACGCTTGTTCGAGCATCTTTAATAATTCAAGTGCCACGAGTTTTCGCGGTGGGATAAGAGAGGTGCGATTTTCTTTGTTCCTTGCTGGTTCGGGATTGGTGTTGAGTTTTCCGTCCAATTTGTCGGGGTTGTTGGGGTTCCAGATGCCGAGCCGATATGCTTCGTAATAACAGGGTAGGCGGTATTTTTCGTTTTTGAAAATTTTTTCTAACTCTTGCTGATAATTCTTGACTGCGGCGCGGTTTTCTTTTTCGTCTTTTTTGTTTTCGTTGTCTTCATCGTTTGCGGTGGCTGATTTTTTATTCTCGTTATTTGCGTTCGCTTTATCGGTCTCTTCCTCTGTAGAAACATTGCGTTTTAATTTTCCCTTCCATGGCAAGTCGGCGTCGTAGCCACGCCTTTGTATTGCCGACCAGATGGCTTTGTAAATCTGCCAACCCTCAAGTTTTACACCTTGTAAAAGAGCGATACGCAAAAGACAGGAAGCGTAAATGGTTTTGTCGCCGTCTTTGGGAAATTGGCGGGAAATTCTTTCGTCCGGTTTTACAAATGTTCCGTCGGCGGTAAGATGTCCCGTTTCCAAAATTTCAATTCCAACTTCTTTTGACTGTGCTCGCCACCAATCCTCGCGTTTTTTGTGCGCCCGACGGGTTTTGATTTGCCTCCTTCTTTCGCGAGCATCTTTTAATATCGCAAAATCATTCGGCAGTAAAAGTGAATGTAGATGCAATATCTCTTTCCCCCGTCGCACACACTCCCCGATACTCCCAGTTCCTAAATCAAACGACCAAATTGTCTTTTGTTTTTCCTCCATATGACCCTCCGATAAGGTAATGTGCTATAATTCCTGTAAAAACTCATGATGTTGTCTCTTGAAAAATAAATAAAAAAGGCGTAAAATATCTCCTATAACAAAAACAAGGGTCCAAAGAGGCCCTAAAAAAGAGGTTTTACGCCTACAAGAAGGATAGCAAAAAGTCAAGTGTTTCGTCAAGTTGTTGAAGATATGCTTATCAGTGGAAAAGCAGAGGCACTGTCGCAGACGCTTGACGCATTTATAAAGATGAGCGCCCGATACATGCTGCAAATAGCCTTGGAGCGGGAAGTTACGGAGTATCTTGGCGTTTGGTTGATATATCCCTTTTAATTATACAAAACGATTATAGCAAAAAATGGACAAATTGCCAATTGGATTTACAATTTGGACGGATATTATTGTGGAAACGTATCGTTACCTATCTTTAATATCTGCTCTTTCAGCGGTGCTTCCATAAACCCCGTTAGAAATCTCCGATGGCTACAAGTTCGTCTGAAATTTTTGGTTTCTGCTTAATAACTTGGGTATTTCTAACGGGGTAAACTCCGCACAGGGGGATTTGCAAAGTGGGATTGTGCCGTCGGTATTGATAGTTATTGGCGAGACAGAGCGGTGGGAAGATTAAATTTGTAAGAAAGAGAAATTCGGTGGGTTCCGTAGATGTCTTTTATACCCGAGAGATTCCATACAAAACCATAGTTGATGTTAAACATTTCTTTATAGTAATAGCCAAATCCGACTGAAAATGAGCCTTTATTTCGTGTTCCGGTGTTCAATCCGCCTCGTAAAGCAACGGAGTTCTCTTGAAGCCATTTTTCTACACCTGTTAGCAACATCACATCTGCCATATCAAAAATAATATCCATTGTAACATTTAAATCGGATATCCCGTAACAAATACCTGGCGTAATCGTCGGTTTCAAAGCATCTTCTGGTTTCTGAGATAAACCAACGTTAGGACTGTTTATGTTTTTGATGGCAAGTCCTGCATACCAATCTTCAACGAAGTTATACATAACACCCAAATCAAATCCTAAAGATAACTTTGTAGTATAACCATACTCATTAAACAAATCATATTGCCGGGTGTATTCATCAGACCCATATGAAATGCTCAATATCTTTGTGTTTAGACCCATAGAAAGAGTATCGCTTATTTTACGCGCGTGAGAAATATAAACCGAGTTTTCTTGATAATAATTTCCATAGTGAAGATTTTTCCACGCAAGACCTAAGGCGCTCGTGCCGTAAATATCTACCTCGGGATGGACAAAACCGACGAAAGAATTTCCTAAACTACTTTCATCTGGACCTGAAAGTCCCCAAAATAACCTGGCATATTCAAACGAAAATTCAGGTTTGAAGAGATCGAGCATACCAGCCGGATTATAATGAATGCTATATACATCATCGGACAATGCCACATAAGCATTGCCCATTCCGAGCGGTCTTGCTCCGACGCCAAGTTCACCAAAAGCCCCGTAAACAACTGGTAGACGGTAGAAGGTAAAAGGTAGAAGGTAAAAAAGAAGGAGCAGTAGTGCAGTAGAGCAGTAGCGCAGTAGTATTTTTGAAACTGCTGCTCTGATGCTCTGCCTTGTGCTCTTGCGCTCTTGTGTCCTCATCTCTGCCCTCTGTCCTCTATTCTCTGTCTTTTATTCATTTCACTAACCCTATTGCCTGCTGCCTATTCCCTGTTGCCTGTCTTTTTATCTCGCTACCACCACGACTCCGTTTATTGTTTTGTTTCCTTCAATCTGATAGATATACAAACCACTCGCAACCGGTCTTCCTCTGGAATCTTTTCCGTCCCAATAAAGAATGCAGGGGTTATCGGCGGCGCCCACTTCGTGGTTCAAATCGCAAACGTATGCGCCATTAATATCAAATATTTTTCCGACGAATCTTTCATTATATGGGTTTACTATGTTAAATCTGATTTTGTTAAATTCGGCGTTTTTATCGTCGGGAGAAAAGATTTTTCTGGGGGTAATCGTTAATTGCACTTTATCCGAAAGCGACTGCGAGAGTTTATATTTACTAAGATGACTCGTTTTTATCTCTATGCTCTTGTCATCTTTATTGTTCCTCCCCCCGTATTTCACCCACTCTATGCCGTTATGATAAAAAATTGCAAGTTTTCCTTCGGCGGTATTTACTGGAATTCCAATTTTGTCCACAATCAGGTCATTGTCGATATCGTAATAGAATTTTAAGACAACCGCATCTGAAAACTTAAATTTTGGGGGCAATGCCGTGTTTGTGTCCGCTCTGTATGGCTTAAATTCAATGACGCTGATATCTCCCTGTTTTTCCTCGTTTTTAAGTCGGGCAAGTTTCAATACGATATCTGCCCCCATGGAATTATTTGCTCCTAATAATATTGATGCAGCAGAAGCGGGTATCTCAATAGAAGCGGTAATTTTGCCGCTTTCTTCTAAAACAGCCGCTAATTGTGCTTCGGGACGAGAATCAATGAGCATAGAGGCCTCGCTCTCGTTGCCACTCGTATCATAAGCCGTTATCCTATAATATACTATTGTCGCATTGTTCTCATTATCCAACCAACTATGTGTGTGTGATGAAAGAGCGACTTTGAACGTCCATAGATTTTGAGAAATCCTTTGTTGCGTGGATTTATAAACTTTATAGCCCGCAAGGTCATTGCATTGCGAACCATCGGTATTTAATGTTACGGCGGACCACAGAATACGAACTCTTCCGTTTTCAATAACTGTTCTGATTCCCGAAGGGGGATTAGGTTTTACGGTATCTACGATGGTTGCTTGAACCCCAACCTTAAAATTAGCGGTTATGGTATCGTTGCCTGCATGCGGCCAGTTGTCCTCTGTCCCTTGACCATTCTGATTTTTTACAACTACACTTATGACTGATGAATCCCCTCCTTTTGCGTCGGAAGGAACATAAACCATAACAAAGAAATAAAAAGTCGCATCTGCTGCCAATGAATCCGTAGTTGAAATCTCGGTGTTTTCACCCGACTGGCGAACTCCATCGGAATTGTCGTCTTTTAATATTTTAACGCTCCAATTTTCGCCCGAAACCGTAGATGCCGAAATCGTAAAATTATCAGCGGCATTGGCAAGATTACAGAAATTAAAGGAGACATATCGTGTTGTGCCCGATGTAAGCGTCTGCGGCGAGACGGATGGTAATTGAGAAATAGCATATCCTGTTGACACCGCGACTATTGAGAGATGAGATGTAAAATAAAAAGTCGTTCCCATGGCATCCCTTGAAACAATTGTATCGCCCGGTTGATCGCAGATATCCACCACTCCGGAATCTCCGCCATTTCTAATAAGTGTTCCGGCGGAAGTTCCAATAGACAAAAGATGAGAAACGTCTGCCGTCAGAATTATTAGAGAGAATAATATTTTCTTTAACTTCATAATCTATACCGATGATTTTTAATCGCCGCAAAGCGTCAACTGAAAATTGACGGCTACAAAGTTGACGACTACAAAGTCCACAGTCAATAGTCCATGGTCCACATATCAACCTATCAACCTGTCAACTTATCATCTTCCTGCCGATAAATCGGCAACTACTGCTCTGTGACATAAGTCTTTGATAGTGCCGCTCACGAGTGTCGGGAACAAATCCCTCTTGGCCCCCCTTTAATAAAGGGGAAATATAGGGGGATTTACAAAAATTGTCACCATTGATGTTGAGCGGTTCTGACAATGACGACTACTATCAATAACTTCTGTCACAGAGCACTACTTTCTATAAATTTCTAAAAACACTCACCGATTACTGATTGCTTTTTTATCTTACATTGACTCTAAACTCTACATATGCACTCGTGCCGGCGGTCAAGTCGCCAAGATTTACAGTAATAAGTTGATCGCCGCTGTTCCATGCCACACCATCACTGATTGACTCACGAGTCCCACCGGTTGACCATATACATCTGACTATGCTTCCGGTTATATAGTCACATTGTAGCGGTAGTTTGTCTCTATAAATCACATTTGTTGCAGTCCCTGAACCGGTTGCAGTAATCGTAGAGGTATAAACAATCGGGTCGGTAAATGGTCTTGCTGTACTTCTGTTTGCTCCTTTTACCATTTGCAAAGTAGTTACGCTGGATCTCGTTGTGGTGTCGTCGATGCGAGTGTCGTTGCCGGCGGCTGGCCAATTGTCTTCAGTGCCCGAACCGTTCCGATTTCTTGCTGTCAGACGAATCGTTGAAGTCGAGCCGTCTACGGCATTTGAAGGAATCACAACGCTTACAAAGAAATAAAAAGTCGCATCTGCTGCCAATGTGCCCGTAGTTGAAATCTCGGTGTTTTCAGTGGGTTGGCGGATGCCGTCGGCATTATCATCTCTAAAAATCCTGGCCGGCCACGTCGCACCAGCAATTACACTTGTAGAGAGCGATATGGTATCAGTCGCGTTACCAAGGTTGCAGATCGAATACGCATAGTTTGCCGTAGCCCCCGGAAGAAGCGTTTGGTCGGAGGGGGCCGGTAAAGCGGTCAAAGCAAAACCCGTTGACACAACTACACCCGCCAAATTACTGGCAGCGAAACTTGTCGTATTGCCGACGAGCCACTGGACTATAGTATCTCCAGCGGTATCAGCAAGATTTGGTGAACCAGCATCGCCGCCATTCTGGATTTGCGTGTTGGCGGCGGTGCCTGCTGCAAAAAGACGAGAACCAGAAAAAACTGAAACCACTACTACGGCAAAAACCAAAAACAAAACCTTTAATCTACACATACACCCTCCCATTTTATTATTTTATCTGCGCTTTAAACTCAATGACGACACTCTCCGCCACACCAATTGTGGGAATGTTAACTTTTACCAGATTATTGCTTATATCAAACTCTGCCTCATCTCCGTCTAAAGCATCAGTTTTTAGGACACCGCCAAGATGTATCGTTTCTGCCACATAATTACAATTCTGCGGGATTTTATCTCTGATGACAACATTGCTTTGCGCAATATTTCCATTGTTTGTAACCATAATTCTGTAAGTTATCACACCACCAGGTCGGGATGAACTTGTGACTTCAAATATTGATTTTGTCGCCGTTATTACAACAAAGTTGGTAATTGTTGATGTGGTATTAGACAATTCTGACCAATTTCTTTGCTTGAAAGGTGGCGTCTCTTCGTCGGCGGTGCGAATACGGAAATAATATGTGCTTCCTCCGAGTAAACCTGTAACTGTATAACTTTGAATAGAACCTGATGTGGTAGAGGTGGAAAGATAGATGGACAGGAAGGTAGAGAGGTCGGAAGAAGTAGAGTGTCTTATCTCAAATTGACCGTTAACGATATTGCCGACGTTGCCGTCGTCGCCGGGAGATGTCCATCTCAATCTAACGTTTCTTTCTCCAAAACCAGGCTCGGCAAATAAATCGCTAACCATTGCCGGCGGCACGTTATCAAACTGGGCATATGCCGACGCTGTATTTGAAAATACCGACCAGTTGCTACGTTCATCGGCGGTTCTCAGACGGAAAAAATATGTTCTTGCCGGCTCAAGCCCTGTGATTGTATAATTCTGAATAGAACCTGATGTAGAAGAGGTGGAAAGATAGATGGACAGAAAGGTAGAGAGGTCGGAAGAAGTAGAATAGCGAATTTCAAATGAACCGTTAACGATATTGCCGACGGTGCCATCGTCGCCCGGCGAAGTCCATTGTAAATTTATTTCACCGGAATTGACCCCGACAGCAGCGGTCAAATCAGTAATTACTGCTGGTGGTGTAACATCAACTTGTGCCCAGGTGGTTGCAGCGTTTGAAATACCTGACCAGTTGAATGCTTCGTCGCGTGTCCAGAGACGGAAGAAGTATGTCGCCCCCGGCGACATAGCAAATAGCGAATAGCGAATAGCAAATAGTGGTGAGACACCACTGGTGGAGATAATTACCTGAGCATTTGAGGTTGACCAAACTACTTCTGTGTATGTTGAGTATTGAACTTTGAACATTGAACCTGAAACGAGTGTTCCTGACCAGTTATCGTCGCCGGGCGATATCCATGATAAAGTAATTTGTCCTTCTGTCGTGCCCGCTTGAGCCGATAAACTTGTAACCGCGGCAGGTGCTGTTATGTCGCCTAAACTCCGGAGTGTGTAAGTATATGATGCTGTTACTACCGAGTTAGAATTACCCCAGTCGTTACAAGCAGATGCATCATAAGGTGTGGAATCGGTTATACCGGGTTTGTTTTCTGCAGGACGGAATATATGAACAATATGCACATTCTGTCCTGTTGTAATGCCAAGGACTGAAAGTGGGATTCTAAACTCTGCCCAGTCATTTGTCTTGTTAGATGCAAAATCCGTTCCTGAAACCATACTTGCGCCAGGCCCCCAGTTGATTCCGTCGGATCTAAATCTCAACATACCGCCCAAAGAAGTTGCAGTCGGACCGTTTATCCAGCCGTTTACTGCAATATCAGGTTTATGATTCCAGTTAATCGTTGTATTACTCATCCACGGGTCTGTTGTTGTTCCACTGACAGTTACGGTATCAAAGAAGAAGTTATAGTGTGCAGAGAGTCCGTCATTCCACGGGTCGCCATTAAACTGAAATCCGAGATATAAAAATTGCGCGTCGTTTGTAATATAGAGGTCACGAGCGCGGTTATCGGGCGATTTAAAACCAACGCTTATAGTATTTGGGACACTGCCCCAGAAAGAATCTTTTGTTCCATCAATAACTGGCGTGAATGGCCCGCATGGCGATGGCTGCGGTGTGGCATAAGTTGTGGCGGTATTAGAAAGTCCCGACCAGTTGGGGACTTCATCTGCAAGACGTAGACGGAAATAATAAGTTGACGCAGGGACAAGCCCTGCAACTGTGTAGTTCTGAATGGAACCTGAGGCAGAAGAGGTAGAAAGATAGAGGGGTAGAAAGGTGGAAAAGTCGAAAGATGTTGAATAACGGATTTCAAATTGACCATTGACGATGTTACCGGTATTGCCATCGTCACCGGTGGCTGTCCATTGCAGTTGCACAGTGCCTGCATCAGCACCGGGCTGTGCTGATAAATCGATAACGGCAGCAGGCGGTGTACTGTCATCCGACGGTATAGTATAAGTAAAGAACTGTGTCAAAGTCGCACCGACATCAGCCCAGTCAGAGCAGGCAGAATCATAAGGTGTTGAATCAGAGACACCAGGTTTGTTGTCTGCAGGACGGAAAATACCGAGTATCTGTAATGTTTTTCCTGCGGTAAGCCCGAGTGATGTTCTCGGTAGACGGAACTCAGCCCAGTTATTGTTTTTGTTTGAGCCAAAGTCAGTCCCGGAAGTCATTGATGTTCCGGTGCCCCACGCCGAACCTGTCCAGACATATCTTGTCATACCACCGAAAGATGTTGCACCTGTTCCGTTTACCCAGCCGCAAACGGCAATATCAGGTCTGTTGGTCCAGTTTATACCTGTGTTTGACTGCCACGGGTCTGATGAACCACCAGAAGTTGTATTAGTATCAATAAAGAAATTGTAATGCGCTGAACGCGCGGTTGGACTCTCGTCCCATGGGTCGCCACCAAACCAGAAGCCGATATATAAGTAATTAGCGTCGTAAGTAACAAAAATACCTCTCGAGAAATCGCCCGGCTGCCTTGAGTTGGGACTCGTTCCGACGGGAGTAGTTCCCCACGCAGCATCCTTCGTCCCATCCATTACCGGCGTAGGCGAGCCAGTGGCAACGTAATTAGTTGCGCCATTAGAAATTGCCGACCAATTATTATTTTCATCAGCAGCCCAAAGACGGATGTAGTAAGTAGCGCCCCATATTAGTTCTGAAATAGTGTATGAATGCCCGGAACTCGGCGAATATGAAGTTGAAATTTGAATATTGTAATTTGCCAGTTGAAAGTTGAATGCAGGATTTGTGCTGAACGCTATGCGCCAATAACCGTTTGAAACATTACCCGAAGTACCGTCGTCGCCGGTTGCTGTCCAGTTGATTGATATTTGTCCGGCTGAAGGACCTGGCGAAGCGGATAAATTATTGATTGCCGACGGAGGAATGTTGTCGGTGTTTGCGGTAGTGGTAGAAAGAACCGGCGAATCTTTGGGATTTACACCTGAGACCAGGTTCACATCATAAAAATGAGTAAATGTGACATTACTCGCATCATTAGGCGCTGGATTTTGTGTCGGGTATGCGTTATATACATTTCTTGCCGTCTCCCATTTGTGAAACATAAGTACACGCAGTTTGGTCGGGTTGTTAAGAGTAGAACGTAAAATAGCAATTTCATTTACAGTCGCGCCGAGTGAAACTGACGCAATTCCCCCGCCGTTGCCGGGGTCATTCCATAAAGAACCCGTCCAGTTTCGGACTGCTCTATATCCAGTCCCTTCCACACATAACGCGTAATCTGCCCGGAATGGCAGTATATGATTCTCAGCACCATCCCAGGCAGTCACCGGACTCGTTGTGCCGACAGTTGTATTATAGTCGGTATGGGTGTCAAACAACACAAAGAAATCGTTGTTTGTCGTATTGACATCTGGACCGGCATAACAGATATAAATCGCAGTTGATGACCAGGTAAAATAAAAAGTATTTCCATTACGAAGTCCCATGTTTTCTGCCGGTAGCCAGTCAGCAAGTGAGCCATCCACAGTTATATTTCTGAATGTAACACCAGCAGGTGTATATGCAGTTGCTCCATTTGACAACTCTGATTCATTTCCAACTTCATCATATGTTCTAATCCAGAAATAATGTGAGGTTCCGTTTAAAAGATTTTCAATGATACGTATCTGTGACGACCCGGGCGAGACATTTGATGTTGATATAGTTACGACATTTACGCTTGACCATCCATCAGCGCTATTGGTTGAGTATTTGACAACAAATTTACTGCCTGAAAGAAGCGTTCCCGAATTTCCGTCGTCGCCGGGGGAGGTCCAGGTGAGACGGACAGAATTTGCGGACAACACAGTCGCTGATAAATTGGCAACTGCGGCGGGGGCTATAATGTCCGGTAAGGTATAAGCCGTTGCACCATTTGATATTTCAGACCACAGCGGAACTTCATCCCGAGAGCGAATTGCAAAATAATATGTCGCATTTGACAAAAGCCCCGTCAACAAAAGCGTCTGCCCACTTCCCGGTGGAGATGGCGGAGGTATTGGAGAAAACTGAGAGACGCTTCTTGCCGAGTTGAAGTTGTCGATAGAAATCGCCGGCGACGCTGAGATACTTGTTGAGTATTTTATATCGTATGCCGAGCATGTCGCGACCGTCCAGTCGGCTCCGGGTGCTGTCCATGAAAGTTCTATGCCCTGACCGTCGAGAGCAGACGACGCCGTCAAATCTGTAATCGTTCCGGGGTAGTTTCGCAGGGTAAATTGGCCTGAGATGGAAATTCCTGTAAGTCCCCCATTGTCTGATGCAATCACGCGAACCATGTATGAAGTTGAGTTTGGAAGAAAAGTCGTATTCCAGGTATGTGTTCCGATATTTAACAGGTTAGTTGCGATATTTGTCCAGGTAATATCCGACCGAATATATTGTAAAGTTATTCCGAGCGTATCGCCGTCAGGGTCAGTGGCAGTCCATCGTATATTTCGTGAACCTGTCCATAATTCACCTCCAACTGGTTCAAGTATAGTTACAGAAGGTGGCTGGTTTATCAAATTGATTCTCACTTTAACATCTGGCGAAATCCCGACATTATTATCGGCGTCGTAAGCGCGCGCTTGAAGTATATAATCGCTATCTTCGTTTAAGCCCGTAACATTCCAAGACGTGACATACGGGCTTACAGTATGCGAAGATATAAATGTCCAGGTAACAGTTGCTGTAGAGCGATAGAAAAACTCTACTTTTGTTACCCCGACATCGTCTGTTGCAGTTGCTGAAATATCTACTGATGATGTAGTTACGGAGAAGTTCTGTGCCGGGTATGTAATAGATACTGTTGGTGTTGCTGCTACAACACTAAGGTTTATGTTCCAGTTCTGGTTACTATTATTATCCCAGGTGCCATCGTTCCAGTTGAATACGAAATTGATTTGTGAGACCTGTTGTTGCGATTTATTGAACGGACCAAGTTGTATAAAATACTTCCCTGTTTCTGTGGATAACAATACCGTCTGGACTGCTTTCCCGTCGGTACCCCAGATAGTTGTCGTAGAATTACCGGGCCAGTAGACGGAGTTTGGCTGTATCCAGTTATTCACGCCCCAGTGCAGTTTGCCGGGTTTGTTATCAACAGATGCACGGATAGTGATTACATCATTAGTTGTCGGATTTGTTGGTGTCCATAAAGTCGTCGGTGACGGTGTTGTCGCCTGACCTACCCAGACATGTAAAATTGGTGATTTACTGATATTGCCTTTTGTATCGGTTGCTTCTACATAGTAATCAACCAACGCGTTTGAAACACCTGTAACTCGTGCACTGTATTCGGATGCTTTGTAAGTCGGTGCGGGATTTGTCCTTGATGCCCAATCACGGGAAGTCATTGAAATTGAGTTCCACGTTCCGCCTGAATATAGTCCATTAGATGAATCTCTGACGCCATCAGGGTCAATACGGTATTTTAACTGAACTGAAGAAAGCCCGGAAACATCATATACCAAAGTCCAGACAGTAAAAGTGCTTGTCTGTAATTTTCCCCATTCATTCCCACCCGGATTGTAAGGGTCTCGCTGCGGATAATAAATAGAAGGTCCGACAGTATCTGCGGGATTTGCGCCTAAAACCAAATCTGCATAATGAACCGCCTGATTTGCTGCTCTTGTTGGGTTTGAATCCCAGATTTCCGTGCCATCCCAATACCAGTAACACGACTGCTGTCCGCAGTAATAATAATGCCACGCTTTTGCAGTATTGTTGCCTGTATTATTCAGTATATCGGAAAGTGAAGCTGCAGGTAAGTTTTTTTCTGCTGTATCTAACCGGTTTTTTGCGGCTATCATAACAGCCCACGAGTTTCTATCATGGGAATAGCCGGTTGCATCGGGTGGAGCATTCCATTTCAAAAACTCCGGGTCGCCATTGTCCGCACCCGACCAGGAACCGTTCTCTACATGGATAACATCATTCACCGGGTCAGGCGGGAACATATCTAAATAGTCCTGTATTGTCGTGCAGACGAACCTGTGCGGGTTTGCAAGTAACCAATTCACAAAGTTCTGGAAGTTAGAGCCATAATATGACTCAGTTCCGCCGCCGTAGTTATCGCCATCGTGCGGCAGAACCACGAGCATCGGTCGTCTTGCATCGGTGTTGTACTGTTCATACTGACTCATCACTGCTTCATACTGCAACGCACCGAAACCACCACGCGCATCTTCGTTACCTTCATATCTTGCACCTGGGACTGCGATTATTTTTTTCGTCTCACCTGTAGTCGGGTCGCGGTATGCAACATAATGCGGTCTGTAGCCCCACGGGACTGAGACTCTCGTCGGTGCCCAGAGATTAGTAAGTTGTAGCCAGGTAATCCCTGCCGGATTATTCAGTTGGTCTGCTGGATTCGGTTCGTATAAATTGCCACCGGAATTCCACGGATAGCCCTTTACAGTTCTATCAAAATGGACATTATCTACGAGTACCCACTGGATACCTTCATCAACTAACGCTGGTATCATCTCCGGTCTGAAAGCATTTTCAGGCGGAAAAATTCCTTTTGAATAAGGAGGCGTTGTGCCAAAAACCTGACCAAATCTTAAACGATGAAGTTGAATCTGCCGACGAATATCGTTGTAATCAATCAAGCCCATCAAAGGATGATGATGACCGAATGCAACCATATCCATCCGAGGATTACCACCACCCGCAGAAACAGCGCCGGGCGGTATTGACGGCTCTGCTTGTGTTAGCCAGTTTCGTGCTGTGATATAATCATTCTGCCAGCCGGACCAGAACCCACGATTCGCCGCAACGATATTATTTATATTCTCCATAAGCGAGCCGGAGAAAGAGACCTGCGCACCTAATTTTCTAAGTCCGAGGCCCTTCTCAACCGCTCCTTTTGGCCAGGAAGTATAAGGTCCCGTTCTGCTGGTGTGGACATTTATTACGCTGAAACTGTACCTGTTGGCATCGTTCGTCTGGACAACATTTTCATACGGATAGTAAATCGGCTGGTGCATATGCCAGAGGAACGCTATGTAAATAGGTGGTTTTGGAAGTTGTGCTCCAACTCCTGCCGCTATTGACGACGCAGAGTTAGAAATTGGAGAGATATTCCAAGCATCATCAACTGATTTTATACGGAAATAGTAGGTAGCGCCAGCGGTAAGATTCATGATAGTCATTGTTTGTGTAAACCCTGGCGTAAGTGGTGCTGGTGGATTTGATGCAGTCGTCGCTTGTGACCAGTTAGTATCATCAACCGGGAACGAAGCATATTTTACAATGTATGATGTAACCGCACCGCCGGTGGCACCGTCTTCTTTAGGTGCAGTCCATGAAAGGTTCACACTACCTTGTGTTGCGCCTGTAAGTGCCGACAGGTTTGTAATTGCTGCAGGTGGTATTCTCGGGACAGTTGTAGAGACAGTAGTATCAAAACTGCTTGCGATATTATTTCCATTTAGTGAACGCACGCGATAAAAGTATGTTGAACCTTCCGTGATAGAAATGTCCGAATAAGTAAGAGAGGTAGAAAGGTAGAGAGGTAGAAAGACGGAACCGGTTGTGGAGCGTTCAATCTGGTATTGAGTGTAATCCGGGTTATTATTCGCTGACCACGAGATACTGATACTTGACACTGACACTGACACTATGTTACTACCTGTTGGCGGGTTTGAAAGCGTCCAGGAAGTCGCAGAGTTTGATAAAGAAGTTAGACCATCAAAAAATGCTTTTACTCTACGAATAAGTTTTTGGTTTGGTGAAAGTCCTGACTCAACATAAAATGTTGTATTAGCGGCTAGTACTGGTGATGCATTGTATGTAAAAGTATCTGCTACAATTTGATAACCTGTCTCACCTGTAATATCCGACCAGTCCCAACGTATTGAAATTGTAGTTTGAGTTGATGCTCTGAAATCTGTAACAGCAGAAAGCCCGGCACGAGCAAAATTTGTAGTATTTTTAGTTAAATCAGAAACCCAGTTATTTATATTATTCGCCTGGTCTCTTGCACGAATTGCAAAATAATATGTTGCACCGGGTACAAGCCCTGTAACTATTAACGATTCTGTCATTCCTGCGGTAGCAGGAATCTGAATTTGTGTCGGTGATAATGCAGACAGCGGCAGCGCTGCATCAAACTGCGTATTATTTGTGATATTAGCAGTTGAAGAAATTTTGATAGTATAAGCAGAAGCAGTACCAATTGTTCCATCATTACCCGGTGCAGTCCATGAAAGATTTATATTACCTGCGGAAAGCCCTGTCGTTGCAACCAAATTGGTTATATCCGACGGAGGAATGTTGTCAATCCTTGCTATGGAAGTCGCTCCGTTTGATAAATCAGACCAGATAGATGCATCTTTAGCGCGCATTGCAAAATAGTAGGTATTGCCCGGGATGAGTCCTGTGACAGTCATTGCTTGAAAAGAACCAGAGGGTAGGGGATAGGGGATAGGGGATAGGGTAGAAACAAGTTGTGCTTGAGAAAACTTTGTCAGGTTAATAGCAGGTGAGTCAGACGCAATACTTGAGAGCCGGATATCATATTCTTTTGCAGTGCCAACGTTGCCGTCATCACCCGGCGCAAGCCAGGATAAAATTATAGAACCATCAATAGTTCCCGTTGACGCAAACAGTGTTGTGATAGTGTTTGGCGGAACTGTATCCGGCCTGGTTTCTGCCGATGCAACAATTTGTATTCCGGAGATATTGTTTGATTCATCCTGCGTCTTTATTGCGATATAATATCTTGTGCCTTTAGCAAGGCCTGTGACTATCCTGTTTTCAGTTGTTCCCTGCGGTGAAACCGGCCAGTTTTGATTAAATACAGTTGCACTCTGCCACCACAATTCTACATTGCCCGTTGGTGAGAATGTAGCATATCGGACATGATATTTTGCTGTTGGCTCGTTGTTGCCGGTATATCCATCGTCGCCGGGTGCAGTCCATGTAAGATTTATTTCACCGTCATTAGCACCGGTTGATGCGACCAAATTTGTAATTGCGCCTGGTGGTGTTGTATCTACAGCGCCGGTATTAGAAAGCCGTAACGAAAATGAGAAAGTGCCATCGCCATAAATTTCCATCCCGTAACAATGCGGATTATTGGTATTATCAGATGTGCCGTCGGTAAAAGCGGTGTTAAGAGTTGTGCCACCAATGTTTAATGTAACCAGCCCACCACTTAAATTCCTGAAACCAAAAACAGGCGCTGAACTTATCGCAACAACATTTGTTTTACCATTAAAGTACATATCATAAGCATTTGGTACAATACCGAACCTGATATAAACCGCACCTGTAACTGTTTCTGAGTAATTTGCAGTTAATGTATCACTATAGAGTGCGATTGTTTTTCTTATATGGTTATCCGGTGAGATGAAGGTTATACTTGAACTCCAGACAGAAACATTGTAAAGTGCGTTTTCATATACCCCGCCGTTCATCTCACGGAATGCAGATGTTTGTTTTGTTGCCACTTCTTCGCCTTCGTGTTCGCGATTGGTTGCAGTAGCGCCGATAAGTTGGAGCGCACCTACCGCGGGGTCATACGCAAACGCCGCAACAAGACGTCCACCGATTCTTTCAAACACTGCGAATACTTTATTATTTTTCAGAATATATTCCGGCTCGCCATCTAAATCAATATCTGCTGATTGTACACTGACTGCCGACCACTGACCACCTGCCACTTCCTGTGCCCATCTTGCTGCTGAAGAAATTATTGTTGCATATCTTATATGCCCGTGCAGATACAGCGCCCAGCCGGAAATTGGATTCCAGGTAGTGTCAGGACCATCCCATTTAGACCCCTGCTGGTCGTGCCATGCAGTCTCGTATGTAAGGGTATTGTAGACCATAGATGCATATTCTTTCATCTGTCCGCCGGGAGCATTACGAACCGCATCCCAGGCATCTCTTAAAATTGTTCCCGCCGTATTTATATGCCCGTAGGTTCTGTTTGATGGGATAGTTACACCAGCCCGCACAAACGGTTTCCGATTAGCAAACGACTCTTCCAGTGAAGAACCCCAGTACCAGTTATCGTAAGAGCCCTGAGTAGCACGGTTCAGCCAGCAGTATGTCTTTATCGGAAGGTTTATGTTTGTGCCATGGTCAACAGGCGTCCAGTTACGGCTTAAAACATCTTCAAGTGTGACGGTTTCAATCCATTGTTTATTCGCAATCCAGCGAACAGTTTTGTCCCAGTTGTCAGGATTCGGATTGGCGGTGGCGTCCGTGAACGACCTGCCAGCATACGCTTCCCAGTCGTCAAATACCAGCACCAATTTTTGTTGGTCTGAATCCATTGCGCGTTCTATCAACAGTTTTCTTGTGCCGATATGCAAACCACTATCCTGATTCCAGAATTTTGCACCATCAGGGTCGTAGTATCCGTAAGTTGATTGCACAGATGCATCTGACGGTGGTAATTCAGCACCTACTCTGACACCATTTATTAAAAATGTTAATACATTATTGATTTTATGCAGTTTGAATTTGTTCTGCCCGAGCAGACCCAAATTGCTGCTATAAAACCAATCCATAATATGATATTTATCATCCAATATAGTTGCTGTATAGCCCGTCGGCGAAGAAACATTCGCATCGTAATAAAGTATATCCTGGAATGTCTGTCCACGAATAACCCGTTCCGGTGTCCAGAAGACCTTTGGCGTCTGCGACAAGCCGAAGACGTTCTTCAGCAGATTGTCTCGTTGCCTTATTGATTCAGAATTGACGAAAAGTCCGGCAGAGGCGTTGTTTTCAAAATACGGCATAATATGCTCGGCAAGCACTCCGCCGATAATTTTTACTTTCCCAGCAGATTCCATCGCTTTTACTCTGTTAATAAAAGATGGCTGTGCCCATTGTAGTGCAGAAGTTAGTGACCCGGAAATATGCAAATTGCCTTTTACACCGTAATTTTCTATCGTATCCAGCCCGCGGACAAATCCTGTTTTGTTTGTAGCAGAACCGGGAGGCTCGTTTCTTTCTACCCAATCGCGGATATCTTTTGCCTGATTTATTGATTGATTTGCATGATATATAAACGCGTATTTTGCTCTTCCTGTTGATGCATTTGACAAAACATTTCCCCTTAAGAATCCGCCTCCCCTGTCTATGGTGGCGCCTGCAGCATCTACCACATCAGAGCCGGGAATCTCGCCGAGACCACCATTAGTCCCGTCCTTTGTAGTATAAATTTGAAACCGCAATTCCTGTCCATCTGTCCAGCCGTAACTTTTCAAAAGTGCCTTATCAAGCGCAAACTCTACCGAGTCAAGCGCCGAGTTGAACCTCACGCCTTTAAATGCTGTATTTGAAGTTGACCAATCGTGCCTAAATACATTCCATACGGTGGCGTTGTCAATGGCAACGCAAACTTCCCATGGTGTATCTGTCTGCGTATCCGCAAAATCGGGAAGCCATGTTTGACCACCCGAAGCGCAGTCAATCGCAAGATAAATGTTCAGGTGAGAATTTTCGGCGAAAAGCCCAAGTTCATGAATGTCCACCCGGAAGTAATAGTTATCCCTGCCTTCACGCGAATAAAATGCGACTAAATCTCTTGATGAATCATAGCCGTCATTGAAAACATAAGCATCTTCGCAGGGGTCAAGAACACGAACATCAGACGCCTTCCAGTCAAGGAAGTTCCCGTCAATAACGCGTTCTTCAAATTCAGGAAGAACCTGCGGCATTGCGCTTACTTGCGAAGATGGCGATGAAATACCCCCCGCTGTATCTGATGCCCGGACAACGATATAGTAAGTCGTTCCATTTGTTAAATTAGTAATTGTATAAACTGTCGTTGTTTTTGATATAAGCGGACTTGAGTTAGGATAGGGGCCCGTGTTTACTGTTCCCCACCTGACAAAATATCCCGCTAAATCCGGCTCTGTATTAGCATTCCATGAAACACTTATTGTTCCACTGCTCGCAGTTGCCGCAACACCCGTCGGTGCGGCAGGCGGCGGGTCTTGACCTGCAACCGCATTCACACTACCTGTCAAGCCGGATTTTTGTCTTGCCAGGTCCTCTGCTTCTATTTTGAAATGATATGTCGTCCCTGTGAGCAACCCGCCAATCTGATACGAAGTAGAAGTTGCAGAGACAATGTAAGTATAATTAGGATTTGCCGCCCATGTGCTGTTATAGATATTATATCTTTCCAAATCAAATTCTGTGTTAGCATTCCAGCCAAGTAAAACGCCTCCAATATTACCTTGTGCTGAAAGTCCTGTCGGTATCGCCGGTATTGCATCGCCCGCGACATTCCATTTGTTTGATACATACATCTTCGGACCGTTGTTTGGATTTATTGTGATAAGGCGGTTATTGTTTGGTGCAGTGCCAAAGTCGTTTTCCCATGTTCCACCATTCATTACATATTTATACTGCAACTGCACACCCGCCGAAAGGTTGAGTGTAATTCTCCAGACACCTAACAAATTACCCGTCTGCTGCGTCATTGCATAATGAGTAGTATTCCACAATGGCTGAAGTGTATTTTGAGCGATTGCGACGGATGTTACATTACCTAACCCGCGCATGTCAACCTGAAATATCACTTCAACCAAATCCATCGGTCTTGCAGAAACTTCAGACGAATAATTTGACTCGCCACCCAAAGTATTCACAGCGGTAAGTTTGTAGTAGTAAGTAACCCCATTTGTGAGCGATGTATTAGAGTAAGTTGTTGCACCAGAAATAAGTGACTGGTTCACCTTAAAATATACGCCAACTGACGAGCAATACAAATTATAGCCCGCAAGATTTGATTCAGTATTCGGATTCCACTTCAGGTCAACTTTTTGATTCCCGGCAGTTGCAGTAAGTCCCGTCGGTGCTGATGGCGGCGAAACTGATTGTGCAAGTGCTGATACTTCTGTCGTCGGCGGGCTTTCGTTACTTAAACCATCTATCGCGGTAAGTTGATAGTAGTAAGTTACACCGGCCGTCAAGCCAGTACTCTGGTATGATGTTTGAACGGTTGTTGGCGTCGCAGTCGCGGTTTTGAGCAAGAAGCCACAGGAATATGTTGATACATAGAGTTTGTAATTTGCTAAATCCGTCTCTAAATTTTTCGTCCAGTAAACTATTGTTGATGTTACACCGCCGGTAGCATAGAAATTGATTGGTGTCTGGGGTGGTCTGTTATCAATCGCGACGGGTGAAGTCGTTATTGGCGCAGAAAACGAACTTTCCGGATTCGTCCCTGTTGATTTTACACTGGTCACCGAGTACTGATAAGTTGTGCCATTAACAAGTGCAGTATTAGACGGTGTAGAAATAGTCACAGCATAACCCGTGGTCCAGGTTATCAGCGATGCAAGCCGTACATAAGTTGAGTTGCTCACGCTCCACTCATAAATGTTATATCCTGCAAGAGAAACGCCTGTTACCGGCTCCCACAATAAATCAATCCGCTGGTTTTTTGCCGTCGGCGTTAGTCGTGTTGGTGCAGGTGGTGGGGTATTATCTGCAGGACTTACCGTGATTTTCCAATTTGCCCCGCCGTTGTTGTCCCAGGTGCCATCATCCCACTGAAAGACAAAATTTATTTCTGAAACTGACTGACTGCCTAAAAACGGGCCGAGTGTAATATAGTATGAAGTCCCGTTCCATAAGAGTCGCGTCTGAACCGCCTGGACCGAATGAATTGTCGTCGTAGAGTTCGCAGGCCAGTATTCCGACGACGGTTGGGTCCAGTTATTCACGCCCCAGTGCAATTTGCCCGGCTTAACCTGTGAGGCATATATCGTCACCTGCTGGTCGGCCGTCGGATTCGTCGGCGTCCACAATTGCGTTCCTCCGCCGCCGGCGCCCGCGCCATCGCCAACCCAGACATGCTGTATCGGAGAGCGACGGACATTCCCCTTTTTGTCAGTCGCTTCAACATAATAGTCAACTAATTTGTTTGGTCCAACGTTTATCTCAGCCCAATATCGCAACGGCAGATATTTCGGCTGAACGGGCGTCGGGATTTGTTCAGTGCCGTTTATGAATAGTTTGACCGGCCATGTGCCCGACGACATCACGATTTCCTGCCACGTTCCGACCGCTGTTCCACCAGCATAAGTGAAATTATCTGGATGAACCGGTGTTTTATTGGTGCCGGTTGCTGTTCGGTATTTCAATTTTACCGACGAGAGCCCTGAAGCGTCATAGGCGAATGTAAATACATGAAAATTAGTTGGATAATTCCAGGATTTCCATTTGTATGCGCAACCGAAATTCAAAGCACCTGGATTATACGGAAATCTCTGAGGCACCCAGATGGTCGGTGGGACCGTTTCCGAGAATCCCGACGGAAGTTCCCCCGTGTGTCCAAGCACGGCGTCAGCATAATCAGCAGCGCGATTTCCCCCGACGACGGGTATGAAAGTAAAATCCGACGATGTACCATAATAAATATGGCCTGAGTCGCCGAAGCCCAGAAGATAATGCCAGGCATATTCTAAATTATTTCCGCCTGTTTCTGGACGGACAATTCTATAAATATTTGGCGCAGAACCAAATCTCTGCTCGGCAGTCAAAACACGATTCGTGAGTGCCGTCGTGATTGCCCAGAACTGTGAGTTGTCGTCCCAGGCGGTCGCGTCAAAAATCGGATGTTCGTTCAACCCGCGCGGGTTAATCCATGGCCAATTCCAGTTTGAAAAAGTCGGAGAACCAAAGTCGCCCGCTGCATTTACCCATGGCCCATCTTCAACATGAATAACATCATTTATATCAACGGGATGGTCTGACAGATACTGCGATACCTGAGACGGCGTATAGCCCCTTGCAGATGCGCCACTCGCCTTATTCGGAGTATTCGTCATATAGGAATCAAACCCACCACCCCATGCGTTGTCACCGTCGTGTGCTAATACAACAAGTGGCGGTTTCCCGGGCTCTGCCGCAGCTGCCGGTGCATCAAACAAATCCACAGGAAATGTCTGATAACCATCAACATAACTTTCATAATCTGCAAAGGGAACGGCGATAATTTTATGTATCGTTCCATCGTTGGGGTCAACATATTGAGTATATCTTGGTCTGTATGAATATCTTAGTTCGTTCGTTGTAGGTCTTCCATCAATATTCGCTTTACGCCATTGTGGAGTATAACCACCAGGGAAAGAATTTCGCTGGTCGGCACGGTTTGGGGGTTCAGTGTTCATTCCGTTTCCAGGCGTTGCTACGGTTGACCACTCGGGATAAGCCCTTGAGATATGCGAGTTTGCGACATAAGTCCAGGTTATACCTTCTTGAAGAAGATAAGGTATCATCCTTATTGAAAACGCGCCTTCCAAGGGCCAGAAACCGGTTGACATCGGCACATGATTTCCCCAGTGTTCTGAATAAATTGCTTTATATGTCTGTATGTATCTTCGGGCAAGTGTATCGTCGGGAAGGAGTGGGAAGAAGTTATGATGGAAACCAGTTAACACAATATCCATCCGCGTTTTTCCGCCTGAAGTCATCCAGCCGCGCGCTTCGCGCCAGGGGTCTTTCCAGCTGGGTGAATATCCGAGCCGGAACTGAGCGCCGAGCGCCCCGACATTCTCAGCAAGCGCACCCGTGTAAGAAACAGTAAAACCCGCCTCGGGATAAGTACCGATTGTGCCCAGGGCGTCCCTGCATCTGTACTGATATGCCGCTACTCTATCGGCTAAACCAAAGATAGCGGAAAGGTCGTTGTTGGGATGTCCCGGCCACGGTGAGTTGTTTTTGTTGTCTATCGACTCAGGCGCCAACTCCCATCTTGCGATTCCCGCCCTTGATTGGTTCGGCCAGTAAATTGGCTGATGGTCGTGCCAGTGATTGACATAATGGAGAGATGAACCAGCGTAAAGACAGGTAGAAAGGTAGAAAGGTAGAGAGGTGGAGAGGTAGAAAGCAAAACCTAAGCATCTTTTTTTAATTTTCATTCTACACATTTAACCACCCAAGCACCCAATAACCCAATGGTATTACCGATTGGCTACCTTATCTTTAATTTTTGTTCTACTAAAAAATAGTGTCAGGGGAAATTTCATAAGTTCCGCACCTTGAACACCTCTCCAGCCTTATTCTATGAATTAGGTTAATCGCTTAACTACATTGTAACAAAAAAAGAGACCTCTGTCAACTCTCCTTAAAAAATTTATCGCGTTTGTGCGCCCGCCGCAGAACACTCGTCGGAAATTCTTAAAACATCTTTGCATGGGATGATGGATGAAATCCTTGTGTGTCATTTTATCTTTGCGCTATTGATTAATCTGATTAAGCGGTTAACTATATTATACCTAAAAAAGAGGCCTTTGTCAAGGTTTTTTTACAAGGGTTTTTAGGTTGTTTTTCTACTTGCTACTTTGCTATTTCCTTAGTTATTGGGAACGGGGGGATTTATAGACGGGTTCTTAATTACCTTAACCACATAGCCACCTTTACTTAATCGCCGCCTATTGGCGCCGCAGGTCTCTCTCACAACGAGTTTTACCGGCAGAATTTCTTTTATCTGTCCATCAGCGCTATCCTCTATCTGTTTAATGAGTTCTTCACAGGCAACTTTGCCCATTTGATAGATGTTATATTCGACTGTGGTCAGCATCGAATCCCCCGCGGCAGACATTCTTATATTGTCCATACCGACAACTGCAATATCATCAGGAACTTTTAACTTTTTTTCTTCTACTGCTCTTATAGCGCCGAGTGCCATTAAATCGTTGCCGGCAAATACCGCTGTTGGGCGAGCAATAACACCACGACTTGCTTCCTTTCCGAATCGTCTAATTGTTACATCGCCACATCGCTCCAATAACTTACACATCGCCTGATAACCCGTTTTTTCGTCGAAATCCGCTTTAAGTATTATTGATTTGTCCACAGGTATGCCTGCTTCTCTAAGTGCTTTTTTATAGCCCATGAATCTATCTTGTGCGCTAACTACTTTGAAATTGCCGGTGATAAACGCAATCCTTCTATGTCCAAGTTCAATCAGGTGCCTTGTTGCCAAATAGCCGCCAGTTAAGTTGTCGCCAATGACATAACTCAAATTTAATTCTGGTATGTATGAACCCACCTGGATAAATGGCATATTGTCTTTTTCAAAATCAATCAGGTAAGCATCATCTAAAGTTGAACCTACATATAACATTCCATCAATAGTTCGTTCTTTGAATAATTGTAGATATTTTTTATAGAAGCAAAATTCATAAGTTGCGGCTTCAAGCAAGATTTTATAGTCGTTCTTCGATGCATAATCGTAAATACCACTTAAGACCTCACCAAAAAACGGATTTGAAAATATGTGCGATATATGAGGAACTACAACGCAAAGTGCTTTTGTATTGTTTGTAGATAACATCCTCGCCGCAATGTTTGGATAATAACCTGATTGTTTGATGACTCTGAGCACTCGTCTTTTTGTTGCTCTTGAAATTCTTGAACTGCCAGATAACACCAGTGACACAGTCGCAGTCGATACGCCGCATTGTTTTGCGATATCAGATAGTTTTACTGTCATTTTATGCCACCCATTAAAGGGAAAGGCTCTATAATTTATCGACGGAAGGCCGATAGCACAGAAAAGTTATTAAATCATTTACAACTTGATTTTCTCCCCGCCTGTGCGGGCAGGTCGGTGTTTCTGCTGCTCTTAATTATTAACCCCGCTTTATAGTTAATCGATTAACTGCATTTTATTTCTAATCTACAATTCAGAATTGAACAAACCCGCCTTTATTGTAGCGAAAAAAGAAATGTTTGTCAAGATTTTTTAAAAGTCTCAGTTAATGTTAGTCAATCGGTTAACTTATGCCGCCTGTATCATGCAAGAAAGAAGACTTTTGTCAAATTCCTGATTTAAATTCCGCTCAACGATTTTGTTCATGCTGTTTTAAATGCCCTCGCTTGTAAACAACACGCTAAAATCTAACAGTTAGTAGAACGCTCTGCCACCCTTCTGTAATGTCCCCCGTTTGTCAAGCAAAAAATAAGTTAGAACTTTTTGAAGCTGTCCCATTTCCGCCAACTCATCTTCACGTCTTTTTTTCTGCCCGTTTTTTTCTTTGAGCGGGCTCTTTTTAGAGGCTTCTTTCGGCTTATTTTTACGCCTTTGTTAATGGGGGACAGTATAATCAAATATTTCTAACGAGGCTTAATTGGTAGGTTCACAGTAAACTTCGAGCCCGCCCCTGAGGCGCTTTTAACATTTATTTGTCCGTTATGCAGTTGAACAATATGTTTTACGATTGAAAGCCCCAGTCCCGTTCCCCCAAGTTTTCTGGAATGCGACTTATCTACGACAAAAAATCTTTCAAAAATACGACTTAGATATTTTTTGGGTATTCCTATGCCCGTGTCTCTTATCTCAAGAATAATATATTTGCCTTTTTGCCTTACCGATATTTTAATTTCTCCCGTTTCAGTATACTTAACGGCATTATCAATTAAGTTAATAAGAAGTTGTTCCAACTTAAAAGAATCCGCTCTTAAGGTCGGGGTATTTTTGTTGATATTGAGTTTTAAATTCAATTTTTTTGCCATTATTTTTTCTTCAAACAATTTGGCGACACTTTCAATCAATTCCACTATGTTTAAATTTTCCAACTCTAACCTGGTGTCTTTTTCTTCAAGTTCCGACAATATAAGCAGATCCTGAACTATTCTCACCAACCTATCTGTATTGATTTTTATTATGTCAACATAATGCCGACATTTTTCGTCGACTTCATCTTCAAGGGTTTCAGCGAACCCCTTTATTGCCGTCAGAGGAGTTCTCAATTCATGCGACACATTTGTCACAAAATCCTTTTTTATTTTTTCTATATTTTTCAACTCGGTTATGTCGTGAAACAATAGAACCACCTCTTCGTTTTTATGCAAAAAAGTCGCACTGCACAAAAATGTTTTGTTGTTCAATAATATTTCTCTTACCAGGTTTTTTTTTCGAGTTATTACATTGTTTATCAAGTCATCAAATTCAATTCCGACTAAAACTTCCCGATAATGTTTGTTTTCTATATTTTGACTTTCGGATATTTTCCTGAAACTATCGTTAGTCAATAAAATAACCCCTTTTTTATCTATTAAAAGCAGCCCTTCTTGAATTGAAGAAATAATGTTGTCGAGCAATTCTTTTTGGTGTGAGAGTTTCTCGAATATTTTTTTCATTTGCCTGGTCATATCGTATTGATTTTTATATTTTCAGAACGCGGATTTTTCGCGGATGAATCAGGATTAAGGATTAAGACGCTCTCTTCATTCGCTTTAAGAATTAAGTTATGGTCTGCTGACGCTTCGCTAAAATTCACCACAGAGACACAGAGAAAAAACACAGAGTTCAAATCTCCGTCGGTAGTTTCTCTGTGATACTTTCATTTTTCGGAGTGTTTCTGCTGTGCCCCGTTAGAAATACCAAAAGGGTTGAAGCATTAACAGACAGCATCTACTTATCCCGCCTTGGCGGGATAACCCATAATTTCTAACGGGGTGAAGTAAAAGGTTTTATTTTTGTAATAAACTGCAAGGTTTTTACATAAGAATAGCAAAAAATCGCGCACTTTGAGCGCTGTTTTTATGGTTTCAGTTGTTTAATTCCCGTCGTAGTGCTCGAATTTTTAGCATTTTTCAGTAAGCCCTAAGTTAAATTGTAACTACTTACCACGAAAGCACGAAAAAACAATTTCGTGTCTTCGTGGTTAAGGTTTTTAAAAAAGTTTTTTTCTTATCACTTAATCCTTAATTCTTAAACCCGTCTTTTCTGCGTTCACCTGCGTCCAATTAGTTTTTTTATTCTTCTATTTTATAGCCAATGCCTCTGATGTTTTTTATGAATTTGCCGGCTTTGCCTAATTTTTCGCGAAGGTTTTTGATATGAACATCTATCGTCCTGTCAATGACCGCTTTTTCCTGCCCCCAGAGCTCATCCAACAATTTGTCTCTGCTGTATACCATGCCCTTTTTCGCTGAAAGAATTTCCAAAATTTTGAATTCTGTTGTAGTTAAATTTATTTTTTTGCCTTCAATAAAAACCTCATATTTTTCTAAATCAATTAAAATCATACCGCCAACTTCTCTTTTTTTTGTTTTGTCCTTTATCTCTTGTCTTCTCAAAACTGCTTTTACCCTCGCCACAAGTTCTCTCGGGGAAAATGGTTTTGTTACATAGTCGTCCGCACCCAACTCCAATCCCAGGAGTTTGTCGACCTCTTCGCCTTTTGACGTAAGCATTATCACCGGAATTGAAGAAAATTTATCGTTGGATTTTAGACACTTGCATATTTCATAACCGTCGGTATTAGGTAGCATTATATCTAGTATTATTAGTTGGGGGGGGTGTTTTTCTATAAACCTTAAAAAGTCCCTGGGGTCAAGAAATTCTTTGGTATTATATCCCGCTTTTTTGAGATGTAACGAGAGAAGTTCAAGTATGTCCCGCTCGTCATCAACAACTGCTATCAATTTGCCTGTTTTTTCCATAGTTTTTTCGGCGCCCCCTATCTACTACTTACTATCTACTATTTTCAGCGTGTCACAACTTCGGTAGCGTCAATTTATTTTGTTTTTGATATTTCCCATTTTTATCAGCGTAAGAAGTTTCGCAGGGCTCGTCGCTTTCAAAAAAAATAACCTGTGATATGCCTTCATTTGAATAAATTTTCGCTGGAAGCGGGGTCGTGTTTGAGATTTCGAGAGTGACAAATCCTTCCCACTCAGGTTCAAAGGGAGTAACATTGACTATTATGCCGCATCTTGCATAAGTGGATTTTCCGACGCAGATAGTCAATATGCTTCTTGGTATGCGAAAATATTCCACTGACCTTGCCAATGCAAATGAGTTGGGTGGAATAATACAGTATTTCCCCCTGACACTGACTAGATTTTTTTTATCAAAATTTTTAGGGTCAACAATAGTGGAGTTTACATTTGTAAAAATACAGTATTCATCGCTGACCCGCATATCGTAACCATAAGATGAAAGTCCGTATGAAATCGCATTTTTTCTGATTTGCTTTTCACAGAACGGTTCAATCATCTTTTTTTCAATTGCCATCTTTTTAATCCACTTATCATTTTTTAGCATATTTCTACCCGAAATTATTATGAGCTCGTTGAAAAACCTTAATCTTTTGAACGATTTGGCAGTTTTAGGTTAAAAGTTGAAATCGTTTAGACCGCAATGTCCGACGAGCAAAGCGAGGAGTTTTGCGGTCTGATTGAAACTTTTAACCGTTAAGAAACTGCTCTTTAAGTGAAAAAGATGGGTTTTTCAATAATCTCATTATACAAGAAAATGTAAGAATTTTCAAGAAAACCTATTTTTAACATAATTTACCGACAAAAAAAAGAGCACCCTGAAATGGATTCAGAGTGCTCTTGCTATTTAATAGCAGACATCTTT
>JBGFRZ010000003.1:0-7209 GCA_041694835.1 Ignavibacteria bacterium
ACAAGTTTAAGGTACACAACCAACTTTATTTACTCGCTTACGAACAATCTCTCAAAGAGAAAATCGTTTATCTTTATGCCGTTGGTACTCACGAAAACTTCTATAACTCCCTGCAACGATACCTAAATAATATCTAATCCTCTTTCCATCTAAAAAATCGCTTCACCATCTGCGATTTTAGAGGGGAAAAACTACTGCCCCGCTGTCTTGCCATTGCCATTTTGTTCTACTGTAATCAGAACGATATTCTGAATCTTCTATTCCTGCCGCCCGATTCTATGAGATTGAATTGTCTTGCGGCAGTTGGCAGTTTTTCTCTAACCCAGATATATCCGTCCGCTGTCCGACCAGCAGAAATTATGTGGTCCAAAAACACTTGAGTCCTGGCAACTTGAGCGCCGTGCCTGACAGACACCGTGCGTGGAATAAAGTGCGTATCAGTATTGTTTACAACTCTAAATGCAAGTAGATAGTCGTTTCTTTCTCTTCTTGGCGTAAGCGACAAGAGCTCGATGTTAACTCTTGATCGCTCTTCGACTATTTCTCTGAAGTATTGCGTCTCATCGATTGTCCTGATCATTCTTGCGATGATATAGGGATTGAGGGCCTCCTCCGGCGGTTCTCTTTTTACCTCTTTCGCCGTAGCAGGTTTCTCTGGCGCGCGCCTGTGGCGTGTCGCCACCACACGTTTTGGTTTTTCTTTTTCTACCTCGGTTATCGTAGATGAAACTACCGGCGCATCCGTTCCACCGCCGATAATCTCCATTGCACTATCCCCGTGCCGTTCTTGCACGAGTAACCCATATCCTGTGACAACCGCCGCTGCAGTCGCCACATTGACAGAGTAAAGCACTTGCCCGACCGAAACTTCGACCACTGGCATATTGTTTTCAGGTCTGAAAAAAAATGCTGCGACCATCAACGCGGAAAATATATAAAGTATCCAGTATTTCATCGGTCAAATACCCGTTCTTCGTAAGAATCAGTCATGAGACCCCAAACAGAAACCGTTCTGGGCACGACGGCAAGTACCAGTGTGCCGATAAACCGGACTTCCTTTGAATTATCATCTTTGTAATTGCCCTCGTTTCTTGTGCCGGTGACTTCTACGACAACATATTTTCTGTCGGCACTTTTAATCCGAATTTCGGTTAAAGCAATTTTATACTTTAACCGCTCTTTCGTGATTTTGTCCACCACTTTGTTTTCTTCCAAGTATTTCGCGGCCGCTTGCTGCATCGCAGTCGTCATCATTCGCCACACACGAGTAAAGTTATCATCGTGTCTATATACATCCCACCCGCGCCAGTATTCGATAAAATATGTCGCAAAATTTTGCACTTCTTGCGGGGAAATATTACCTGAGCCCATCGACTCTACCACGGCGGGGTTGCCTATGCTGTCAACTCGTATCACCGTCGGCGGTAAACCAGCCGTGCGACGCAATAGCAAAACCAAAAAGATATTTAGCGCCAACGAAAGAAGAAGCGCCGACTTGAAAATGTTAAGCAACCGGACGGTGTCTCCGAAGACTTCAAAATATTTTCTACTTGTATTTGACTTTTCCGGTTTTTGGTTATTTGTCATGAGCGATCTCCGTTTTATATTCGGAAACTATCCCGTTGGAACCCAGTATGAAATACTTTTACCTGCGCGGCTTTTCTTTTCGCGCCGGACGGATTCTTTCGCTAATGCGTCTTCCCACTTCGCCGATTTTCGCAAATCCCGACCTCGCGTACACGCCGGTTTTTTCGGCAACGGCAGTAAGTCCTGTCGCCGGCACATTTACCGTCGCACCTGTTTTGACATCCTTCTCTTGATGCGTCGGTCTGCCTATCACTTTTCCGATTGCCCCTTTTCCGGTGACCCCAGCAGTAACGGCGGCTGCGGCCATGCCGACAGCAAGTGTCCCAACGGCTCCCAGATTGTCGCCCGAGAGCACTTTCGCCGTAATTACGGGCGTAAGTATCAAAAATGCGATGTAAATAGCTGTCACAAGCACCCATGGCACTATGTCCTGAGCTGGCCAAGTCGCCGCTTGCGACTGAACATTCAAAGCCACGATGACACTTTCCAGGATTCTCAATGTTACTATCCAAAACGAAATCTGTATTAAGTTTGTGAACCACCCGGTAAATACTTTTCGCGTCACCGGAAAAAAGGAAAGCATAAGCCCAAGCGGTCCAAAAACATATAGGAAGCATAAAAGAGCATACCGTATTGTAAGCAGTATCGGTTGACCGATAAGTATCAAGATAGACAACAACGATAATATCCACATTTTAGGCGAGAGAGCCTGTTGAACGGTTCCTATCAAGGTGGCCACCGCTTGCAAAACCCCGGCACCTCCACCGGCATCTGAGACGGTATGAGACGCCGCCCAATTGATGAAATCATATATCCTGCCGGTCTCTCCGAGCGAATTTGCCAGCACCTCACAAAAAGCAATAACTTTTAAGAAAACATAATCGTAAAGACTTAAGCCGACCACTACCAAAATGAGACGCTTGATTAAACCTTTGAGGTCCGGCGCGCCGGTAATCGTGTTGATCACATTTGAAAATGCGCCAAGCATAAAGAAAAACACTAACAACCCCCATACAAGCGTCTTCATCGTTGTAGCAGGAACAAGCATTGCGTTAGGTATGCTTAAAGTATCATAAGAAAGAAAAAATATCGTTCTGAGCAACTCCGTCATCGTGGTATCTCCCAGAGAACTTCTTTAGGATCTCGCTTAGACCCCAGTCTTTGTTCTCGCAGGCGACTGTACGCGCCTGAGTGCTCTTTGGCGATTTTTTCGGCCTCTATCCGCCTGCGTCGCTCGGCTTCCCATTCCTCTTTGTCTTTGATTTCTTGTCGCCTCAAAAGCATCGCGAGATAATCGTTCATCAACCGCAGTTGCCTGATTTGCTCCATCGCCGCGGTAAGCTTGGCGCTATCATAACTCTCACTTGAAACTTTATTAGTGACGGGGTTGGGCGTTGTCATTTCTTTCAATTTCTCATCAACTCTTTTGTCCTCTTTTTTCCCAAGTTCCCGTATTTCTTTTGAATAATCAAGAGCATCAATGACTCTCTTATCCATCTCTCTCATCCAGTTTTTGACATAAGCAGTATCTGCCGGGTCTGATTTGATGTGCCCTTCCACCCGCCAAAGGAAACTTTCTTTTGTCTTGTCTAATCGTGACTCTAAGCGCGCCTGCCAATGACCAACTAATCCACCTCTGTGTCTGCTTAACTCGGTCATAGTGTCGTAAAAGTTCTTAGAGGCCGTATAGTTCTGATATAGTATGCGAACATTTTCAATCCATTTGTTCTCGGTAAATGCTCTGTGCACCCTGTCAGCGAGAGACTGGATGTTTCTGTCTGCTGCCGCAGACGGGTCATATACAACTGTGGGGAGTTGTGCATATGTAATGCCAAAATACAACATAATAGTGCTCGTGACGGCAAAAAATACTCGTCGAGTAGACATCTTTTTAACCTCCTTTATTGAAATTGTAATTCATTAGAAACTCGCCGATTGCATGTATTATTCTCCCGACGGCTCGCCTAGATGCTTCCTTTCCTTCTTGCTCAGGCAGCGCTTCGCTCCTATCAGGAAAACCGTAAGGGTAAGTGCCTTCTTCAGTTAGTATAATTTCATCGAGTTTTTTTTCACCTTTGATAATTTCTACACGAACTTTAAGTTCATAATCAGTCGGTGGTTTGCCCCACTCCCTTTTGAGTTTGGAATCAACTAAGGTAAATTTGATGGTTGGTTTTTTGTTGCCGATTTCTGTAACTTCTTCGGGGTCGTAAAATATTGCACTCATTGTATTTTTTATTGACGAATACAAACCATGACCAACTTCGAGAGTATATGATTCTATCAGCCCTTTATAATTTTCTGTAAGTGCTTTTAGTGAACTATCTACATAGTAGGACACATCTGCGGGATTCTTCTTAAGAAGAGAAGGGTGGTATGTAACAGGACTAACGATAACCCGCGTTGTCGCACAACCTGAAACAAAAACGGACAACAACAATAACGGCAGAAAAACCTTTCTCATAACAAAACCCTCCTATAATAGTTTAGCAAGCCCTTCTATGACTTGTGCTTCCGTATAATCCGGATGCTCGGAGCGGAATTTATTTTCTGTCTTTAGGTCATCGGCATCAGTAGTGCAAATCCAATAATCAATTTTCGTCGGCGCGATTCGTATCACTCTATTGTGTTCGCCAAATTTCAAAAACACATCGCTATACTCTCCTTTTTTTCTCTCTAGATGGGCGATGTTTTCTATCTCGCGCTCATTTAGTCCAAAAGCCGGTAGCATCTCCTGGCCCGATTTCATCCGCAAAATGTATTTCGTCAACGAGTTGGATATTATGGCTGTCGCCGCCTTGGATTTCAAAAAATCCATAGGGGATTGTGAGATTGAAAGTATTCCGGCGTTGAATTTCCTGGCGGTTCTGTATAAATCTTGTATCATAATAGACCCGATATCGTCGTCGAATAGTTTCCATCCCTCGTCTATGACAATAAACTTTCTCAAGTTCTTGTTCCTGAGCTTCCCACTGACTACAGATGAAATAAGAAAGAATATTATCGACTGAAGTTCCGGCTGCTGGTCAAGTTTTTGCAAATCAAACACCACAAGACGAGCGTCCGCTTTCAAAGACGTCGGACGGTTGAACAATTTGCCATAAATACCTGACACCCAAAGCGCTAAATTTTTCGAAAATGTAAGTGCTTCTATTTTGTCTTCTTCGTCGCCGGTATAATTCTGCAACTGATACTGTAATGCCGATAGTATCGGCGGGTCCATCTTTGAAAACTTAAATGTGTTCATTATCGCAGTTTCAAGTATTGTCTGCTGCCGGTTGGTTATGCTGGGCATTTTAAGCATCTTCTGCAAAAGCCGCGTAAGATATGCCGTGACGTCCGGCTCAATCTCAAATTCATCCCAGGAATTTTTAACTATCGCCCATTCTTTCGAGGGGAAGGGGTTAAACGAATACTTGTCGCTCAGTTCGACTTCCAGATACTGCCCGCCAAACAAGGCGCAAAGTTTTCTATAACTGCCGCCCACATCCACGATTACAACATGGTTGTCATCTGATTCAATAAGAAAGTTCGTCAAAAGAAAATTCGTCGTAAACGACTTGCCTGAACCGGTTGTCCCGACTATAAGACCGTGTTTGGCTTCAAGCACCGCATCAAAAAGGTCCACCGGTAAGAGTGTATTGTCGTTTGTCTGGAAGAGAATTTTGGCCGAGGGCGAACCCTTCCATTTAGCAGATAGCGGTATCATCTGCGCTATTGCTTCCGTCTGAAACAAATGTCTTCTAAAATTCAAATGACTGTGCCCCGGCAACGTCGACAAAAATAACGGCAGATGATTCATGTCGTCTATTATTCCTTCGGCTTCGCCGAATTTTCTAAAAGAATTCAGCGCTTCATTCGTTTTGAATGTCAATTGCTCAAGTGTTCGGTCGCGCAAAATTACCGACATTGTAAGACAATATAATTTCTGAAAAGATTCTTTAACATGCTCAACAAGAGTATCGGCCACTTCCGCCTGCGCTTCGGCTTCATGGTTGCGTTTAAGAGGATTGAACTGCTGTATGCTTTTTGCGGTAGTCGATGTTATGTTAAGATGTTTCAGGTATTTGCTTTGATTCCCTGAATAAATACAAAACGAAACATCTGCGTCCGGCTGGATATCGGGCAGCATTTCAAGAAAAGAGCGAAAATTAATTTCAGTCGGTCGCGAAAGGAGATTTATTGCTCTATAATAAAATCCATCGAGATAAATACTGTCAAAGTTATGCTCGCAAGCATTGAAACATATCTGACTCCTGAGCGACTTATCGTCCGATATACCTGCAATATCAAGTATCTCTTGCCGGCTTGGATTGAGATGCGAATACAAGAAGCGAACGACCTCGTTCTCGTCAAGTTTGCGAAGTTTTATGCCGGCGTCGGCAAAACCGTTAAAGACTGTAGATGTTGTCTCCGAAAGAACACGCAATCCAGACTTTCGCAACTCATTTATAGATGTCTTGTTCTTGGCAAAAAGAGTGAACGGTGCGCTGTCTATTTTCGGAAACACGCTGACGTCGGGAAAAACTGTAACGAAAACATAAATTCTTGTGTGTTTCAAAAACACATCTTCCAGATGCTTCAATTTTTCTTCAATCACCAGTCGCCCGATACCATCCTTCGGCCGGATAAAATTTTTATAATCGTCCACCAGTCCACCCGATCCGGTCGCCATACGAACAAGAAACTGAATCGCTACACTTTCAGACAAAGAATGCAATATGTTTTTGAGCACCGCAAAAAAACTCTCGCAGTCCTGGTCCAATTTGGTCGTTAAATCCGGACAAATCGCCTCGTAAATATACGACATCTGCATATCTACGCCCACAAGCGCACCTTCGTCAAAGGCCCATAGATTCAAAAGATTGTGGAGCGCGGGCAAATGAGCGCTCGAAAATAATTGCTTAATGGTTATTGGATTTATCGGCATTTCTCAAAATATCCTTGTAAGACATTATGTCCGACTCGGGTCGGACTGCTAAACGTTCCGGTGTTACAAAAAACAAAAACAGCGACGAAAAATATCCGCCCGGACGATGCTTTAACTTTTTCGCCGCTACCAATAAACCAATGAAGCATGCAATCCCCAAAATATAGTTAACAGTAATTACAACAAGCAACGAACATACAATAACTACAAAAAAGTCAAGTGGCTTGAAACCGTACAAAAATATCGTATGTCCGAGCGCTTTGTATGTTTGCACAACCATCATCGGTTTACCCGAAAATTTCCATTAACATCTGGACGATATTTTTAGACGCAAAAACCACAATGCCGGCCATTATGATTTCAAACCCCTGCTTCAAAGCGTTTTCATCGCCCATGCCTCTCCTGATGGCCGCCCACGCAATACCGCTCGCTATGGCAATCGCTCCGAGTCCTTTGCTAATCCAGTCAAACAATTTCCAACCTTGCCCTTCGATAACGGTTCCATATGTTCCACCGGCTCCGCTTCGCGCATAAACCGCATCGGCGACTAACGCTATGAACATCAATACTGCCAACAACACATAAAGCAACTTAAACATACCACTACCTCCTATTAGTTTCGTCCCGATGCCGTCGGGACAGTTATTTGCCGTGTCCCCCGCCGGACCCCCCGGCGCCATTGGTCAGTTGTC
>JBGFRZ010000066.1:0-30981 GCA_041694835.1 Ignavibacteria bacterium
TTGGGTGAAATTTCTTTCAGATTTAATCATAGAGACGAAGACCTTTTTCCGACTATACTGAAGATGTTACAGCACACTCATTTTGATGAAAAATTAGTCCGAATTGTTTAGCCATTACCAAGAATAATATTGACATTACAAAGAAAATTATCACAACAGATTTATTGCAGCATTCATCAAACCCTTTAAATTTTTTAATTCCGATTTTTTTATTTTCTGGGTCAAGTTCGTAGCATGGATAACGGAACTCATGACAAGCATACCCGCATTTTTGAAAACCGTTGCAAGGCAAAAATTATTCACAACTGACTGTTCTGTATCGACAGGCACAACCCCGGACTTTTCAGATAGCACAAGCAAATCCTTGGTAATCCACATAGACAAATGAAACAAAAGCAAAATCCTGAGAGCCGCCAGTATACCATAATTAATATCCCTTCCAAACAGCGTCGGAAAAAGCATTAAAACCACAATTATTGGGATAAACCTAAAATACTTTTTCGGCATAAAACTGGATCCATGAATTATGAATATCACAACAAGAGTATTCATTACTAAATAGTAATGATTACTATTTAGAAAAAAAGAGGACGCTCCAATTAATATCGCGATAAATAGTTTTAACTTGTGTTTTTTATCAAGTTGAAATCGGGAAAAACCAATTTCACTCGTATAATCGCGGTTTTTTAATTCAACTTTTGGGAAAATATGCGATGAACAATAGCCGATAAAGGCGCCCGAAACAACCCCAGCCAAAGCCAGAACCGGAGCGAGATAGAGAATTTCCGGTATCTTCAACAGCCAGAAATATACGAAGGCAATCTGCGATAAATTATGAGAGACAGCCCCCGCGACGCTTACACCGTAAACTGAGAATGCCCCAAAGTTTTTATCCGCCTTAAAAAATATCCACATTGTCAGAAAACTTACTATTGCCGACGCAAAACTTATTATGGATCCGGCGGTAAGGAAAGAGCCTGATATTATTGCTCCGACTATCGGCCGAAAAAAGGCGACCTTAAATGCCGACGAGAAATCCAGAGTGTAGATCGCCATAACCGTTATGATATTGGCAAAACCGATTTTTGCTCCCGGCACGGGATATGGCACGAAAAATTCAACCGACTGTATAATCGCACCGACGGATATCATGCGGATTATTTTTTGGTTATCTTGAAACCGCGTCATACTTTTCTTTCCCTTTTATTTTAACTAATATCTTTTTGGGAACACAGACTATCGACTCTCCCGACTTTGAAATCCATCCGACATGCTTACATGTCTGTTTCGGACAATCCGACGAGAAAACACCGATTTTCCCGGATTTCACTTTTATCTTAAAATTTTCCCCGACATTAATCGCGGCATCTTTCGAGATATCGATATCACTCTCGGTTCCATTTACAATTAAAATGGCCGAAGACGCTTTTTTGGACAAAAAACCTGACATCAAAAAAAGATAGCCTGATAATGCGAGTATAACCGATACTAACGCGAAATCAAGGATGGTTAGCTTATTTTTCATTAGGACAGAGGGATTAAAACCGAAACAGCGGCTCCTTTTGATATCTTAACTTTTCCTTCAGGTATCTCGACAAGACAATTTGATTTTGCCATAGACGTCAGAATGCCCGAACCCTGCTGTCCTGCAAGAACAACAAAATATTTTCCACTTTCGCTCTTCAGGAGCCCCCTCAAAAAATGACGTCTTTCATCGTTTTTATTGAAGTTGAATCCGGCTTTTGCGATGATTTTTATGTGCTCGTGTTTTCTCGCCGACATTTTATATATTGCCGGCTTTACAAAAAGTTCGAATGAAACAAGCGTGGAGACGGGATTGCCCGGCAGACTGAATACCATTTTGTCTTTAATGACGGCGAACGACGTGGGTCTTCCCGGCTTTATGGTTACCCCTTCAAACTTAAAGTCGGCGCCAATGGTTTTGAGGGCGTCCTTGACTATGTCGTAATCCCCCATTGACACACCGCCTGAACTTATTATTATGTCGGCTTTTTTTAATCCTTTGCCGATCGCAGCGATGACATCGTTTTTTTTATCACTCAAATGACCCAACCAAACGGGAGACGCCCCCGCCGAATATATGGCACCGATGAGGGAAGAATAATTCGAGTTAAAAATCTCCCCTCTTTTTAATTTTTTTGGAGGCAGTACGATTTCATTGCCGGTCGTGAAAAAACCTATTTTTACCTTCTTGAAAACATCAACATAACTTTTTCCTACCGAGGTCAGCACTCCCATGACGGGGGGCGTTATAAGAACGCCTTTCGAAAAAACTTTGCTTCCCTTTTCGATATCTTCCCCTGCGAAGCGGACATTTTCCCACTTTCCCGCTGATTTTAATATCTTTACAAATCCACTCGGAAGCTCTCTTGAATTCTCGACCATAATCACGCAGTCCGCCCCATCGGGGAGAGCCGCTCCGGTCATGATTTTCGAACAAAAGCCTTTCTTGATTTTTTTAAGTGGAGTTTTTCCGGCGGGTATGATTTCAATTACTTGAAGCCTCGATGGAGTTTCTTTTATATCCGATGACCTGGCGGCATAACCGTCCATAGCCGAGTTGTTGAACGAAGGTATCGAAACGCGAGATTTTACATCGCGGGATAAAATACGGCCCAACGACTCTGTAATTCTTATATTCTCCGAGGCGGCTGTTTTTACGAAAGACAGAACCCCTTCCCGGGCTTTTTTAAAACCAATCATTCTAATTCTTCGGCAGGGTTAAATCACGTCTTCAGCACCGAGCGTTTTTTTACCGCCCTCACTTTTGACTTTATCAATAGAGGCTTTTACCGATGATTCGACTTTTTCGGATAGTTTCTGAATATAGTCGGCACCAGTCCTATAACCAGCGTCCTTAACCATTTTCTTAACTTTGCTTACAACAACTATAATCTCTGCCATAAAACCTCCGATATCGCGTCATGATTTTACCCCGGAATGTGTTAAATTTTCGCTGTCAGACGCATTATTTTTTTGTATTTTGAGCTCGTTGAAAAACCTTAATCTTTTGAACGATTTGGCAGTTTCAGGTTAAAAGTTGAAATCGTTTAGACCGCAATGTCTGACGAGCAAAGCGAGGAGTTTTGCGGTCTGATTGAAACTTTTAACCGTTAAGAAACTGCTCTTTAAGTGAAAAAGATGGGTTTTTCAATAATCTCATTTTACAATTTTAACACGCTCATGTCAAATATTTTTTCTTTTCATCAGGCAGTCATAGACCTCATCGGCGAGTAAAAGATAGATAGCAATATTGACCGCATTCTATATACTTCATTTTATCTTTCAAATTCACCCACTAACATTTACCTGCCGCTTTAATATCCGATATCTTCGGGGCAAAGTATAACGGCGATGTCCGTAGATGGCGGCCTCTTGTGCATTATCTCAACGACTCTGCAGATTCTCTGTTCGCTCTCGCAGTCGCTACAAACTCCGTTCTGGGCGCAAGGCGTCTTGACATTCAACCTCTTTGCATTTATCGGAGCGGCTATGTTTTTGGCTCTGAATACCGCCGACAGTTCGTCATGGGAAATTTTGTTGAATCCCGCTACAAGTATCACCTTCCTGGGGCCAAACGAGACGGCGGCTGAACGGTTGGCATGCATATCGATAAAGACGAGTTTCCCGTCGATGCTAACCGCCTGTGGGGAAGCGAGATAATAGTCGGAAGTAAGCGCCTCGCGTCTTCTTTTGAGCGATTCTTCCCTCGTCATATTCGGCGTATGATATATGAGTTTCTGCTCTCTTTCAAGCAACGTTTCAATTATTTTCAATTCTCTTATGCTCATCGAGCCGCCGAGCCCGACGGAAGACGCCGGGGGGATCAAATCGAGGATTCTTTTCGGAATGTCTACTTTCTTGTCTTCGACAAAAACCTCGAATAGATTTTTTTCCAGCGAGCGCGCCGTTTTTTCAAGAATTTTTTTTCTCCACCATAAAACATTTTCATCCATAGATTTTCTCCCATAACATTAGTTTCCGCTCTTTTATGGGCATCCGATTTTTTAGCATTGGCCGACTTTAATTCTTATGAAATCCGCAAGCTCCCGATAAATCATCGGGGCTAGATTGTTGTAAATCCCCCTGATGCTTCGCTTCCCCCTTTGTTAAAGTGGGATTACGGGGGTTTTTCCTGACAGTTGTGGGGGTACTATCAAAAATTTCTGTAGACTGGTTTCTTAAACTCTTATTCTATTATTTTTACGACCTCTTCTATTTTTTTTCGCAAGCGACGAGGAGGATTTTCAGCGGGAAATCCGATAGGAATTATCGCCAAAAGCTCGTCGGGAGGATTTATACCGAGAATATCCTCCAGTTCTTTTTTGGCTATTAAAGGTCCTGTCATCCAGCACGCCCCCAAACCGAGAGCCGAGGCGGCAAGAAGCAGATTTTCAATCGCGGCCGAAGGCCCCTGCACATTCGCCGTCGAGACATAATCGCTCTCAATGTCATAAAGTTTCATTATCCTTCTTGTGACCGAGTCATAAGGCTTAACGATAACGCATACAACCACTGGAGCCATATCGAAAAATGTATAGTACTTTGCATATGCCAGAAACTCGCTTTTCGCTTTCTGCGAATTTATCTTGGCGGCAACGGAACCTACTTTCTTCTCAACGGCCATTTTCATATCGTTTTTCACTTTGTCGCTTTTCACTATCAAGAAATTCCAGTTTTGCTTGTTCCCCGCCGAAGGGGCCTCAACAGCGGCGTTTAAAATCCTTTCGACATCTCCCATACAGATGTCTTTTTTCTGGAATTTTCTTATGCTTCTTCTGAGTTTAAGCGTCTCTAAAAGTTTATCGTATCTCTTTGATTGAGACATCGCCCGCCACCACCTTGATATCTTTTCCGTCAGAGTAGAGGATAAGCTCCCCGTTTTCATCGACACCCTTTGCCATGCCCTCGTATATGTTTCCGAGCATGCTGACTATGACGTGTTTATTGGCAAGTATGCATCTTTCATTGTAAAAATCCTTGAAGATGGAGAATCCTTTTTTTGAAAATTTATCGTACATGACGGCGAATCCTGTTAGTATATTTTTCATCAGTAAAACCGATGCAATTTCTTTTCTTGCAAGCTTCTTTACATTCGTGGCTATGCCTTTGAGTGATCCGGGGAGTTCGTTGTTGACATTCACGCCCACGCCAATCACAACCCAGTGAACGCTTTCCACATCCGTCGACATTTCGGTTATTATCCCGGCAACTTTTAGAAATCCGCCGCGATATTTGCAAACGATATCATTCGGCCATTTAACTTTCAAATCCAAACCCGTCATTTTCTTTACGGCTTCGGTAACCGCAAGGGAAGCGACCAGCGGAAGAGAAGATATTATAGACGGTGGCACATTAGGTTTTAGAATTATTGAAAACCAAAGCCCTCCTCTGTTTGAGACCCATGCCCTCCGCAGGCGACCATACCCCGCCGTTTGTTCGTCTGCCGAAATGACGAGCCAGTTTTGAGATTTTTTTTCCGCGAGCTTTTTAGCGTAAACCTGTGTCGAACCAATCATATTGAAGTGTCTTATCGATATACCGTTTATTTCGTCGGAAAGCAAAAGCTCGAGGTTTTCATACGTTATTTCATCGGGGAGATTCTTTAATGAATAGCCGAAATTCTTCTTAGCGTCTATCCCGTAACCTAATTTTCTTAAATTTTTTATGTGTTTATTTACGTCGGAACGGCTTATTCCGAGATTCGACGCTATCTCCTCGCCCGAGACAGTCCCGCTATTCTTCAAAATTCCGATTATCTTTGATTTCATGTTCATTTAATTTCGAGAGAGATGTCCAGTGAAGGAGCGGAGTGTGTCAGTGCCCCGATCGAAATTCTGTCCGGCTTTAATCTCGCTATCTTTTCCACATCGTCGAGGTCTATGCCGCCCGAAATCTCTATAGCGACTTTTTTGCCTCTTTTTTTTCTTATATATAAAATCGCCTTCTTCAAATCAGAGAGATTCATATTGTCGAGCATTATCAAATCCAAAGGCAGTTTTGAAATTTCTTTGAGTTTTTTTATGTCGTCGCATTCTATCTCGATATTCGTTTTCTCCCCATATTTTTTCCGGCAATCCGTGACAAATGATTTCAAATCGTCTATGCGCTTGATATGATTGTCCTTTATCAAAACCATCTCAGACAAATCCGCCCTGTGATTAAATCCTCCGCCGCACCTTACTGCATATTTCTCAAGCCCCCTCAAAAGCGGCGTTGTTTTTCTTGTGTCGTATATTTTCGTAAATCCGCCGGATTTTTTAGATTTGTCCACATATTTTCCTGTAAGCGTGGCTATCCCCGAGAGACGTTGCAGAAAATTCAAAGCCGTTCGCTCACCTGCAAGAACCGCCGCGAGAGGAGATTTTATCGACATCAAGACCTCGGATTTTTTTATTTTCTGGCCGTCACTTTTATATTTTGTGACTTTCGATTTCCCGTTTATAAACTTGAAAATGCCTGCGGCGATGTTTATTCCGCAAAGCACCCCGTCGGATTTTGAAACTATTTCGGCTGTCGCCATATTTTTTCTATTCTTAAGGCAGAGGGTGGTTATATCCCTTCTGTATGCGTCTTCTTCAAGCGAAAGTCTTATTATCTTTTTTATGTCCACATTAGTTGATTTTACAAAATTTTTATTTTTTCACAATCATTCCTTTTAAGGCGAATATCTTATCCCTCAGCGCTGCGGCAAGTTCGAAGTTCAGCGAGTCGGCGGCGGATTTCATCTCATCTTCAAGCTCTTTTATAAAAACGGGGATGTTTTTTTTCGCGCCGTATTCGGCGGCGGATTCGCCGACGACAAATCTGAACGACTCCTGCTTTGCGATATACTCAAACTCATCAAGCTCGTCCACCGCTTTTATAATGGACATGGGGGTGATTCTGTGCTTTTTGTTGTAATCGATCTGTTTAAGCCTTCTGCGTTCCATCTCGTTCATCGCCTTTTCCATCGAGGCGGTTTGAGCTTGAGCGTAAAGTATTATGCTGCCATCTATGTTTCTTGCGGCGCGACCGCATATCTGTATTATGGTCTTGTCGTTCCTTAAAAATCCCTCTTTGTCGGCATCAAAAACAGCCACAAGTATTACCTCGGGCAGATCGAGCCCTTCCCTGAGAAGGTTTACCCCGACAAGAACGTCAAACTTTCCCTGTCTGAAATCTTTTATTATCTGTATACGTTCCAGTGGCATTATTTCGGAATGCAGATATCTAGCGTTGATTTTTTTTTCGCAAAGATAATCGGTGAAGTCCTCCGACATTTTTTTCGTGAGGGTGTTTATTATCACCCTGCCGAATTTTTCATTTTTCTTTCCGGAAATGATTTTTTCGACTTCACGCACAACATCGTTCACCTGATTTTCAGCGGGACGCACCTCGACTTCCGGGTCAACAAGTCCGGTGGGCCTTATTATAAGCTCTACGGTCTCACACGATTTTTTCAACTCATAACCTCCGGGCGTGGCCGTCGTGTAAATCATTTTATCTGTAAGTCCTTCAAACTCTGAAAACTTCAATGGTCTGTTGTCAAGAGCGGAAGGCAGTCGGAAACCAAACTCGACGAGAATCTCTTTTCTCGCTCTGTCGCCCTCATACATACCTCTTATCTGGGGTATAGTCAGATGCGATTCGTCTATCACTGTCAGAAAATCCTTTGGAAAATAATCTATGAGACACATCGGGCGAGAACCGTCCGGTCGGTCTGCGAGATGTCGCGAGTAGTTTTCTATACCGTGGCAGAATCCAGTCTCACGTATCATCTCGATATCGTATTTTGTTCTCTGACGGAGCCGTTGGGCCTCGAGCAGTCTCTTGCTGTTTTCAAGAAAAGCCGCCCGTTCTTCAAGTTCCGCCTCTATGTTCATCAAAGCGTTTTTAATCCTGTCGGGCGATGTCACAAAATGTTTCGCCGGATACACATAAATTTTATCTAAGACGGAGAGCGCCTCCGCCGTAAGGGGATTTACCTCTTTTATGGAATCTATAGTGTCCCCGAAAAATTCTATTCTCACAGCTCTTTCGGCGTAAGATGGAAAAATGTCCACGGTATCGCCCTTTACCCTGAACGTGCCCCTTTTAAAATCGTGGTCATTTCTCTCGTAATAAATCTCCACAAGTCTGCTTAATACGCTTTCAATGTTTTTCTCCTGTCCTTTTTCGATATAAAGAGACATGGCGACATATTCCTCAGGCGAGCCGAGGTTATAAATGCACGAAACCGAGGCGACAACTATTACATCTCCCCTTGACATCAGGGACGACGTGGATTTCAGACGGAGTCTGTCTATGTGCTCGTTAATTGATGCGTCCTTTTCTATATATGTGTCCGTCTGAGGGATGTATGCTTCAGGCTGGTAGTAGTCGTAATAAGATATGAAATACTCGACCGCATTTTCGGGGAAAAACTTCTTGAACTCAGCGTAAAGCTGTGCCGCGAGTATTTTGTTCGGCGAAATGACGAGAGCGGGCTTTTGAATCTTTTCGATTACATTGGCTACAACAAATGTCTTTCCTGAGCCGGTAACGCCGAGCAACAGATTATGCTTTTTACCTGATAGAACCTGACCTGACAATTTTTTTATTGCTTGTGGCTGGTCGCCAGCGGGGCTGAAATCGGAGACTAACTTAAATCTTTTTCCCACTTTTTGATTTCTTTGAAAATAATTGGATCCGTCGTTTCAAGGTGGAGAGGTGTGACGGATATCTTGTTTTTTTCGACGGCGTAAACATCCGTGCCTCTTACGAGCATGCTTTTAAGGATATTACCGGAAAGCCAGTAGTACTTGCCCCCTCTCGGGTCTTCGCGCTCGGCTATTTTTTCGTCATAAGTTCTTTTACCGAGTGATGTTATGGCGACGCCTTTGTTTATTCTGGGATAGTTTATGTTTATATAGACACTTTTCGGCAAACCTTCGGTGAAAATAAAGTTCGCAAATTTTCTTGAAAACGCGGCGGCGGATTTGAAATTTTGATTCTCATCCGATGACAAAGAGACGGCGAAAGAAGGTATCCCGAGCAATGTTCCCTCCCTGGCGCCGGCTACGGTCCCGGAATAAATAACATCTTCTCCCATATTCGGGCCGGTGTTTATTCCAGATACAACCATGTCAATTTTTCTGTTTATCAGATGCAACACGCCGAATCTGACGCAATCGACGGGGGTGCCCGTAGTTATATAAACGTCTTTCGTGACTTTTTTTACCCAAAGCGGACGGTGAAGCGTAATAGAATGACTCATGCCGGATCTCTCCTGATCCGGAACTATGGCTATGACCCTCGCTATTTTATGGAGTTCTGTGATAAGCGGCAGGAGTCCCTGACCATGTATTCCGTCATCGTTCGTCACAAGTATTGTTTTCATAATTCAAGGATTGAGAAATAAGGATAAAATAACATATAGTGGAAAGCGGGAAGCGAAAAGCGTAGAGAGTTTAAACCGTCTTCCTTTCTAGTGTCCTGTCCCGCAAATACCTTTACATTTGAAGGGTAGGATTTGAGACGGATTCAAGAAACGACGAGTGCGGTGTATCCTCTGCGATACATAAACGAGGAGTGACGCAGAAGCCGTCCAAATAATACCCTTCCCGAAGGGCTGATGTCTTTTGTTCATCGTCGGCGTTGCTCGTCGCTTACATACCGCAGAGGGTATGCTTCGCTCCTCGCACCTTGACGCTGAAACAAAATACTATCAGCAAATGTAAAGGTATTTGCGGGACAGGACACTACCTTTCGCCCATCTACCATCTCCTATCTCTCGTTTAGCGTCTTTCGTTCTTTGTCTCTCACTTCGCCTCTCTCCTCTATCCACTCATTAGTTTTACGATTTCTTCGAAAATTTTTTTCTGGGGGAGTTTGGTAGGCGCCTTTAAAGATTTTCGATGGGGGTTATCAATATGGTTTGAAATTTTTTGAGCTATACTCGACGGGGTAAGATCTTTTTCTACAATAATCTCCCCAAGACCGCCGGAACTCAAATATGCCTTAGCGTTGTAATACTGATGGTTATCGGTAGCGTGTGGATATGGAATCAAAATCGCCGGCGCATCAATATATCTCAATTCCGCCACTGTCGTCGCACCCGAGCGGCATATTATGAGATCCGCGACGGCGTAGGCATATTCAATCCTGCTGAAATATCGAAGAACCGACGCTTTGAATTTTCTTTCCGAATACGTCTTTTTAACTTTTTCAAAATCATTTTCGCCGGTTATATGAATAAACTGCATATTCTCCCTGTATTCTTCCAAATATTCGAGAGAGGCCGCTACGCAGAGATTGATTGCCGATGCCCCCTGGCTGCCGCCAAAAACAAAGACGGTAAATCTGTTTTCATCCAGATTCAGCTTATTGAAATCTTTTTTTGCGTTCAATACTTCTGTTCTTACGGGGTTCCCCGTCAAAATCGTTTTTTTCTTTCCGAAATATCTCAACGATTCTTCGAAACTTACGGCGACTTTATCGGCAAAAATCGAAAGCGCCCTGTTCGCCAGACCAGGTATGTAATTTTGTTCGTGAATAATTGAAGGGATACCGAATAATTTTGCGGCAAGCACAACGTTAAACGAGGTATATCCTCCCAGCCCGACCACAGCGGACGGACGTGTCTTTTTTATAAACATCGCCGAAGATATAAATCCTCTGACCAAAGAAATCGAAAAAGAAAAAAGCTTAAGGAAAGAACGGCGCGGAAAACCCATGGCCGGGACTTCTTCGTATGACAGTCCATGTTCTTGCAATATTCTTATCCCCTTGTCGTTTTTTTTGACGACAAAACAAACTTTGTAATCGTATTTTTTTAATTCCATGGCGATTGAGATCCCTGGATATATATGGCCGCCTGTGCCCCCGCCTGCTATGATTATTGAGCCCATAACATTATTCTCATCGCGGATTCAACCTGCCAGAAATGTTGAGCAGTACGCCAGCTGCAGTCATGCTAACAATAAGCGAACTCCCGCCGAACGAAATGAACGGCAGAGTAAGTCCTTTTGTCGGAAATAATCCGCAGCTAACTCCAATATGAAACGCCGACTGCACCGAGAAGTATACGGCGATGCCCATGGCCGTTAAAGATGAAAAAAAATCCGATGAGTTCATTGATATTTTTAAGCCCCTCATAAACAGCAAAACAAAAAGACCAATGACAACTATCGAACCGAGATATCCCCACTCCTCGCCGATAATGGCGAAAATAAAATCAGTATGCGGTTCTGGCAGATAAAAAAGCTTGAGTCTGCTGCGCCCGGGACCCGTGCCGAGCCATCCGCCGCGCTCAAGGGCTACCATTGAAGCGTCGTGCTGGGAATTTATCTCTGTGGCTAAGAGAGGACGAACATTGTCGGTGATATTGTTTTTATTAAAAATAAACTGTGATATATATTCTTTCATCCTTTCCCGTCTGAAAGGTTTTCTCATTATTTCTACAGGGACCACCGATAGTCCAAGTAAGATAACTAATAGCAAATATTTCAATTTAAGACCGGCGACAAAAAACATCGAAATGATTATCGCAACGAGTACTATCACACCACCCAAATCAGGCTGCAGAAGTATAAGAACAAGCGGAACGCCTATTATAAAAAGAAAATTCAGGAATCCGCTATGCGTCTGAAGTTTGCTTTTTTTTCTGTCTATATAATCAGCCATGAAAAGTATCATCGCCACTTTCATAAATTCTGACGGCTGGAATGTGACAAAGCCTATGTCGAACCATCTTTTCGCTCCGTTTATTTCTTTGCCGAAAAAAAGAAGAGCAAAAAGCACGGCCGTCAATATGAAATAAAAAAATCTTGAAAACTTTCTCATAGCCTTTTGCTTAAAACCTAAAGTAAAATACATAAATCCAAATCCTATTATCATCCATATAACCTGCTTTACAAAAAAACTATAAGGCGAGTTGAATCTCTGATAGGCGAATATCATGCTTGTCGAGAGAACCATTATCACCCCGAAAAGAAGTAGCGATAGAATCGTAATAAAAAGAATTTTATCGAATTTTTCCAGCTTTTTCATGGCGGATTTACGATTTCTTTAAAAATCAAAGTTTTCGAGCCGGTCAAGAGACGCTCATGCAGGCGACAAAATCGTCGAAGCGCCTTCTCGTAATTTTTCGCATGTTGAATCGTTTATTTTTAGCGATTTCAAAACTGAAATAAAACTTCTCTTTCGAATCTTTATCGAAGTTTCAGAGAGGTCAGAGCTATGAGAGAAAGCATTACGGATATTATCACAAACCTTATTGTTACCTTCGGCTCCGACCATCCTGAAAGTTCAAAATGATGATGAAGCGGGGCCATCTTAAAAATCCTTTTGCCGGAAGTCCTGAAAGAATGGACCTGAAGTATGACGGACAAAACCTCGGCAACAAACACCCCGCCGATAATCACAAGCAATATTTCCTGTTTGATGAACACCGCCACCATACCAAGGCTCCCTCCAAGAAAAAGTGAGCCGGTGTCCCCCATAAAAATCTGGGCGGGATACGAGTTGTACCAGAGAAAACCAAGTCCCGAGCCCATCACGGCGGCGAGATACACCGATATCTCACCTGCGCCCGGCACATAGATTACTTTCAGATAATTTGAAAACTTGAAGTTCCCCGCAAGATACGCGAATATGGAGTATGTGAAAGAGACGATTATCAAGTTGCTTATCGCAAGACCGTCCAATCCGTCTGTAAGGTTAACACCGTTAGACGCTCCCAAAACAATAAAAATTACAAACGCTATATACAGATATCCAAAATTCACATAGACCTCTTTAAGATATGGTATATTTACCCTCGAAAGATATCCGCTGTTCGAAGGAAAAATCCAAAGATATGCCGCCAGAGTTCCGGCAAGCAAAAACTGCCCTATAAGTTTTTTCCTGGCGGGGAGACCTATCGGATTTTTCTTTACAAGCTTTAGATAATCGTCGGCAAAACCAAGAAGCCCCAGAAATAAAACTCCGCCCAAAAGCCATAGGATAAATCTATTATCAAGCCTCGCCCATAAAAAAGTGGACAGCAGGATAGATATAAGCAGGGCTATGCCGCCCATAGTTGGGGTCCCTTCTTTTGAAAGATGTGTTTCCGGTCCGTCGGAGCGAACATGCTGTCCTATGCCCCGTCGGGAAAGATTCTGCATGAAAAACTTCATAAAAAAAACAGTGAATAAAAAAGAGGTAAAAATGGCGGCGAAAGACCTGAATGTGATGTACTGAAAAACGTTAAAAGGTGAAAAAATGTTCCTTAACGGAAACAAAATATGATAAAACATAATTTATCCTTTCAAAATTTCATCAGATATCCTTGCGAAGAGTTCTTCAAATCCGAGCGCATGCGAAGCCTTAAAAAAAACCGCAGAATCCGAAGATAAGTAAACATCTTTTTTAAGCTCTTCAAATAAATCTTCTTTGTCCCTGAAATACTTAACATTTTTACTCTCGAGAACTTCCTTGTTTTTTCTATAGGCGTGCTCCATCTCTCCCCCGTAAAGAAAAACAAAATCAAACGGAAGTGCGATTATAAATTCTCCAAGTTTTTCATGCTCCGCAATCGAAGCATTCCCGAGCTCCAACATATCGCCCAACACAAGCACCTTTTTGTTGCCCAAAAAAGCATCGCAAAAAGATTTCAATGCCTCCTTCATCGAAGAAGGGTTGGCGTTGTACGCATCGTTCACCAAAACACAGCCGTTCGGAAGTTCAATCTTTTCCATGCGCCCTGAAACGGGACGGAAATTTTCAAGACCCTGTTTAACCAAATCAGCGTTCAACCCGAATGCATAAGCAACGGACGCCGCAGCGAGAGCGTTATAAACGTTGAACTCCCCGACTATTTTCATAGATATGGGGAATTTTACATCGCCATATTTCATCTGAAAACTTATCCCCTCGCGATGATTTCTTATTTCGGATGCGATTATATCGGCGGATGATGTTCCGAATGTAATTTTACCAGAAGCCATTTTTTGCGAAAACGCACAAAGCATAGGATCGTCCAGATTCAAAACTGCTATGCCGTCGCTTCTTAAGTTGTCGAATATCTTTATTTCTTCCTCGAAAACCCCTTCCAGTGACCCGAGCCCCTTGAGATGCTCCAATCCGATGTTCGTAAGAACGGCGATGTCGGGAGATGCGATTTTCGAGAGTTTCTCCATCTCTCCTCTCTTTGAAATTCCAAGCTCGAGTATCAGATATTTTTCAGTGCCTTTTAGATCGAAAATTGTAAGAGAAAGACCTATTTCGTTGTTATAGTTTCCGAAGCTCTTAATGGCCACGCCGTCGAGCGACAATATGGAATGCGCCATGTTTTTGGCCGTCGTCTTTCCGTTAGAGCCTCCGAACGCCACAACCTTTCCATTATATATCCCTCTTTGATACGTCGCAAAATCAAGCATGGCGGAAAGCGTGTCTTTGACCTTTATCAAAGCCGGGAGATTTAATATGACTCCGCCCTCGTCCAACTTTATATCGTTCCTCGAAAAAACAACCACGGATACGTTTTTTCCTACAGCGATTTTTATAAAATCATGGCCGTCGAAGTTTTCGCCTATGAGCGCAAAAAAACAATCGTCCCTTCTCAATTTTCTTGTATCTGTTGAGACATTTTCGAAATAACCATGAGGGTCACCCGACCAGAATTCGCCGTTTATTACTTTTACAAAATCCATCAGTTTGATTTTCATAAGTTTGATGTAATTATATCATTTCGGAAGCGACCTTACAATCGCTGAAAGGCTTCCGCTCGCTCCCGATTATCTGATATGTCTCGTGCCCTTTCCCCGCCAGCAGTATTATATCGCCTTCTGAAGCCATATTCACGGCGTATTCTATCGCTTCTTTTCTGTCGATTATGCTCTTATAATTTTTGGCTCCAATTTTTTTTATGCCGATTTCTATATCTAGAAGTATTTTATATGGGTCCTCCGTCCTCGGATTGTCGGATGTGACAATTACAAAATCACTCATTGAGCTTGCAGCCGCGCCCATGAGAGGTCTCTTCGTTCTGTCTCTGTCTCCGCCGCAACCGAAAACCGTTATTAAACGCCTATGCTTCAACTCTTTCAATGAACTTATAACTTTTATAATCGCATCCGGCGTGTGGGCGTAATCAATCACGACCATAAAACCTTTTCTGGAATGAAGGGTCTGAAGTCGACCGGGTATACCGCTTACTTTCAAAAGACCTTTTTTTATCTCTAAAATTCCAGCGCCGCAACAGGAAGCGGCAGCTATCGACAGCATGGCATTTGAGACATTATATCTCCCGATGAGATTCATCTCAAACTCTTCTTTTTTTCCAAATATATCGCACACAAATTTAGTTTTTTCAGCGCTCATATTTACCTCGCCAACAAAAATATCGGCATTGCATAACATCGAACATTTTACGGTTTTTGTTCCCGCCACACTGAAATCCGCCAATTTTTTCACCCATTCATCGTCGATATTGATTATAGAATATTTCTTTTGTTTCGGGCTCAAGGGCAAAATCTCGGTGAAAAGTCTTGCTTTGGCGTTAAAATAATTCTCCATACTGCCGTGGTAGTCGAGGTGTTCTTGAGTAAGATTTGTAAAAATTCCACAGTCAAATTCACAGCCATCAACCCTTCGTTGGTCAAGAGAATGACTGGATGTTTCCATAAGAACAACTTTTACTTTTCTATCTCTCATCTCCGATAAAATTTTCATCAGTTCGTGCGGAGGGGGTGTGGTGTGCATGGCGGGAATGACTTTGCTGTTAAATCTATAGTTGATTGTTCCTATAACACCCGTAACATTGTTGATATTGAAAATCGATTCAAGCAGGTATGTTATCGTGGTTTTTCCGTTTGTGCCCGTAACGCCTATCAAGAGAAGGTCTTTCGTGGGGTTTTCATAAAAATTTGCCGCAAGCTTCGCAAAAGCGAGCCTCGAATCCCCTACTGCGAATATCTTGCTTTTATCTCCGATTGCCGCCGCATCGGATGCCGAAATCATTACCGCTGCTGAACCCTTTTTTAGCGCTTCGGCAACGTAATTTGCTCCCCTCGTATGAACCCCGTCCAATGCAGCAAAAAGATCGCCCGTCTTCGCCTGTCTTGAGTCCAACGTTAATCCCTTGATTTCCGTTTCCAGAAGTTCATCGTTAAAAAGTGTGATATTATCCAAATCTCTCAGAACATTTTTTAGTTTCATCGTAAATATACCTCATCCGAAGGTTCTATCCTCATATAATTGAGCACACAGGATGCTACAGCGGCGAATACGGGGGCGGCGACAGTCCCCCCCCAGTAATCCCCGGTTTTCGGAGAGTCCACCATCACAAAAATCGTGAAAACCGGGTTGTCGAGAGGCAGAATCCCGCAGAACGAAGAGATATACTCGCTCTTCGAGTATCGCCGCGTCACAGGGTCCAATTTTTGTGCGGTTCCAGTTTTGCCGCCGACGCGATAGCCTATCACAGCGCTCAATCTGCCCGTGCCATAATTGACCACATCGCCAAGCATTTCTTTTAATGTCTCTATCGTCTTGCCATCAATCACCTGCCTTATGACCTTTTTTCCGCTTTGATATATTATTTTGTCCTTTGAACGAATTTTTTTTACTATCTTAGGCTCAAGCAAGTATCCGCCGTTTGCGATTGATGAGTAAGCGTTTACGATCTGAATCGGTGTGGCGGAAATACCGTGGCCGTACGAAACCGTTACGACTGTCAGAGGATCCCATTTTCGGGGCATCAGTCCCTTTTCCTCGCCGGGGATGTTAATTCCAGAAAGAGAGCCAAATCCGAAATTTCTTATAACCGAGTGTATTTCATCTTTTGAAAGCCTCTGGGATATTTTCGCACATGCTATGTTGGAAGAAAAAGCGAATGCCTCTCTTATGGTAAGCATGGCTTTTTTTTCATAGTCGTTTATCTCGTGGTTGTATATCCTGTACTTTCCGTTTTCGCAAAATATCAGCTCATCTTCCTTTACTACCCCTTGTGATAAAGCGGCGGCATATGTGAACAATTTGAACGTAGAACCGGGCTCGAAAATGCTCCCAACAATCGGAGTGGCGTCGCTTTTTGTGGTTTTGCCGGAGTTTTTTTCAACCGATGCCAAAGCAAGCAACTCACCGCTCTGGGGAGACTGGACGACAATTATCACCCTTTTTGCATCGCTCTTTTCCTGAACCGATGAAGCGACACTCTCCGCTATATACTGGATGTTTTTGTCGATTGTAAGATATACATCCGAACCCTTCGTCACCGACTCCAAATAAAAATCAGATGGTATGTTGCGTCCGGCGCCATCGCGCTGTTTTGTTATTTTTACAGACTTTCCAGAAAGATGTTTATCGTATGCAAGTTCTATCCCCGTTTTGACATTATCGTTGCAAATTCCTATAAAGCTCTTCGACAGTTCGCCTTCCGGATATATCCTCTTCATCTCTTCCTTGAAACCGACGCCTCTGATTTTTTGCTCCTTTATTTTTTCCGCTTCTTCGTAAGACAGCTCGCAATCAAGCGGCAGGTATCTTTTCCCGGTTTTCAAAATTTCCCTCAAATCGGCTTTTGATACTTTTATGTGTCGGTTCAATTTTTCGTAAAGTTCGTCGGAATCACTTATTAATTTCGCATCTAAGAAAGGTCTTATGATTTTCCGGCTCATCACAAGGGGTTTGCCGTTTCTGTCATAAATGTTACCCCTTTGTCCGTTTTGATATAAGGATTTCATCCCGAAGTCATCAACGGAAGATTTCTTCGACCATACCTGAACAGAAAAAAGCCGAATGGCGATGCTGAGCCATATCGCCATAAAAAACACAAAAAGTGTTATCGTTCTTTTTTTTGACATAAACGAATATGGATTATCTCGTTTGCTTTGGGAAATGTGAATTTATTTAAAGCGGCAAAATGCATCATCTTATCGGAAGATTTAAGTTCCATCAATTTGGAAAAAAGCCTGGAGTTTTGAGATTCCACCCTGGCAAGCTCTGCGTAGTGTTTCTTAAGTTCATATGCCTTCCTGACACTTTCAAGTTGTTGCCATATCACTAAACCGAGAAAAACGAACGTGTATATCAACGTTTTCATTTTGTGGTTTTTTAAACTATCTTTTCAGCGCATCTGAGTTTTGCGGAACGGCTTCTTGGATTATTGTTTTTTTCGTCGTCTGAAGGCTCTATGGGTTTTTTGGTAATTATACTGTAATATCCATCACTCCGACCTTCGCGGAATTTTTGCTTGACAAGTCTATCTTCTCCAGAATGATATGATATCACAACAACACGCGCATTCTTTTCAAGAATAGAAGGAACAACTTCAATGAATTTCTCTATGTTTTCGAGCTCTCTGTTTACGCAAATTCTGAGCGATTGAAATACCTTTGTGGCGGGGTGGAGATTGTGTCGCATTCTTTGCGGATAACACGATACGACTATATCCGACAGTTCTTTTGTTGAATTTATCATCTTCTTCTTTCTTATATCCACTATCCGTCTGGCTATTCTTCTCGAGAACTTCTCCTGTGCATATATGTAAAATATATCCGCAAGCTCTTCTTCGGAGAGAGTGTTTACAACATCGCGGGCCGTTAAAAATGTTCTTTTATCCATCCTCATATCAAGCGGAGCCTCCGACTTAAAACTGAAACCCCTTGCGGCTTCGTCCAATTGTATTGATGAGACCCCAAAATCCGCTATGACGCCAGAAACCTTATCTATACCCGATTCCGATAAAACTTCTCGAACAGCCGTATAACTTTTGTTGAAAAACTTTACTCTTTTTTTGTAATCGGACAAGTTGATTGACGCCATACCAAGTGCATCCGAATCGACATCCATGCATATAATGCAACTTTCGGGATGAGCTTCAAGTACGGATTTTGCATGGCCTCCGCAACCGACCGTGGCATCCAAATACACCCCGGGTGACCTTAACTTCAAATAACTTACAACTTCCCGAACTAAAACCGGAACATGTGTCATCTTTATACGTCGAGTTTGTCCGAAAGCGATTTGAAGGCTTTTTCAGCGACGCTGGAAGAGTAATCCTTCCACCTCTTTGCGTCCCAGATTTCTATTCTGTCGCCCATGCCTATTATCGCGGTATTTTTTTTGATACCCGAATACTCAAGCAGGTGCATGGGTAAAAGCAGCCGCCCCTGCCAATCTATTTTGTTTTCTGTGGCGCCGGCCAGCAAAATCCTTTTAAACGCCCTTTGCTGGGATTTATCCGACCACGAAAGCGATTCGAATTTTTCAAGCACTCGCAACCATGTGTTTTTGTCGAAAAGATAGAGAGAACGCTCGAAGCCTCTGGATATAATGTAATGCGAATTTTTTGTTCGGAATTTTGATGGGATAAAAATTCTGTTTTTTTTATCTACGGAATGAAGGAAGAAACCTATATACATGTATCTTGAATTTTAAACACTTTTCACCACTTTACACCACTATGGCATAAAGTTTATAAAATAATTCGGCCGTTGTCAAGTGTTTTTGAAAAAAAATCGGATGAAATGCTACCGGAAGGTTATTTTTCAGGCTCTCTGCTTTTTTGGCTTAACTTTAATATAACTAATGCTGCAAGAATTATCGTAGTTATTTCGCTTATGATTGAGAGTTCTTCCCTTATATATCGGAGCCTGGCTCCGCAGTTGGTGCAATAGAATCTGGTCGGTGAGATTTTCCTTATTTCTTTGTGGCTGCAATTTTTTTTTCTGCTTTCGGCGATGTAGCCCCAGTAGTTTTTTTCTCTGTCTACAAACACCTTCCCCGTTAGACGGCCGAAAATATATCTCGCAAATTCGGCATAAGACTTCAACCTGTGAGACAGAAAAGCTAAAATATTCATGACACAGAGCACTAGGCAGCCTATACCCCGGATTCTGTACTCCGATGTTAGAACCCGCCAAAAGCGGGAAATGTCGGAGTGTGTATCATTACTCTGCCCCCGATGTCGCCATCGGGGTGAAGCGACCCACCTTTTTGGTCTTGCTCCCGGGTAAGGATTTAGCCGTTTCATCCCTGCATTACTGCAGGACTTTCCCCGATGTAACATCGGGGATGCTTAACCTTTCGGTCGAGCGCGTTTCTGTTCGCACCTCTATCCCACAACCTGCCTTTTTGCCAACAGGCAAAACTTTGTTTTCGAGGCGGGCGGTGGGATGGTGGGTGTTACCCACTACCTTTTCCCCACCACCTGTCTGTCGACCAAAGGTCGGCTTTGAAGTCGGCCCTTTCGAGCCAAAAACAGGTGGTGGGAATGGGAGTCCGGAATTTCCTCCCCGATGTAACATCGGGGCGATACACCGGCTGCCGAATCTATAACAATAAGCGTTTATATTTTTGCTAAATTTTATATTTTTAAATTTATCGCTTTCTGTGCGAGTTTGTCGGCGATTTTATTTTTTTCTCTCGGTAACCATTCGAAATTAACACTGCTGAAAATCCTGATTTTTCCGCGAACGACTTCGAACATCTCCTTCAATTTTTTATTCCTTATCCGATATTCTCCCTTTAGCTGTTTATACAAAACTTCGGAGTCAAGGTATATAAGCAAATCGGCGGCGCCAAATTCATTTGCCTTTTCGAGGGCAAATATAAGGGCGGAATACTCGGCCTGGTTGTTTGTTGCGACGCCGAGATATTTTGAAAATTTATTTATTACATTCCCATTGAAGTCGCACATAACGACGCCGGCAGCGGATTCACCCGGATTTCCCCTTGAGGCTCCGTCTATGTAAATTCTTAATCGCGAAAAATTCGTTTGCAACTTTGGTTGTAACATCGAAAACTTTAAATTTTTGGAAGCCCTTCGGGTAAATATAGTATTCTCGAACAGTTTTCGCACTTAACCAGATTTGAAGTATTTGACTCTTCATGATAAAGACGATAAAGCTCGTTAAGATTCTGATAGGACAAATTCATATGGCAGCCGCCGCATCCGCGCCCCTCTACAGGAACAACGGCCACGCTGTTTTTCTTGCTTCTCAGTTGTTCATAACCCGAGACATAGTTTGAAGAGATCTTTGACGCGCAATCCTGTCTTCTCATCTGCAAGGAATCGAGTTCCTCTTTCATCTTCACAGCATCCGAGTTTAAAGACTTTATTCTGTCCTGTGCGTCGACTTCATGCTTTTTCAGTTCTTCAGACTTTTCGCCTATTTTTTTCGTCTCGGCATCTGTTTTCTCAAGGATACCGATAATAAAATCTTCTATCTCGGATTTTAGCTTCTTGGCCGCTTCTATTTCGTCAAGAAGCGCCCTGTATGCCTGATTGGTCTTAACGAGATTAAGTTCCGTTGTGTGCTTTTTTATAGCCTGCTCGACTGTTTCGAGTTCAAGGTTTTTATTTCTCAACTCTATATGCAGTTTTTGTATCGTTCCTTTCTCCGCATCCAGAATCGCTTTCAACGCTTTTATTCGTTCGCTGATTTTCTCTATTTCTTTCGGTATGTCTTCTATCTTCGATATAAGTCCGCCGATTACAGTATCGAGTTTCTGCAATTCAACAAGGTTGTTCAATTCTGTTAAGATTCCAGACATAATTTTACCCCGCGCCACAGAAAGCCCAGTCTGTAAAGACGGGGATGAAGGGGAACGGTTTTCCCGCAGGGTTATTCCCCGAAGCCGCGCCTGTAAAAGCGGGGTGCGGAGTTTACTAATGACTTCAACTTGCAGTCGGAGACATTGGGCTCGTCCAGATTCGAACTGGAGACCTCTACGGTGTGAGCATAGCGCTCTAACCAGCTGAGCTACGAGCCCGTCTCTGAGATCGCGAACGAAAGGCTCTCACGATTAAGCCCATCGGCGACTAACGTGCTTTGAATACTTTCGAAGGAAAACCGCTCGGCGCTCACCAACCCTATGGTGCCCTTTTAATAAATGTGCATAAAAAAATTTGGCCCCGTTAGAAATTTCTGATGGATGCGTATTTGAGTGAAACTTTTAGTTTCTGCCTAAGAAGTGAGAAATTTCTAACGGTGTGGGCCCGGTAGGACTTGAACCCACGACCCGTCGATTATGAGTCGACTGCTCTAACCAACTGAGCTACGGGCCCGCTTTTTTAAATTATAGTTTAGCAAAAAAACTCCTCATCAGTCAAACAAAAAAACATTGACCGCAGAGTTTGTGGAAAATGCAGAGAATGAAGTTTCAAAAGTTCCAAATTCATCCCGCCAATGCGGGACAGGTCTAGACCTTGAAACATTGAACCTTGAAACCTGAAACTTCTTGATTTTATGTCTTTATGGCCGCTGCGGTATCCTTGGTTGGTGCTATATGTATTCCTTGAGATATTTGCTTCTGGAAGGATGCTTCAATTTTCTCAAAACTTTTGCCTCTATCTGACGGACGCGCTCCCTTGTTATGTTAAAAGCCTGCCCAACTTCCTCAAGCGTCCTCTGATGGCCGCCGTCGAGACCGAATCTCATCCTGATAATCTCGGCCTCCCTCGGATACAATGTGGAGAGAACTTTTTCTATATCAAGCCTGAGACGCAGCTGATGGAGGGCGCGATTGGGAGAAAGACTGTTTTGATCTTCAATCAAATCCTCCATGCGGGTTCCTTCATCATCGTCTATGGGATTTGACATTGATACCGGCTCCTGCATAAGGGAGAGTATCTCGCGCGTCTCCTGGGCATTTAATCTTAAACACTTCGCGTATTCGTATATGTTGGGCTCCTTAGCGTATTCTTGCTGATATTTTCTCCTGATTTTCGATATCTTCGAGATCATCTCTTTTTTGTGGACGGGTATCCTTATCGTCCTGCCATGGTCGGCTATGGCTCTGTTTATCGACTGCCTTATCCACCAGGTTGCATAAGTTGAAAACTTAAATCCTCTTTTCCATTCAAATTTTTCAACCGCTCTCATAAGGCCGTGATTACCTTCCTGAATTAAATCGGCTAATTCCAATGGACTCTGACTTATGTATTTTTTCGCTATAGAAACCACAAGCCGCAAATTGGCGCTTGTAAGTTTCGATTTATCCTGATGAATTTGTCTTTCAAGATCTTCTATCTTTTGTTTTATGTAAAAAAGTTCGGTTGACTGTATGGGGATTGTGGACTCGAAATCTTTTAGATGTTGGGCGGACGCGCAATACTGCCGATGCATCTTATCGCTCAAAGATGCCGCAACAAATGTTCTCTTTTCAAACTCCCGTGAAGTGATTTTTCTCTTTTGTAATTTCGAGTGCAACTCCCTGAACTCCGGGAAAGGAACCGACATCCTTTTTTCTATGTTTGTCATAGCTTTTTTCAGTTCCAAACCCTTATCGGCCAGTGTTTTTATCTTGTTTATAAGACGTTTTATCTTGCTCTGGTTCAAGTTGAGCGATATAATCTGATTTAGCAGAGTCAGCTTTATCGCTTCAACCTTTTTCGTGATTTTGTCGTGCTGAACTTTTGGAAGTCTCTTTGATTTCAATTCTTCAAAAAGTTTGTTCATGGTCTTTTCCATTCTATTTATGGAATAGACGACTTTTTTTATTTTGCTCCTCATATAAGCAAGTTGGTTGTCGGATTTCCTGCCGCGCTGCATCAGCTCCTTTTCGGTCATCTCTTCCTGGTCAATCAGAGCCGCCCAGTTTTTTATTTCTTTGAATATTATCGGGGAAGAAAGTATAAGAAGCTCAAGATGCCTTTCATTTTCCCTTATTTTCTTCGCCAGAACCATCTCCTCTTCCCAGTTAAGCAATGGGGTCTTCGCCGTCTCCCTCAGATACATCCTGACAGGATTATCAAGCGATTCTTTGTCTATGGCGGATGTTATCTCAGATGCACCGTGAGGGGTGGGTGGGAGGGAAGCAGTCGCTTCCGGTTTGTCATCCGCCGTTATCCCGGATTCGGCGAGAATCCTGAAGAGCTTGTCTATGAATTCTCCTGAAATATACTCGAGAGGAAGCCTTGAATTTATCTCATCGTACGAGATATGGTTGCCGTGAGATTTTGCGTAATTGATTATTTCCCTTATGATTTTTGATTCGGTCATAAAATCAATTTGTTTGCGCCAAAGAATTTTTCAGAGTTTTTGTCAGATTGGAATACTCCTCGTACCTGGCTTTGTCTATATTGCCGGACGAAATCATATTCTTGACCTCGTCTTCAAGAACCTTCTGTCTTGTCTTGAGAATGGCATAATTCATCTCACTATAGATTTTTTCCACGCATTCCTCGATATTTACGTTTATTTCAAGCATGGAAATCTCCGTGAACCAATTTTTCATATCGTCGGGAAGTTCGTTCAAAAGCATATTGAAGTCGAGCTTTTTTTGTTCTGAAAACTTCTCGTTTATTTTGCTCCAAACAAGCATACATCTTTTGTCCAGAAACATCTCTCCCTTGAATTTTGTGGAATACCCGGGCATGTTTATAAGGATGTTTATGAGGGTCTCTTCGCCAGTTAAAACCCGCACATCATTTAATTTTATTACTTCCGGGGAATTTCCATAGTCGGGTTTCTTCCAACCAGAATATTCCGCGCACACAAGATTGATATCCACGTCGAGCCTTTCGGATGCTGTCTTCAGCGCATCCTGAGCGACGAGCGGACTTTTTATTTTTGAGATGTTTTTGAATAATTCTCTAAGTATTTTCACTTTTTTATCGGATATCTCGGCGCCGACAGTATTCGCAAGATATTCGCAGTGAAATTCAAAAAAATCTTTTTTGTTCCTGCGGATATAATCCACGAACGAATCCTTGCCCTTCAATGCCAGAAAATCGTCGGGGTCGCATCCATCCGGCAAAGAAACTATAAAGAACTTCGTCTCCGTGTCAAGAAGGTTTTCGGCCGCCCGTATCGCGGCCCTGACTCCGGCGTCGTCCGAATCGAATATCAGAGCCAACCTTTCAATATATTTTTTTATGATGTTGACATGGGCAGAAGTCAGAGCGACCCCCAGGCAGGAAACCGTGTTCAAAAGGCCGTGCTGGTGAGAAGCTATGACATCCATGTATCCTTCCACGACTATGACCTCTCTCGTTTTTTTTATGGTCTCAAGCCCATCACTGAAGCCGTAGAGGTTTGAGCCCTTTGTAAATATTGTAGTCTCAGGCGTGTTGAGATATTTCGGCTGGCGAGAGTCGTCCACCGTTCTTCCGCCAAAAGCTATAACCCTGCCTTTAGTATCCTTTATGGGGAAAACTATCCTTCCGCTCATGTATTCAAAAATGTTTCCGTCAGATATTCTTATTAAACCGCTTTTGGCAAGAACGAATTTGTCGAAGCCGGATTTCGCCATCGCGGCTGGCACATCGCCCCGACTAAAACCGATCTGAAATTTTCTTATGATTTCTTCCGAAAGTGCCCGGGACTTCAGATATCCAAGCGCATTTTTACCTTCATATGTCTCAAAGAGTTGCTTCTGATAGTGCTCGACGGCATTTTGCAAAGCGTCGTAGAGTTTTTGATTTTCTTTTTCGACAAAGGATGGTCTATCTACAACCTCGACACCAACAATCTCGCCGAGTTTTTTCACCGCTTCGGGCCAGGTAATATTTTCATATAGCTGGATGAACTTAAAAACATCGCCCGATTTTTGACAACCAAAGCAGTGGAATATTCCTTTCTGTCTGCTGACTGTGAACGACGGGGTTTTTTCAGGATGGAACGGGCAAAGAGCCACATGGTTTCTGCCAGCTTTTTTCAGAGACGGGAGATACTTTTCGACAACATCTACTATGTCGGCCTTCAACCTGATTTCTTCTATGGTTTTTTGAATTATCGACATGTATTATCCCTGCCCGACGGCAGGCGCAGGGCGATTTATTCTTCTAAAGCCCGAGCAATCTATCGTCTCGATCGCGCCAATTTTTTTTTCGATTTCGTCAAAAAGAAGGTTCAACCCCAGGTTATCGGAGGAGATATGACCGGCTATTATCGCGTTTATGTGATTTTCCTTCGCTTTCTTGAAATGCTCCTCGCTCATATGCATAGCTATTATGGTTCCGACACCCGATGTCTGAAGACTGGCAAACACATCTTTCGACCCCTCCGTTCCGCCTGTCATGTCCACAAAAATCTTCCCGGCCCGGGCTTCCTTATCGCCTATAAGAATAAACGGTCCGCCACCTTCCTTCTTTGCGAGTTCATATTCGGGAATTTTTACAAGCAAATCCAAGACATCGCCGAGACATTCAGGCATTTTTTCTTCAACTAGACCGCTCAAAAATGACGAAACCATGTTGTCAGCCGGAGTGTGAATACATAAAAACGGAATATTCAAAAGTTTGGCCGCGTCCACCGCTCTTTGATGATTGGCGGGAGCCACCTTTCTTGAAACCTCGGCTTTGCGATCCAATGTCAGAGACTCCGAAACGTTTATCGGAACGCCGACTTTGTTTAATATATCCGCCTGCATTCCCATGACTTCATAAAACCGGGCGTATGCCCGGCCTTCGGGATGATGACTTATCGCGGCGTCAATTCTCCTGCCACTTTGCCTGAGAGAGTGAGCAATCATAATTTCGGGTGATTCGATGTCAATGCCAACAATCACCGACTTCACAACATCGGCATCATTTCCATTTAGTATTCTGGTGTCGGCATAAGGGTTTTCGAGTTTCTCCAAATCGTAATCGGATTTTTCCTTTTCCGGCAGGTTTTTATATTTCTCTAACTCTCTTTTCAAAAGATTTCTGACCGTTCCTTCGCCCCTGGGATCGAACGAAATGCCAACTTCAACCATTTGTTTGTAGATTTCTTTTAGCGTGGCCATAAACGGAATACCCCTGTTTTAAAAATTAGGTGGATAAATGATTAGATTGAGCCAAAAACACCAACGGCTCAGCCCCCGTCAGTAGTGCTCTGTCTCTTTAATATCTGCTCTTTCAGCGGTGCTTCCATTAAATCCCCATTAAATCCCCCTTTTATTCCCCCTTTAATAAAGGGGGGAAGGGGGGATTTAGGGGGAAGCCCCGCACAATAACTGTGCGGGGTAAACTCCGCGCAGGGGGATTTGCAAAGTGGGATTGTGCCGTCGGTATTGACAGTTATTTGCGAAACAGAGCACTATCACATTCGTGAAATATGCAATTTGTATCGGCCTTAAACTTTATCCTCTTTTTAAACTATATGACGATTTATACGATCTGCGTCTGAGCTTCCTTTTGAGCTCATTTTTTTTCTCTTTTTTGACGACGCTTGGCGGCTTGTAGTACTCCCTCTTTCTTATTTCCTGCAAAACGCCGTGCTTCTCACATTCGCGCTTAAACCTGCGTAAAGCCTCCTCAATTGATTCCCCTTGTCGCACTAGAACATTAACCATTTTTTATTTACACCGCCTTTCAGTTTATTCTTTATTCCGCAATAAATTGTTCACGACTCGTTGCTTGTGAGTTTATCGCACAGCAAAGCAGTAGCAGAGGACAGAGGTCAGGGGACAGAGAATAAGTTTAGAGAACTTAGTTTAGAGTTTAGAGATACTCGGCGACATCTCTCAACTCTAAACTCTCAACTCTTGAACTCTCACCCCTCATCTCTCACCACTCACCTCTATTTGCTATCCCGGCGGCCAGCCCAAATGCCTTCCTCCCAAAAGATGGAAATGCAGATGGTACACAGCTTGACCGGCGTCTTCTCCACAGTTTGCAACTACGCGATATCCGTTCTTCAAACCCAACTTTGCCGCTATCTCCCTGGCAGCGATTAAAATTCCTCCGAGGAGAGCTCTTTCGTCTTCTCCAACAGTCTCAAGGCTTTCTATATGCTTTTTAGGAACTATAAGCACATGCTCGGGCGACTGCGGATTCGTGTCCCGAAATGCAATTACCTCTTCGGTTTCATAGACGATTTTGGAGTTAATCTCATGCGACGCGATCTTGCAGAATATACAACCCATAAATTTATATAATGAGCTCGTTGAAAAACCTTAATCTTTTGAACGATTTGGCAGTTTTAGGTTAAAAGTTGAAATCGTTTAGACCGCAATGTCTGACGAGCAAAGCGAGGAGTTTTGCGGTCTGATTGAAACTTTTAACCGTTAAGAAACTGCCCTTTAAGTGAAAAAGATGGGTTTTTCAATAATCTCATAATACACATCTTATCTATTATAGCAAAAATTATTTCTGTCGTCAAGGTTTATTTTGAAGTGAGTACGGTGAAGTTAAAGCCGTTGCTTATTATGAACACATCCCCGTCAAAATCCGTTCTGTAAACATAGACTTCGCTATTTTTATACCTCGAAAGTGTTTCGGGGCTGGGATGGTTGAATTGATTGTTTCTCCCGCAGGAAATCACCGCCACCTCCGGTCTTACCGAATTTATAAATCGCGGAGTCGAAGATGATCGCGAACCGTGATGAGGCGATTTAAGAACGTTTGACTTCAATTGTTTTTTGTATTTCGAAGATATGTAGTTTTCTGCCTCAGTCTCGGCGTCTCCGGTCAGAAGAACCGAAAACTCTTTATAAGTCATTTTCATTACTATAGAGTTGTTGTTAGCGCCTTCAAACTGGAAACTCTGAGGAGGAAGAAAAACTTCTATCTTCAGATCCGGATCTAAATCTATCGTGTCGCCTTCGGCGACTATTTCATACGGTATACCTTTCTTCTTTATTATTTCGAGACATTTTATATATTCAATATCGCCGCGTTCGTATCCGCTGTCATAAACCTTCTTAATCGGTATATCTTTGAGCACACTCATCATTCCCCCCACGTGATCAGCGTGAGGATGAGTCATAACGACGGCGTCCAAATAAATCTTGCCTTTTATGTTTTTTTCAAGAAAAGGTATAACGTATTCGTATCCCGTGTCTCCGACTCCTCTCCATGAAGGGATGCCTCCTGCATCCACCAGCATGCGCTTCCCATTGGGTGTTCTCACATAAATAGAATCCCCCTGCCCGACATCTATGACCGTTATTCTTATGTCGTTTTCGGTGGATATGTAATCCGAAAAAGGAACGAAACTTCTTTTTGTATGAATCGTCGCGCAGGAAGTTAAAAAAAAGAAGCAAGGCAGGAATGTCAACAACAGAAAATTTGTTGCACGGTGGAAATTCATTTAAATCCCAACTTTTCAACTTTATACGACTCGCCGTCCGTCCTTACCACAATCGTGCCGTCGGCGTCGTTCCTGTAAAGTTCGCAGCCAAAATCTTTTAACCTTTTCACAACCGAAGGATGCGGGTGGCGGAATCTGTTAAAACGACCAACCTGGATTATCGCGACCTCAGGATTCACGGCATCTATGAAATCATCGGTAGAAGAGGTTTTTGAGCCATGGTGTGGCACCTTCAGTATGTTCGACTCAAGACCATACTTAAAAATCCTTACGAGGGAATCTTCACCATCGCCTTCCAGGTCGCCCGTAAAGAGAAATGAGATTTTTTTGTACGTGATTCTCAAAATGATTGAGTTGTTGTTAGGATCATCCCACAAAAGACGCTTTGGGGGGCCGAGCACTAGAATTTCTACGGAAGGATCCATCTGGATTTTCACGCCTTCTCTGGCTACGAAGTATTTTATATTCCTTTTATTTATCAGTCTGAGAAGTCTTTCATATATGGGCGAAGGGTAAGCGTATCCCGAATCGTAAACAAAAGAAACCGGAAAGTTTTTTATTATATGCGACAGCCCACCTATATGATCTCTATGAGCGTGCGAAATAACGACAGTGTCTATACTTTTGATACCGATGTTATTGAGATAAGGCTCCACGACCTCTTTGCCGGAATCGAAGTATTCGTCCTCAGGACCGCCATCTATCAATATATTTTTTCCGTTGGGCAGCTGGATAAATATGCAATCACCCTGACCGACATCAATGAAATGAGCGGTAAGCGTTCGGGCCGCGAGTGGTCTTTCCGCATAAAGCGGCGAAAGTAAGAAAGAAAAGGACAGCAAATAGCAAATAGCAAATAGCAAATAGCGAATAGTGGATGGTGGCTGGTGACTGGTGACTGGAGGAAACGAGCCACGAGCCATGAACCACGAACCACTACTGCTCCGCTGCTCTCTCTTCTGACTTCTGTCATCTCTCATCTTACTTTTTATTTCTTATTTCTAATTTTTTTAAAATCCAAAACCGAGTTCAGCTCTGTGAACAAGTCCTAAATCTCCCTGAGTCGAAAAAGAGTAGTTGAAACTGTAATCAAAATCTTGAAGATAGTGGAAACCAAATCCAAGTGTAAGCGCTGAAAGTCCTGTAACATCTGAATTGTTGAATCTGTATCCCGAACGGAACACGAACATATCCGAAAGTTTTATTTCAATACCGACACCCATATTTGGAATGCCCGCGAAAGGATGGATGTAATCCGCCGAGAGCGTCAGAGTGTCTTTTAATGGCTTCAGTCCTACGCCGGCGCGCACAAGAGAAGGTAATGAAAACTCTTCCCAAATTTTGGAACCTATGTTCTGGACGGAAATTCCGAATGCAGTTTCTCCGAAATCAAATATCGTCCTGTAATGGGCGCCAAAATCAGCAGCGAAACCCGACGTTGATTTGTCTTTTATCGTCTCGCTCAGAAATTTTGCAGCAGCGCCGAAAGACACGCCTTCGAAAAATTCGTTGCCATATCCGACCTGAAAAGCAAAAGCGGTGTTTTTATAGGTGCCGATTAAATTTTTGGTATTTCCCCTTTCTTCGATCGCACCCGAATCAAAGTATGTTATGCCGGCCGCGACGGAACCATATTCACCGAAAGTATGAGCGTAAAGCAAATGCGCCAAAGATGTATCGATGAGCCATCTGTTATACATAACTCCGATTTCGTTAAACTCAAGTTGAGAAAGCCCGGCGGGATTATAGTAAAGCGCCGTCTTGTCGTTTGAGACAGCCGTAAAAGCCCCGCCCATTGCTTGAGGACGCGACCCGGGGAGAATTTTCAAAAATTCGGCAGAAGTTGTTCCCGCAGCGTAAACATTAGCGAACAGCGAATAGCGAATAGCGAATAGTAAGCAAATAGCGAATAGCGAATAGCGAATAGTAAATGGTTTTCTCATTGTCGGTCTCTTAAATTTTGAATGATGCCTTCAAGCATTCTGCTTACTTC
>JBGFRZ010000020.1:0-30954 GCA_041694835.1 Ignavibacteria bacterium
TTGTTTTCGTCAGAAATATTATAGCAATTCCGGAGAGAAAATGCAAATGTTTTATCGTCGGATTTACCGACGAGAATTATTTCAAAGAACTAAAGAGGGTTTTTCAACGCTCTCATTATATAAAAATCGGGGTTATTCCAAAATTTTTTCCTGATTTCTGTCAAGTCGGGCTTTCAGGCTTTTAAGCTGGATAATATTTCCGTAATCTATCTTCAACTTCCCTATAAGGGCAGAGTCGTCCATAAGAGAGCCGTGACAATCCGTTCCGCCGGTTTTTATAAGCCCCAGATCGTTGGCCCAGCCGATATAGGTTGAAGTAAGTTCTGTGGAATGCTTAATGTGCCAGACTTCAATGCCCATGAGACCTTTATTTACAAGAGACTTCAAAGTATTCTTTGTAATGTTGCCGTAGAATGGGTGCGCCAAAACGGGTATCCCTCCGATTCTTTGTATCATCTTTATAGCATCTTCTGGTTTAAGCCTGAGCTTGGGGACATAGGCGGGCCTTCCTTCGCCAAGATATTTTTCAAACGCCTCTTGCACGTATGAGACGTGTTTTTCCTCAAGCAAGAGTTTGGCGAAATGCAACCTGCCAATGCTTCCAGGACCAGCGGTTTTGAAGAGCTTTTCTTCGTTGATTTTTATTCCTATATGATTGAGTTTGTCGAGTATGTGGAAGGCGCGGTGCTCGCGGGCCTGACGGAAAAGCTTGAGCTCCTCCTGAAACTTTATATTTTCCCAGTTGATGTAGTAGCCAAGTATGTGCATCTCGTGATCCTGAGAAATCCTCATCTCGACCGAAAGCTCGACTCCCGGGATGACCTCGATGCCGATTTTTGCTCCCTCTTTTATTCCTTCGACGAGACCGTCTGTTATGTCGTGATCGGTTATACTTACAGCGCTCAGTCCGGTTTTCTGTGCCCTTCTTACAAGCTCGGAAGGACTAAAAGAGCCGTCGGAGTATTTTGTGTGAAGATGCAAATCTGCATAAAGTCTTTCCATATTTGAGTTTTAGAATTCAAGACCCGAGACTTTCTAAATCTCCAAAACTTAAACTTATAACAAATCGGAAGCAAGAGAAGCAAGCTCGCTCCTTTCAGATTTCGTAAATGTAAGATGCCCATATATATCCTGACCCTTGAACCTTTCGACAAGATTCGTGAGACCGTTTGAAGATGCATCGAGATAAGGGTTGTCTATCTGATGCGGATCTCCGGTCAGAACGATTTTTGTTCCGGCGCCGGCGCGTGATATTATCGTTTTTACTTCATGAGGCGTGAGATTCTGTGCGTCGTCTATAATTATGTACTGACCCGGCAGGCTCCTTCCGCGGATGTAGGTAAGCGCTTCTATTTCTAAAAGCCCTGTGTCGAAAAGATAAGATATTTTTGAAGTTATATCCTGTCCCGGATTCTTCCTTTCGAGCAAAAACTCCATATTGTCGTATATGGCGCCCATCCATGAGAAGAGTTTTTCCTCCTTTGTTCCCGGAAGATATCCTATGTCCCTTCCCATCGGAATGACAGGCCGGGCTATGAAAAGCTTGCTGAATTTTTTTTCTTCGACAACCTTTTGAAGACCGCATGCGAGAGAAAGAAGCGTTTTGCCTGCTCCGGGAACACCGATAAGGGTAACGAGGTTGATGTCATTGCACAAAAGCAGCTCCAGAGCAAACTTCTGATGGACATTGAGGGGCTTTAATCCCCATGGCGCAACATTCTGGTGGTAAAGAGGCATGAGTTTGTTTTCTTTCAAACTATATTTCGCTATCGCGCTTTTAGAACCGCTTTTATTTTTCATTATTACACATTCATTTGCCAGCAAACCTTCCTGGGAAACAAAATTTTGCTGCGCGTAAAATTTATCTATTTCCGAGTCGGCGGTCTCGACTTCCCGCCAGCCATCGTATAATTCTTCTATCTTTACCTTTTCTTTTTCGTAATCCTGAGCGTCTATACCAAGTACTTCCGCTTTTATCCTGAGGTTAATGTCTTTAGTGATGAATACTACGTTTCCGCCTTTTTTCTGTAGATCGAGGGCGAGAGCGAGTATACGATTGTCGGCTTTCGGCACAAGGAAAGGCATCGGATGCGGTTCATCCGGCTCAAGTGCTACTTTTATGATGGAGTCCTTCACTTTGAGCCCATCGGAAAGTTTTCCCTGAGAACGCAAGGAGTTCAGTTTCCTGATTATTGACCTCGCCTGGCGACCTCGCTCATCGTTGTTTCTTTTGAATCCGTCAAGCTCTTCTATTACGGTCATCGGTAGAACAACGGTGCTTTTTCTAAATGTCAGAAATGAATCCGGATCGTGAATCAAAACGTTTGTATCAAGCACAAATGTCTTCAATTTTTTTCTCCAAAATTTGTTTCAATATAAAATCCTATCTTTTTCGAGTTTTCCGTAAGGCCGAAAAGCAACGTCGCCGACAGTGGAATCTTTAAGGCATTATAGTGAATGCCGGGAGCGATATAAAGCTCCTGTTTGAATCCACGGGGTTCCTGCCAATAGTTGTTGAAACCCTTCAATTCACCGACGAATGTCATTTGTTCATCGTAGCGATATCTCGCTCCGGCCCTGTATGAAAATACGCGCGGCGGATTTGCTCCGGCAAGAACCTCTTTATCGTTGAACTCTCCGGCTATGCCAAAAATAACCTCAACGGGTCTGATTTCCTTTATCATATACCATCCGCCAGAAAGTCCAACCCCGCCAAGCCCAAGATTTTTAGTATGGTCAGCAATCGGCAGCGAAACACCTCCCTCAAGAAATATCATCGGCGGGTCGTCTTTTTTTCTGAAAAAGTTATATTTAACGGAAAACTTCATATCCGAAATGCCGCGATTCGATGTCTTGTATATCAATCCCCACCTTATTTTGAGCTCAAGGCTCTCAAGTATGCCATAGTAGATGTTGAGTGGCAACTCAAAATAATCGTCAGAAAGAATTATTGAACCGCTGAAACTATGTGCGTTTTTGGGTGTTTCGGGCGGGAATATGTCTGGCCGCCACGGCTCAATTACAGAAGCGGAAACAATGGTGAAAGGAAGGAAAAAAATAAGAGAGAAAGTGAATAAAAATAAAAAATAAATTTGCATGGTTTTCATAAATTTCCTCAATTTATGTTTTTTCACGACCGACGAGCATAAGAATGACCACTACAACAAACAGAAGGGAGGTGCGAAGCAAAATCAGATAAGCGTCTGTTGTGCTCGCGTTTTTTATCGTAAGGGCGCCGAGACCGATGGTGAAATTCAAAAGAAGAACAAAAATCAGAGCCGTCGTTTTTGTAAATCCTATATGAATGAGACGGTGGTGGAAGTGATCTTTTCCCGTATATTCAAGCCACCCCCTGAAAGTTTTTACTGTGCCGTTTCTTATTCTTGATATGGTCGTATAGAGCATGTCGAAAATGGGAATGCTCAAAACCATCAGAGGTGTCGTAACAGCCACAATAGGATCGGGATATCCCCACGTTCCAAAGACCGCTATCCCTGCTATCAAAAAACCAATGTAAGTTGCACCCGAATCACCCAGAAAAACTTTGCCTCTGAGATTTTTGAAAAGAAAACCTATACATCCACCAACAAGAGCCATCGTCATGTACGCAAGATAACTCTGTCTGGTGCCGAAAGCCACAAGGAAAAATAAAATTCCGCAGAGCCCAATCATACCAGCCGCAAGGCCGTTTATCCCGTCGAGGAAGTTTAAGCCGTTCGCTATCCCTACGAGCCAGATTATCGTTATCGCATATTCAATAGCAATCTCCCCCGCGATATGCGGAACAACCGTTATCCTTACCCCACCCATGACCACTATAAACGCAGCACATATCTGGACGAAAAGTCTCATTGATGCCCGCTGGGGCTTTATATCATCTATAAGTCCCATCACATAAATTATCGAAGAACCAATGACAAGGGCGGTGAGCTCTTTTGAAAACTGGAGGTTTCTTATCGTCGAAAAAAGAACGGCGGCAAAAATAGCAAAACCGCCCATGCGAGGAGTCGGAACATCATGAATTTTTCTTTCCGACGGGTAATCAAGAACTTTGAATCTGTGCGCGAGATAAATCGATATGTCCGTCATAATAGTGGAAATGACAATTGAGACCAAAAATACATAAAGCCACCTGATATCGGCGAGCCACGCCCAACGACCGCCATATGGCTGAAGCAAAATGAGCAAAAGTAAAATCAACAATATCGTTCCGATTTTATTTTTCAACATAAAAAATATGCGCACTATAAAAACGCGCGCATTTCAAGCCTTAAAGGAACAAAACCCTCTGCATAGTGCGTTCTGTTCTGATAGCCTCTGAAAATCGCCGTGGACTTCGCCGCGTCAAGTATAGAAAGCCCCGCTATCTTTGTAGCGAACACCTGTGATTTGTGCGCTTCAAGAAGCTTTATCTTTTCGCCTATGTGATTCGTTATATCAACGAAGACGCGAGCAAGCGAAAAATCGATAGTTGTGGGAACTTCGTAAAAAAGAACGTTTTTTATGTATCTTGTCGCCGTTATCGTGCTTTGAGCGGTGTTTCTGTGGTCTTGATGCGTATCGTCGGGATGATGAACAAAAATGAGGTCGGGTTTTACCTTCTTTATGACATTCTCAATGAAAATTATTATTTCTCTGTTTAAGGGTATCTCGGTATCGGAAAAATTTCCATATATAACTTTTGCGTTTAATATATCAGCAGCCGATCGCTGCTCTTTTTTTCTTTTAACGACCGAGCCACCATGTGAGCCACTTGTCATTACAAGCAGATGAATGTTCGAGGTTTTTTTGAATTTGGAGAGTGTGCCGCCACAGCCAAACTCTATATCGTCGGGATGAGAGCCTATAGCAAGGATATTCATAATAATATTAGTTAGAGCACAAGAGCATAAGTGCACAAGTCACTCGTCATTCATTATTCACTATTCGCTCTACTGCTCTACTGTTGTGATGCGCTCCTGCTTTATAACTACAATGACAAACTTTGGACCGTTTCAACGACAGTCTCCAAATCTATCATCTCAATCTCTTTTCCAAAACCTGTGAGAAGCGCCGAGTCGCAAAGGAGATTTATCCTTCTCGGGATGCCTCCCGAGCGCTCGACTATCAGGTTATCAGCCTCATCGGTAAATATTTTTCTGGATGCTCCGGCGATTTTAAGACGATGGTCTATGTAATTGCGAATCTCTTTTGCTGAAAGTGGCTCAAGGAAAAACCTCATGGCTATCCTTTGATTCAACTGTTTGTTCCCCTCTATCTTTTCCCTTAGTTCGGGTTGCCCGAGTATAAGCAGAGATAATAGAAACTTGTCTTCGTGCTGGAAATTCAAAAGTAGTCTGAGTTCCTCAAAAATGTTTTTATCTTCTATCGCGTGGGCCTCGTCGATAACGACGACCGTCTTTTTTCCGTCGGCGAGATTGTTTTTCAGCATGCGTTCAAGCTCAATAAGAACATCCGCTTTTCTTATCGGCAGAGTTGTGGAGCCTAGACTGTGCGAAATCATCCTCAGCATCTCCACGTCGTCGAGCCTCGGGTTTGTGACGAGGGCAACTTTGTATATGGAGTTTTGCAGTTCTTTCATGAGCGCCCTGGCAAGAAGAGTCTTTCCGCAGCCATAGACCCCTGTGAGAAGTCCGGCGCCTTTTCCCTCCTTGACGACATAGAGCATTCTGTTGAGGCCTTCTTCGTGTTGGTCTGAGTGATATAGGTATTTTGGGTCGGGCGTGTTTTCGAACGGTTTTTCATTCAACTGCCAGTATTTCTCGTACATGGTTTTAAGATGTAAGAAGTTAGAGCACAAGGCACAAGACAGAACAGTAGAGCAACAGAACAGTAGCGAGTAGATAGGGGATAGGGTTCAGAGGATAGAACCACTTATCCACTATTTGTCATTTGCTATTCCCTATTGCCTACTGCCTATTGCCTGCCTTTCCGCATTCACTACTTGCTATTTGCTTCTTCTATCATTTTTCCGCTCTCCGGACCGCAGTTAAAAAGCATATCAATCGCTGAGATGTACGGTTCAAAGCCGTCAAAAAGTTGCTTATATTTCGGGGGTCTGAAATCCTGATAGACGACTTTTATCCCGTTTTCTTCAAAGGTTTTTTCATCCATGTAATCCCTGGCGCCTGTGCCGGAAAGATACGTATCCGCTCCAAAATGTTTGCATATATCAATGAGCCTCTGAGTGGCTCTCGATTCAAGTTTTAGTTTGCTTGAAAACTCCACTGGAGTATTCATGCCGAGTTCCTTCATTATAAATTTTATGGTTTCAACATTCAGGTCGCAAAGATATTCCCAGTTTATTTTATATAATTTTTCAAAAAAATCAATATATAACTCAAAATAGGCGCTTTTCGCATAGTTGTGAATTATGCTTTTCAGGTGTTCATTTTTCCATGTGGACGTCGGATATATCAGGACCTCGTTTATTCTTTGGTAATAACTCCCCTTCGTTATGACGGGGACTGTCAGCCACATAAAACCTTCTTTCGTTCGGATCTTGTTCCTGTTCTGAAACTCTCTCTTTTTGTACTGGACATCGTCGAGAAATACAAAGAGATCGCTTCCCGCTATCTTGTCAAAATAACCAAGCCACGGAAGATATTGAGGTTGATGGACGCTGATGAGCATAGATAATATTATGTAGCAGGCAAGGAACGATTTTTACCTTTTCCTTCTACCTTATTATTTTCTACAAAGACAGGATTTGTCGCCAGATAGTTTGGATAACCAGCGTCTATGAAAACTCTGTAATAACTCATCGGACGATTTTCGCTGCTATCTGATATTTTTTCGTTCATACCGCGGTCATAAAAGAACTTGCCGGGGATTTCCGCTTCCATCGAATTAACCACATCACCGTCTTTTATTATATAAATTTTCGCTTGTCTTTTTAAGTCATCCGAAGTTTTTATGTCCATGAAAATTTTTACAGCACCATGAGATTGCAGTCTTCCACCGAATATCGCTCTTTCATCGCCGCTCTCGACATAAAAGTCTTCGAGTGTCATCTCCCACTCCGCGGACCTCCAAAGAGCGTAAAAAGAGCCGTTTTTCAGCCCGTCAATGACATCGTTTTTGTTTTTTTTCACAACCCATACTATATTTTTGCAGGAATCGATATCACCTTTATATCCTTCCCCGTAATCAACCTCGCTTACGGCCCAAACGGGTTTTTTTCTTTTTCCGCGGCAGTATTCTTCAAGGACATCGTCCCAAACACCTCCGACGGAACCCACTTTTCTGTATCCTTCGGGAAAAATGGCAAAGCCCGTGTAGTCCTTTGTTCTCATTAAAACATTTGGATACGGCATGGTCTTTATAAACACATTCTCTATTTTTCTTGGATTTTCCCAATTCGTCGCTTCAGGATGCGCCCAAAAAGTGAGGGCGTTTTTCGAGCCAACGTAGTCTATCGCTTCCTGATAGGGTCTGTTATTGTCGAAGATTGGTCTGTGCGGTTCGTATTTCGGTGTTTCGAAAGGATAATTGCCGAAAAGTGCGACCAAACCGGCGGTTAAAAGCAAAAAGGCAGGAAACTTTTTCTTTTTGAACAAGACAAATCCGAAAATCACAAAAACCGCGGGCCATAGCATGATAATATCAAATTCGCCCGGTTCGGAAATTCCACTGAGGGGAAGCATCCTGTAATCACCGGGATTTTCCATGCCGACGATTAGCATATGCCTGTGCCAGTCGTTTATAGTGAGATTCTGTTCTGGCAAACTTCCGCTCCACCAGTAATAGGGAGTGGATTCAATGCCCGAAATTATAATGATGTCGGGATATTTGATGCGGAGTTTTGCTATTTCATACAGATATTTCTCGGGACCCTTTTTTATGACGGAGTCGAATTCATTTTTTACCGATAGTATTCTAAAATACTTAACTGGGCCATAAATCCAACTCATGACAACGTGATCGGTCGGTATTATGACATCTATGTTCTTCTGTCTTGCTCTTAAAACCAGATCCTCAAGCGAATGGGAAACGCCGTGCGAGAAGTTCGAGTGAAGATGCATAATGCAAGAAAGTTTCTGGTAAGCGAATACTTCTGACACATATATGAAACTGCAGATTAACCCCGTTAGAAATATCTGACGGATATATGAATGGCGCTTATTTTCCTCCATAGAACGCATGATACCGATTTTTGTATCACATATTTTCATAAAGTTTATCAAGCAAAACGAGCATTCTTTCAATGCTAAAGCGTGGAAAGCCATCAACACTTTCAAAAACAAATTTTTTCGCGTCGGCGCCGATTTTTTTTCTCTGCTCCCTGCGGTTAATCAGTCGTATTACCGCTTCCGCTAATTTTTCAGAACTTTTCGGCGGCACAAGTAAGCCCGTCTCTTCGTCTTTAATCAAATATGGTATACCTTGAACACTTGTTGCAACTACCGGTTTTCCGAGCGAGAATGCCTGAACTATAGTTTTTCCCATTCCTTCGTTTAATGACGGTTGGACATATATATCCATTATAGAGAGTAAATCCATTACATCATTCCTCATACCGGTAAAAATAATTTTGTCTTTTATCTCCAAACTCTCAACTCTCAACTCTAAACTCTTTCTTTCAGAGCCGTCTCCCACTATTAAAAAAGATATTGAGCGATTAAGCGATTTGGTAATTAAGCGAACGGCATCGACAAAATATTTTATTCCCTTGACGGGTTCAAGGCGCGATACTGTGCCGATTACAATAGCGTCTTCGGGAATATCTAATGAAGTTCGTAATCTGTCCCCGGCACCCTGTCCTCTGTTCGCTGTCATTTCTACGCCGCTGTGAATTACCGTCCATTGTTTGGGTCTTCCGACACCAAAAGCAAGCGATTCATTTTTTTCTCCTTCTGTTAATGCAACGAGTTGATTCGTAATTTTGGCCGTTACACGCTCTAAGAGCAGAAAAAACAACGATTTTAATTTTCCATAATATCCATAAAAAATATGTCCGTGCGGAGTGTGGATTATTTTCATAAGTCGTAAGTCGTAAGTCGTAAGTCGTAAAAACCATGCTGCCCAGCGGCCGATAAAACCGGCTTTAGAAGTGTGGGTGTGGACAATGTCGGGTTTTTCTTTTTTAATTATTTTATAGATTTTCCAGAAAGCGATTATATCTTTTACCGGCGATATTTCTCTCACCAGAGAAGGTAGAAGGTAGAAGGTAAAAGGTAAAAGGGGTGTGGTGGATAGAAGGGTTTTGTCAAAATCTTGACTTAAACCATAAATCAGAACCATCTCGTATTTATTTTCAGCGACTCCCCGGCAGATCAGAAGAACGGTCTCGGCGGAGCCGCCTTTATCAAGTCGCGTAATTATGTGCATTACCTTTTTTTTATTCATAATTTTCAGGTTTTTTCGCAACTGCGAGCAGTGAAGAAGAAATGCAGAACTTTCTTAAAGACAGGTAAAATATCGCCTGAGCGAAAATATAATAAATGAATTTCACAACTGAAACGAAAAGCCCGCCGAGTTTGCCTCCGGTGCCGTATGGGTCGCCTGATGTTGGTTTTGAGTTTTGTATTGTGTTTTTTTCAAATCTTGCATTTTTTAACAGATTGTTTAGCGCGGCACTGTTTATACCCCATCTGTGTACGATGGCGGGTTGAAGTTTCAGTAATTTAAAAAATTTTGTCTGAGCAACTTTCCAAAATATTTTATGATATGAGAAATTGTTTACTCTAAGAAACAGAACTCCGCCGGGTTTCAGTATTCTGTAAATCTCATCCAGTTCTGATTTTGGTTCGGGCAGTAAATCCAAAACCCCCCAGAGCGTAACAATGTCGTAAAATTTTTCAGACAATCCGAGATTTTGAAGCGGTTTCTCATATACTTTTAATCCCAATTTTTCACGGCAGTATGCGATTGCGTTTGGGGAGATTTCTACACCTTCGCACCGCCACCCGTTGTCTGCTGCATATTTCATAAAGTAACCGTGGCCGCAACCGATATCAAGCAATAATCCTTTTCGAGGCAATAGTTTGTTTATATTTTTGAGTCCCTCCGTAAAGAGTATTTTTTTTGAATGCTGATACACATCTTCTTTATTCTCCGACGGTGGAGAGGGATTTAATTCTTGCCTCGGAGCCGCGCTAAACGCAATGGCGCACCGACGACATTTTAAATAATTTTCGAGTGTCTCCTTTAGATATTCAGAACCGCATATCGGACAATTCATAAATAATCACTCAATACTATCTCAGCAACGTCAAATTTTATAACAGATGGACACAAATTACGGGAACAAATACTGAACCGCAAATTAACGCAAATTTCACAAATTATTTTTTCGTGTTATTCGTCTAATTCGTGGTTTATTCTTTGGGTCTTCTCCATTTTTTGTTGTGCGTATAAAAACAAAGTGTTTGAGCGGGTTTAATCAAGTGTGAACACTTGATTACCTCGCAGTCCCGATTTATCGGGACGAGAATGAGCGAAAATACTTTATTTTTACACATCATAGCGGTATTGCAAAATCTTTACCCAATGTTACAACAACATTTGGAGAAGAGCCTATTCTTTTAACTACACTATCTCTGATACTGCTTTCAGGACATCTTCGGGATAAACTTCCGTAAGACATACAGGATTTTTACATTTAAATTTATAACAAGGCCTGATACATTTCACATCCGCTTTTCTAACAATCCGGCATCTTTCTTGAGACACATACGGAGTAAATCTATTTACATCTCCCGGACCAAAAATGCCGACAACTTTTGTTCCGACGGCGGCAGCAAGATGCATCGGCCCGGTATCGTTTGTAATAAGCAATTCCATCCGCTCAAATAGCGCCGAAAGTTCATTAAATGATAGAATTCCATTCGTAACTATAACATTCCTAAATCCATCTGCAATCTCTTTTGCCGACGGCAATTCGCATTTCTCGCCTGTAATAAAAATTTTTGCCTGGTATTTCTCGTTCATAAGTTCTATTAACTTTCTCCAGTGTTTAACAGGCCATCTTCTTGAAGGGCGAAACGCCCATGGATTTAAACCGATAATTAAGTCATGATTTTCAATTTGACTTTTGGAAAGATATTCATTGATATTGTTCCGGTCTTTGTCTGCTACCGTCCATGTTATGTGCAGAACTTCCGGTTTTGTCTCTATGCCAAGTGCTGATATAAGTTTTGCCGTCAGTTCTACTTCGGAATTTTTTTCATATCGTTCTTCTTTTATCGGGATATCATAAAAAGACCCAAAATTTGAAATATTGCGTCCGATAGTAATTTTTGCGTTTAATAATTTGCAAAGCAAAAACATTTTTAAGAGTCCGCCGAATGTTCCAATCGCGCGCAAATTTATTAATACATCGAATTTTTTATTGTTCAACATTTTTATTGTCTTTAATAACTGGGGAATTGAACCTGCGGATATATGTCGATATTGCAGCGGAAGGATGGAAAATTCGTCTATTTCTGAAAAGTTCTTTGCTAATTCCAATGAACGTGGGATGGTTAATAATTCTATATAAGCGTTCGGATAATGGTCCCGCAGTAACTTTATTATCGGCGACATCATTGAAATATCGCCTAATCCTCCCAAATTCATAACAAGTATTTTTTTTGCATGTATCTTGGGTTTCTTTATTCCCCTGCATTTTTCTTTGATTAGTGGTAATTCAATCTGGCAAAGTTCTCGCCATTTATCAAAAACCAACAACGACCAGAGTTGGTCGGAAAAATTTCTTTTTCCGGCAATATGTTCAGCCCACATTTTTTCTATAAACTCATATCGCAGATAATCTCCATATTCTTTTTTTCTGATAAATTCTTCCATATAACTTTTAAGTTCGTCTCTGAGCCATCTTGCAAGCGGCACCATAAAATCCATTTTTTTCTGTTCAATGATTTCAGACGGCAAATGCTTGCTCAGAGTTTTCCTGATTAAATACTTTAAAGTAAGCCCTTTCATTTTTAACGATGGCGGAATTGACGCCGCAAATTCTACAACCCTATGGTCGCAAAACGGCACGCGCAATTCAAGTGAGTTTAACATACTCATTCTGTCCGCCATACAAAGCAGGTCGTCGCACAAGTATGTGTTTATATCAACAAACATAATTTGATTTAACAATTCACCAGAAGAAGACAAGTTAAAGTAATGTTCGTGTGGCTGAACGCTTTTTTGACGAGCAAGAAAGGCGCGAAATTCGTTGGTATAAAAATTTAATTTATCATCTTTAGCAATATAAGACACAAACGAAAGATACCTATTCGGAGTTGAAAATTTTAATCCGCTCAAAAATCGCTTAAATCTCCCTAACGAATTATCAGCCGTATAACTCTCGGGAATAAGTTCAATAATATTTCGCGGAATATTCAGAGTCGGCAGAACTGACGCGATTTTCATTCCCAAGTATCTCGGATAGCCGCAGAAGAGTTTGTCGCCCCCTATACCGGTTAGTGCAACTGTGTAATTCTCTCTTGCTGCCTTTGATACGAGATATGTCGGAATCGCGGACGAGTCAGCAAACGGCTGAGAAAAGCCCGAAATAATTTCTGATAGAAGTTGGGTGGAATCCGGCGAGGCAACAAATTCTTTATGGTTTGTTTTTAAGCGTTCCGATATAATTCGCGCTTTGCCAAATTCGTTATATGAAACGTCTCTCTCTGAATATCCGAGAGTAAAACTATTTATAGTTGCAATTTTAGATGCGAATGTAGTTACTGTGCTGGAATCAAGACCACCGGATAAAAAGACCGCCAAGGGCACATCGCTGATTAAATGCTGTTTGATTGTTTCTTTCAGTAATTCTTCCAATCGCTCGATATAGAAATTTTCTTTCTCGGTTCGCTCGGAATTAAATTTTAAATTCCAGTATTTTTTTAACTCGACTTTATTATCTTTACAGACAAGATAATGAGCCGGCGGTAAATGAAAAATATTTTTATAAATTGTTTCTGGCTGCGGGATATATAGAAAAGTAAAGTAGTTGTCAATCGCGGTTAAATTTAACTCTTGTGAAATTTCCTGTTCAAGCAGAATCGCTCTTATTTCAGACGCAAAAACAATGTTCCCTGAAGAAGGATTTGCATAAAACAGCGGTTTAATTCCAAGACGGTCGCGCGCAAGGAACAACAGAGATTTTTTACTGTCCCATAAAGCAATCGCAAACATGCCACAAAGATATTTAAGAAAATCTTCCCCGTATTCTTCATATAGATGAACGATAATTTCCGTATCAGTTCTGGTATAGAATTTATGATTTTTTGATTCGAGTTGCTGTCGAAGTTGTATGTGATTGTAAATTTCACCGTTGAACACAACCACAACTGTTCTATCTTCGTTGTATATCGGCTGGTCGCCTGTCAAAATATCAATGACTTTTAACCGCCTAACGCCCAAACTTATGTTTTCATCGGTATAATATCCTCCGGAATCCGGACCGCGATGCGTCAGCGCCGATGTCATTTTGTACAACAACTCGGTATTTTTTTTATTCGTAAACCCGCAAATTCCGCACATAAGTTTATTTTTGGCTCTTCTCTATTTTTTGTTATGCGTATAAAAAACAAAGTATTTGAGCGGGTTTAAGTCCGAAGGACTTACCTCGCAGTCCCCCGATGTTACATCGGGGGGCGAGAATGAGCGAAAATACTTTGTTTTTTACAACAACATTTGGAAAAGACCATTATTTCTTTAACTCCGTATAAACATTCAAAGCCGGAAAAATTCTTAACGGACTTTGTTCATAGACATTCGGCAATAAATTAAACAATGGCTCCAAAACCCAATTCCAGATTGATAACCGTTTCCCAAAAATAAGTTTCGCTTTGCAAGAGGAAAATTTGAAATCAAAACATCCGCAGTCACGGGCATAATAAAAAAACGTGTTATACCCAAAAAAATGTTTATGCGTCGGGTCGGTATATGCCAACTGCCATGTAAAATGCGGAACGGTAATTTTTGCCATACTTCCTTTTTTTAATATCCTATAAATCTCTTTCATCGCGCGGTTGCAATCTTCCAAATGCTCCAAAACATTATTCATTATGATTTCGTCAACGGAATCGTTTTCAAAAGGCCATGGCTCTTTGTTCAAATCCCAAATGATGTTTATTTCAGGCGACTTCGGATTTTTGTCAACGTTGATATATCCTTCCAACGGTCTGGCGCCAGAGCCAAGATTTAGTTTTACTGAACTATGCATTTTTATTCCTCTTATTTTTCAAAACATTCAAACACTTCTAATAATCTCCCTGTCATTTTTTCAACTGTGTAAAGTTTGACTCTCTCAAATCCCCTTTGTCTTAATTCGTTTTTCATATTTTCATTTTTAAGCAATTGCTCAATTTTGTCGGAGATGTCTTTTGTGTCGCAAGGATTAAAATATAGACAAGCATCGCCAAGAATTTCGGGCATTGAAGAAGTATTTGAACTTACTACCGGACAACCACAAGCCATCGCTTCAAGCGGCGGCAGACCGAAACCTTCGTATAACGACGGAAAAATAAAAACGGCGGCACCGCTGTATAATGTGGGTAAATCATTATCGGAAATAAAGGGGAGAGGGTAGACGGTAGAAGGTAGATGGCCAGAAACAAAATTTATTGGTTGAGAGTTGAAAAAACTGCCAACGCCGGCAAGAACTAAAGAGTATTCCTCTTTTATGTCTTCGCTTAAAAAATTATACGCATCTATAAGACGAACAAGATTTTTATGCGGATTTGAATTTCCGACATAGAGCAGATATTTATTTTCAATACCATATTTTTTCCTGAGAACGGCGATTTCTTTTTCGGACTTAGGCAAAAATTGTTCAGACACCGAAGGATAAATCACAGAAATTTTATCGGGTTCTATTTTTAACAAATTCATTATATCTTCTTTGCTTTTATCGCTCAAAGCGACGATTTTTTCGGAGTTCTTCACATATATATCTAGTAACCATTTTTTGTAGATTCTACTTTTAAAGCGACTTTTGTATGGCTCTACGAGCAAGTAAGTTAAATCAAAAAACGAAGATATCTTTTTTATTTTTTGATAGAGCGGAACTTTCGGATATGGTGAATAAAAAATATCAATCTTTTGTTTTTTCAGAGCAGTTCTTAATTGAATCTGTTCCCAACACAACCGGCATTTCTCGTAAATGACAACTCTTTTATATCCTTCTAAAACACTATTTGCAGTGTCGGTGTGTTGATTGCCGAAAAGTATAAACTCCCTGTCATGCTCATTATGTCTTGAACAACTACAATAACTCAAAAAATCAACTAAAAATCTTCCTATGCCCGTCAATTTATTCTTTTCCAATTCGCGAATATCAATTCCAATTTTCATTTTTTTCATTCCTTATTATTATGGCTGAAAGACAATTCTCGTTTATCTAATGATGTTGTTCCAGTGTCTTTATGTAGAGATTTTCCAAGGCGGATAATTGTTTAGTCAAAGTAAATAGTGAATTTATCTTTCCCCTTGCGTTTATTTCAATCATAGCCCGTTTTTTTTCGTTAGAAATGATTTCCAAAATAGCATTTGCCAATTTTTCTTTGACGGGTTCTACAAGGACTCCGTCGATATTATGCTCTATTATTTCTTTAGCGCCTCCCAAATTAGTGGCAATAACTACTTTCCCGCAGGACATCCCCTCTATGATTGTTCTGCCGAATGGTTCGGGTTCTATCGACGGATTAACAACAACATCGCACAGATTCATCAGTTCTGGCACATCGTATCTAAACCCGGCAAAAATAACTTTGTCTTTTAACTCTAAACTCTCAACTCTCAACTCTAAACTTTTTCTTTCAGGACCGTCCCCAACAATTAGAAAAACGAATGATTGAGCGATTGAGCGATTGAGCGATTGAGACAAAATTTTTGCCGCTTCAAGAAATAATTTATGCCCTTTCCATGGTTCAATCCGAGAAAATATTCCTATGACTTTCTTATTTTGCACTATATTCAACACTTGATATTGATATTCAATGTCAAGTTTGGGCTTGTATTTTTCGGTATCGACAGAATTGCAGATTTTAACAATTTTATCATTATTTTTAAGCCAGAAAAATTTTGATTTTACTGCATCGGAAATAACAATAATTTTTGTCGATAAATTACCAATAAGTTTGTCTTTCCAACCAGCGGATTCAATCACTCTAACATGCCATATAAAAGGTATTTTTAACAATTTTGAACAAACCGCCGATAAGAAAGCATACTTTACAGTAGGAGCATTACAATGAATTATTGCAGGAGTAATTTTATAAATATCAAAAAATAAACTCCAGAAAGGTGTGATTTTGTATGAAATATTTTCTTTTTCAAGCGATCTGGTAAACGAGCACTCATTTGGAACAAATACAACAGGTTCAAATTTTGTTCTATCAAGATATTTTAAGATAAGTAACAAACTTATTTGACCGCCACCCGGAGGTTCTAATGGCATGTCAAGATACAAAATTTTTATCTTCATACTTTTGTGCTATAGCTAAAATTGCCAAATACCACTTTTTTCTTAGCATCTTTGAAACATAGTAAGATACATATTCAATTATTCTCCAGTAGGGGTCTACCTGGCAGAAATCTGTTTTTATTTTTATTATTTTAAAGTTACATTTTTGAAGCAGGAGTTTCAATGTATCAACAGAAAAATGATATAAATGTGGTTCTTTGGAATCAGGTGTATAAATTTGAAAATACTGTCTATTTACAAATCTATAAAATTCTTGTCCAATAACATCGTCAACATTCGGCACTGCTATAATTAAATAGCCACCGGGTTTGAGTAACTGCTCTGCTTTTTTTAGAGTTATTTCCGGAGATGACAAGTGTTCAACGGTATGCCAGAATGTTATAATGTCGAATGAATTGTCTGGAAAATCGGAATTTTCAAGCGCAGTATTGTTGATGTTTAATCCAAATTTTTCTTTGGCATATTTTACCGCAAATTCGGAAACCTCTATACCATAAACATCGTATCCATTTTGTTTGGCGGTGTATAGAAACAATCCCTCTCCACAACCAACATCAAGAAGTCTTACTGAAGGGAGTAGTTTTTTTACAATTTTGAACCGTCTTTTCCATAGTTTTATTCTTCTTTCTTGTTGTTTTGGGCTGGTCCAGTGGGTATAATAATCGTTTCCATATCTTTTTAATAAGTCATTTTGTTCAGGTTGCGGGTTGGTAAATACCAATTTACATTCTGTGCAGGTGTATATGTATTTCCCATAAACGCCGTTTTTATATGGTGTAAATTTATCACCATTACAAATCATACATTTACCTATATTTCTCATATCAAGATACATAGGATGCGGATTTTCGCAGATGAGTTTATAGTTGCTTTAATCTGCGTTTATCAAAGTTGTTTCTGCGTTCATCTGCGTTCAATTATTTTTTAGGACGCAGATTTACAGGATTATCGCAGATTAAAAACTTTACCACGAAATCACGAAAATTAGAAATCACAAAATTCTTTACAAGTATTTTCGTGTTTTTGCACTTTCGTGGTTCAAATCTTTTTTCATCTGCGTCTATCTGCGTTCAAAAATAAAAAAGCGGAGTAGAAATAGGACGCAGGCCTTCGCAGATGAGTTTATAGTTGCTTTAATCTGCGTTTATCAAAGTTGTTTCTGCGTTCATCTGCGTTTTAAACTAATGTTAACAATTCTTTTTATCCTGCCAAAATCAAACATAATGTCAGCGGTCAATTTTATAAAAGGGAAAAGCAAAAAAGTTATTATTTTTTTTGTAGATGAAAAATTGTATGGATAAAAATAACTGAACATAAATCTTGTTCTAGATATCTGTAAAAAATACCATATAAAAAATGCCCCCGGCAAAATCATCCAGTTAAATATAAAACTCAATACCATAACAGGTAAAATTTTTAATATTACTGATGTTGAAATTAAATATTTAATATGAACAGTATGTTTTAAAAAAAGTTCTGCATCTGCTATTCCACGCCTTAAATACCACCGACACATGTCAAAAAAGTTTGTCTTTGAATAATGCCATAGTAATGCATTGGGGATATATCTAAATTGGTTCACTCCAAATTTTTTTGTTATTCTTATTCCTAAATCTGTATCTTCTCCACCATGAAAGTTTCTAAAATCAAAATACCCTGCTTCTTCTATGACAGATTTTTTTAAAATCATGTTACATCCGGTTACCTGAGATATTGATATAACCTTTCCTTTTGAAAAATTATGAAACCTAAAGCCCCCACCTGGATGGCCCATAACACCTTCTGAAAAACTTATGATATTAGCATTTTTGGGAATTGGAAATGTAGTACCCATAGCCCCTGCTATTTCTTTATTTTCCTTGATAACTCTTGTTAAATTCTCAAACCAGTCGTTTGTAATTTCTTCATCATCGTCTATAAAAATTATATATTCACCTGTTGCATTTTTAACACCCAAATTTCTTTGAGCGCTAAAGCCCGCCTCCATTTTTGGAATTCTTATATGTTTGATATTACCATCAACTGATAGTTCTTCTAAAATATCTGATGCTTCTACAATTATTATTTCCAAATTTTTAGGAACAGATTTTAATAAACTTTCAAGACCATTTGTTAAATAATCTCTATTGTCTTTTGAGATTATAATTATTGAGTATTTCATAGTAATATTGAACCATATTTTTACGATATTTTTCGCACATGAAAAGTCGAATATCAAGAAAATAGATCTGACTCCATCATCGAGTATGTCATTTTATTTTGTATAGTTTAAAATCGCCATCTTTATAAATCAAATCTAATCTATCTTGGTGCTCCGCTATCAGCGGTAGCAGAAATTTCTTGGTTGTATAAAGCGAAAATGGTTCGCAAACAAGATAACTGGCATTTCTCAAGATTTTGTCGGCAAACTGCGGGGATTCAAAAGGAACAAAGATTGTTTTCGTTTCCGTAAAGAGATATATTATATCCGGGTTAATTGTGGCTATAATATCATCACTTGCTGCACTTTTATCTATAAAACGCGCCGTTTCCATTAACTGACGACCTTTTTTTTCCTCTTCTTTTCGAGTGATGAAAAGATAATTATATGTTGAAAATAAATTTACCAACAATATCAACACAACGCCCAGCGGATAAATGTTAAATTTCAAAAAATGGGATAAAATTTTTAATGACTGGGAATAATAAAAAAATGAAAAGGCAATTATAGGCATCAGATATCTTGTACCGTGCATTGAAAAGGGAGCATAAAACATAAGTAAAAGCAAATAACCACCCATATAAAACTCCAAAGAAGTTCTTCTTTTGATTAAAGAATAAAAGAATCCCACCAAGCATAAAAAACTAAAAATTAAGGCAATCATACTTCTGCCAATGAACTCAATCCCGGTTAAATTTGCAGGCGCGGCATAAAATACCAGCGCATATATATTCTTTAAGATTCTTGCAAATATATTGGCGTCGTCCATTGTTAAAGAATGCTGTGCTAACGAAAGTTGAAGGCGTAATGTCCCCACTATCGTATCTTTGTATAACATAAACAGTGCGGTCATTGCAATTAAAAAAAGCCCAACGATGATTTTTTTATTATATTTTGAAAACTCTTCTTCTGATTTAATAATAAACAACGAAATAAGCACAGCGATTATAAGTGTTATTCCAACATATCTCGTTAAAAACGACAATAATGCTGAGAGAAAAATAACAACCACGGCAAAAGGCGCGGATTTACGACGGCGAACTAAAAAAAATAATGTGGTTGTGGAGAAAAAAATATAGACGACCTCAGGCAGCACATAATACATATATCTCACCATATACGATGAGATACCAACAGGGATTAAAACAATTATGGCTGTTTTCTCGTCGCTAACTTCTCTGAGCAAAAAATACAGCATAACCAGTGAGGACAATCCAAATAAAATTAAGAGTGTCTTGAGAATCAAAGGAGAGTAACCAAAGAAACTTAAAATAGGTGACAAGATGAAAGGAAAGAGTGGCGGAGTAAATCCTTGATGGGGCGGATTGTTAGGATAACATATGTCTCTAAAGCCCACTCCTTGACCAATTGCTTGGGCTAAATTCATATATAAAGCATGGTCGCCGAAAATTTGTGGTATAGGCGTCAGAAAACTGAAATACAAGACCGCAAAAAATCCTATTATAAGAAGTGAATACTTTGTATATTGATTCATCGAGTTTGACTGATAATTTCCTTGTATGCGTAAATAATCTTCTTTACAATATTTTTCCACTGGTATTTCTCTTCAATAATTTTTCTTGCATTCAGTCCTAATTCTTCTCGCCTTTCCGGATTGTTTAACAGCCTGACGGTTTTTTGCGCAAATTCGTTGGGATTATCGGCAATAACGGCGTTATAGTTGTCAATTACTTCTATTCCTTCGTACGAATGTTTTGTGGCGACAACAGGAAGTCCGCAGGCAAGTGCTTCAAGAATTTTATTTCTAATTCCAAGACCAGTTCTTATCGGAGCGACAAAGATATTAGAATTTTTGAGGTATTCATAAATATTTTCTACAAATCCTGTAACTGTTATTGAGGTATCTTCTTTAGCAAGTTTCAAGACATCTTTAGATGGATTTCTCCCTACTATATAAAATTTGACATCTTTAACTTCTTTTTTTATTTTGGGGTAAATATTTTTGACAAAATATACACAAGCATCTACATTTTGAAAAAATGACATATCGCCGGTAAAAATAAGATTTTTGCTGTCTGCAATATCGGTTCCTATAAATTTTGTTGTGCGAACATTTTTCCAACCTCCCATAGCGTCTCTCCCAAATCCCCCTCTATCCCCCTTTGCAAAAGGGGGAAGCGAAGCGGGGGGATTTTTTTCCTTTATTACAGGGGAGAAGGGGATATCCCCTCTATTAAGAGGGGGTAGGGGTGTGTAAAGGGAGCTTTCAATCTCTACACCGTTTGGAACAACATAAACCTTTTTATCGGAATGTCTGTCAAGGATATATTTTTTTGCTTCGTCTGATACAACGAAGAAATGCTTAAAATGGCTATAAAATTTAATGTCAGAAATATAAAATCGTGGTATTCGCGTCAGTTTTATAAACTTTTTAAAGATATTGGTTTCATAAACAACTTCATACCAAGCACCTTTTAACCCACAAGCCCATAAATCTATAACTACAGGAACATTTTTTATATTTAAAGAATATTCAGCCATCTGAAATTTATGAACATGAATCAGGTCATACTTGTTTTCAGAAAGCACCCTGTTGGCGAGTTTCAAAAAATTCTTATCTTTTGTATATGCTCGGAACAAGAATAAATTAGTTAATCGTTGAGACAATCCGTTATTTGGCTTATCGACAAAATAGATTTTATTTACATTTGCACTTATATCATCGGGATTGTTCTCGTTTATGTCAGCATGACAGATTAAATCAACTGAAACTTTTTCTTGTTTCAGATATTTCAATTGCTCATACATTCTTGAAGCGCCTCCACCTAAAGTGTGCGGCATCTCGGGTGTTACAAAAAGTATTTTCATTGCAGCGCTTTTTTAAAAACTTCCAGGGTTTCCCTTGCAGTTTTTTCCCAGCTAAAATTCTGGGCGCATTTTAGCCCTTTAATACTAAGTTCATTCTTGAGTTGTTCATCGTTGAGAACTTTAAGGATAGAATTAGAAATTTCATCTTGAGCCAATGGATTTACCAGTAATCCTGCATCTCCGACAACTTCAGGTATGGAGGTAACATTAGACGCTACTACTGGTATTCCACAACTCATTGCTTCAAGTACAGGAAGACCAAAACCTTCATACAGAGAAATAAATACAAACAGGTCAGCAGCGTTATAAATGTAAGGCAAATCCTCGTCAAGAATATATCCGGTAATTTTAATTTCATCTATTAGATTTAATGATTCGATCTTTTTGAGGACATCCGCTCCCCATAATGTCTTTCCACAAAGTACAAGTTTGTGCGGAATTTTATATATCCTTTTTAGTTTTTCAAAAACATTTACCAGCCGTAGTAAATTTTTATGCGGACCGATATTGCCAACATAAAGAATGTAGTCAGAGTCAATACTGTATTTTTTAATTACATTGCGGACTTTTTCTTTGTCTTGGATAGGTCTGAAATTTTGAGCAGCAGCCAAGTGGACAACGATAACCTTTTCAGGTTCAACTCCATAATGTTTGCATAGTTCATTTTTTGTATATTCGGAAATGGCAATTAGATATTTTGAACGTTTTATTGTATTTTTAAGTCGCAAATCAAAGAGGTGTCTGTGTTCTTTATATTCATCGTAAAGCATTGTGGTAATATCATATACCACTGACACAACAGAACATTTTTTAAATACGGGGGAAAAATAAATCGTTGAAAAATATACTTCCGGATTCTGAAAATAATTCTCCGTGAAAGGAATATAATATTTATTTTTTGTCCACAGAAATTCCAAAAACCTGTTTGGTAGAGGGATGTTGTAAGAACGGACATTGGGCGATGAGTTAAAATTATTTGTGGGTTTCTTAGAAATGCGAAAAAACAGTGAATATAAATTTTCGTTGTCAATTTCAAAGATATGTTTTAATAAATAATGCAAATATGACCTGCCACCCGCTTGTCCTAACAAAGGCAGGGCATCAATTGCTATTTTCATTCAATAATTCCTTTAAACTCCTGAACCGCAAAAAATCAAATTTTAGCAGGAATATGTCTTTGAGCAAATTGAAGTTTGTAATATTTCGTATTACGTAATTGCAAATCAAAAAACCGACGAACTGCGTTATGATGGTGGATAGAGCTGCACCCTTCGCCCCATATAGCGGTATTAAAATAAAATTAAGTAAAATGTTAACTGAAAGATTAAGGGCGGCGATAACGAGTACTCTTTTTTGTTGTCCGGCTGAAATAAATATATTGCCGTAAATAATATTTGAGTAAACAAACATAATACCAATGGCAAGGAGTTTGAACACATCTATTGAATTGTGATACTTTTCGGACAGGATGAGTAAAATCAGTGGTCTGCTCAATAATAAGGAAAAAACAAAAATAAAAAATCCTATGCAAAATATAATTTTTAGTGTTCCTTCAACTAAAGCATTATAAGTTTTTTTGTTATCTTCATAATATTTTGATAAGAGAGGAAAAACAACGCTGCTTATGACAGCAGGGACAAATAATAAAAAGTTATAAAACTGCAAAGCGCCGCTGTAGAACCCCACTTCTGTGTTTGATTTGAGAAAGGATAACATTACGATGTCAATTTTTGTATAAAGGGTTGAGAGTATGATTACAATAAATAGCGGAATGGATTCTTTGAGCAAAAATTTTGTCTTGTCTATATTAAACTTGTAAACGGGTTTTATGAATGATAAACCGACGAAAAATAACACGAGTCCAGGAATAATTTCAGAAAGAACATGCGTGCCTAACACCCCGAAAGTTCTGAAATTCAATCTGCTTATTATAATGAGCCCCAACAGAAATAATACCTTTTTTAGAATGTTGACAGATACAATGTACCATGTTTTTAGTTCAGAATAGAAAACTGAGTTTATGGTCAACAAAGGATATGTAAAAAAAGTAGTGGTGGTTATTATGACCGCTGATTGTTTAACCTTATTATTAAACGAAAAAGATGTGACTGCTATCAATAAAACACAAAAGAGCAGCAAAAAAACTCTCAAGATTGCAGCATCACCGATAAGAACTCTGCCAAACTCTTTGTTTTTACTCAACTCCCGCGTAAGTACGGGTGCCATGCCGAGGTCCAGAATTGGAGCAAAGATCGCAATATATGAAATGGCAAAAGCATAAAGACCAAATTCTTCCACACTTAAGTATCTAACCAAAATCGGCAAAATCATCAGTGACAAAAATGTCTCAGGAATTTTTCCGCCTATTTGTGAAATGATATTGGCTCCAATCCTCTTAGTGATGTTCATTTTATCCGCATAATTATTTGATATTTACAATTGCCGCTCAATCGGCAACTACAATAATTTTCTTGCTTTTAAAACAACTATTCCATTTACCCCGCAAAATGATACTGCCGACGATTGTTCAAGAGATTCCTTGTCGCACGGACGCCATATCGTGTTTTCTTTTCGTTTAAAATAAAGGGCTGATTCAATTTTAAAATTTTTAAGCAGCAAATTTAATGAATGTTCATCGTATACTCGGTAATTATTTGTTTCTTCATATTTTCCGAACGGAACACTCATAATAAAAATACCTTGAACTTTCAATATAGTAAAAATTTTCTCGGTTGTCCTTGCATCTCCATCTGTGTAAACATTTGAACCATATACACTTTTTCCGATGTGTTCAATGGTAGAAACTGCAATCACAGCATCAAAACTTTCGGAAGGTAGTTTTAATTCAGTAAAGTCACCTTTTAGAGATGTGAGATTGGGATGCTTAAATTGATAATCCCGCAAATCAACGCCAGTAACTTTGTATCCCAAACTGGCTAACTCTAACGATAAATAACTCCCCCTATGCCCCAAGTCCAGTATTTTACTTTCCGCGGGGGCATCGCCCAATAGCATAAATGTGATAGGCCATTCAATTAGACGTTCCGTTGCGTATAGGTCGAAGTATTTTTCTCTTTTATATTTCCACAGAAAATTAAATACCAATTTCAACCGGTAGAAAATATTCTTAGGGGCTTTATAATATAAAGTCCATATAAACGTTTCCGGGGGTAATTCATAAAAGCGGAATTTTATAAAAATTTGTTCCCAGAAAAGTTCTTTGAAATTTTTAAGAATTTTCAAGAATTTATGTTTCACTTGCATTCTCTAATCTGTGTAAAACTCCAACAACTGCCGCCAGAAACCAAAAAGGTTGCATTATTCTGACAATTATGAAAGTGTTAACTCCAATAGACTGGAAAAGAAGTCCTATGAGGGCAGCGAGTAATCCTATGCTCACTGAAACAGATAAATCACTTTTGGCATTTTTAAGAACATCCACAGACATTTTAAAGATTGAATAAATTAACCAGATGAATGTTATGAATCCAATTAACCCGAATTCGCCGATTATCCGCGGAAACTGAGCGTCAACGAGTCCTACACCGGTAGCGCCATGACCAAAGAAGGGACGTTTCGGAAGCCATATTGTGAAAGCATTTTTCCAGCTATCTACGCGGGCGGCGGCTGATAATTCCAAGTTAATTCCTAAATCGCTTTTAGGTCCGGTAAATGTCTCCTTCATCCGGTTTATCGCGGAACTGGTCAGATCCGGCACGATTAAAGGGGCGGCGGCGAGAGAAAATAAAGTAAGGACTACAAGCGTAAATTTTCTTTTCGGAGAAAAAAATACAAGTGCAGGTATCACGATTCCAATAGAGTAATAAGACGCTCGCGAAAGCGTTCTAATAAACGGGGGAATTAAAAACAAAAGCAACCCCAGCGAAAAATATCTGACTTTTTGTTTTTCATAATTCATGAAAAAAGAAAGCGCCAGAGACATAATAATTAACAGATATCCCCCCAGAGTTCCGGCCTCACCAACCGTGCCAGCCGCATCGTGGTCAAATGGTGGATAAACCCTTTCTGCCGTCGGAAAAAGCGAGTAAGCGTAAACAGCGACAACTATTGCGGTTATTGTTCCAGCGATAATAATTTTTTTAAGAGACTCGAGCGAATTAATTATGTTAACCGCAAGCCAGAAGAGTATGAAATACTGGATATACTTCAACACGAAAAAAAATGAAGTCAGGGGTTTTAATCTTCCATCAAAAATACCGAGAGCCGTCGAGATAAAATAGACAAGTACTATTGCCACAAGAGGCGTGTCTATCGGAGTTTTTATGAATTTCCTGGCATGGGGCGTAATCGCATGATATGCTATGTATGCTATAAAGACAGCCACGAGAAGAAAATCATCTATCCTGACCGTTATCGAGCGACCGGGAATTTTTGCCAGTTCGATTTCCGGGGAAAGAAGCATCGAAAATACCAGAAGTATGAGCCCGTTTTCAGGGTTCTGGAATGTTATAAGCCCGACTATTGCGGCGAGAAGTATGCCGAAAACTATGAATATGTTTCCGACAGCTATAAGTCTTCCCAAAAGAACCGCACCCAGCATTACGGCCACAAAAAGAATTACGGCAGGAATCCTGAACATTTATTTTTCTTTGTGATAGTATTTGTATGTGTAGTAGAAGCCGTAGTGGTGCTGGATATCGGTGCCCTTGACCCCGTTGAAAACCAGGCCTATAAGGTTGGCTTTCACACCAAGAAGCTGATCCTTCGCCCTTTTAATGGCAGTCCGGGACATCCTTCCAACCTGATAAACGAGTATCGTTGCGTCGCAAAAACTGCTTACTATCAGGGGGTCAGCAAATAAAAGAACCGGCGGGGTGTCGAGCACAACAAGTTCGAAGTTCTGCGAAATCGTTCTTATCAAATTTTTCGTCGAGATGGAATTCAGGAAATCGATAGGATTCGTAGGTATCTCGCCGCACGTAATTATTTTCAAGTTTTCTATGCCGGGGAAATCTATGATTTTTTCAACCGCAAGCTCCCCGAGCATAAGATCGGCTGTGCCCCTCACGACATCGTGAAACGGTTTTCCTAAAACGCCGTCGCTAATTCCAGGTGTTCTCGGAAGCCCCAATACTTTGTGGAGAAGCGGCCTTCTAAGGTCCATCTCTATAAGTATCGTCTTAACCCCCGACTGGGCGGAAGCGATGGCGAAGTTGATGGCGGTTATAGTTTTTCCTTCAGAGATCCCAGAGCTTGTAAAATTCAGAACATTCCCCTTTTCCTTAAAGTGCGTGAACTGAAGGTTTGTCCTGAGCGTGTGGTAAGACTCGACGAATGGCGATTTGTTGGAATGATATATTATCATTAAAGAACGTTGGGCGCTCACTTTGTCATCTTTCTTCGAGGTTTTTATCTTCGTAGGAGCCTCAAAAGGTATTATACCAAGAACCGGTACCCCGAGATAAGCCTCAACATCCTCAATGGTTCCTATGGAAGTGTCCAGATTTTCAAAAAAAAGTGCGAGAACAAACCCGAACATTATCCCTATGAAACTCCCGACAGCAAGATTCATCGTCTTGTTGGGGCTCACCGGGGATTTTGGCTCAAACGCAGGCGTAACTATAAACGCACTCTGTTCCCTGTCGGCTTCGGCTATCTCTGCCTCTTTGTATCTTTTCGCAAGCAGGGTGTATAACTCTTCGTTTATTTTAAGCTCCCTTGACAAGCGCGCATATTCAAGCTCTTCTTTCGGAAGCAACTTCATCTGCTCCTCCACAGCGGATATCTGGTCGGAGAGTTTCCTCACTTCAGGGTGATGCTGGGTGAATTTTTTCAAAAGCTCGCTTTTTTTCGTCTCAAGATCGACGAGCCGTGAAGCCAAAAATCCCCCCACGCCTTTCGCACCGGATTTTTCGGTAAAGACCCTTAAGTTCTCCTCCGATTCCTTGAGCTTCGCATATGAGTCACCCATCTGTCTCTCTATGAACTCTCTAAGTTCTCTCGCCCGCCGGGTTCTATCCTCTATTCCTTTTTCAATGTAAACCTCGGCTGTGCCGTTCGCCACGGAAGCGGTCTTGCGCGGATCGTTTGAAGTTGCGGTAATCTGTATCAGATTTGAATCGCCCACGCGCTCGGCGTTTACCATCGACTGCAACGAACCAATAATTTCATGTTTTCGGGATTCCGTTATATTTTCATCGATAAAATTAAGTTTCAATGCCGTCCTTTCGGCCACAACGGCGCTTTTTATAACTTTTACTTCCGTATTTATCATTGAATACATATCCCAACCTGAAACATCTACGGCAACACCCGGAATCGTTTTTTGCGGTTCGACTTTTACTACGGCGGCGGCTTTGTAAACCGGCGTCTGAAGGGAGGTATATATATATGTGGAAATGACGGTAAGCGAAGCGGTAAAGAATATCACCCATTTTTTTCTTCTTATTATCCGCCAGTAGTCGTAAATGCCTAATGTGTATTGAGCCATAGTTGTAAACCCCGCACCACGTCTTTACAGGCGTGGCTTTGGTGAATAACCCTGCGCGGGAAAACCGTTCCCCTTCATTCCCGTCTTTACAGACGGGGCTTTCTGTGGCGCGGGGTAAATAGATAGCAGGTAGAGATAAAGATAGAGAATAGCAAATAGAGGTGAGAGATGAGAGAATAGCAAATAGCGAATAGTGGATGGTGGCTGGTGACTGGATGAAACGAGCCACGAGCCACCATCTTCTCTGTCCTCTGACCTCTGTTCTCTGTTTTCTGCCCTCTGTTTATATTCCTGCCCGTATTACAAGTATCAACGAGAGCAAACTCAGCCAAGGCATTACATTCTGGAGCCACCAGTTGGCCGAGGATATCGTCTTTTTAGGAAGATATATGGTGTCGTCGACTTTAAGCTCGATGTCCGCTTTTTTACCTTTCAAAATTTCGTCAACATTAACCGCTATGAACTTCGTCTTATCGCCTTCTTTTCTCAGAATAGAAACCGACGATATCTTCGCCGTTTCTGAGAATCCGCCCGCAAGCGATATCGCTTCAAGCAGCTTGAGATTTTCTCTGAAGTCGTAGTTCCCGGGATGCCTTACATCACCAAGCACCGATATCTTTTTTGCACCGACAGAAACCTCAACCATATCGGCCGGTTCCAGCAAAAAATCTTTAGAAAAATCGCCAGTTTTTATTATTTCATCTATGTCCACAATAAACGTTTTTTTGGAAGCGCCTTCGCCGCGATAAATTTTTATTCCCCTCCTGTTCGCCTTTTCGGTAAAACCGCCGGCTTGTGAAATAAGCTCAATAAGTCTTAAATTTTCTCTGTATGGAAATCCGCCCGTAGATTTAACCTCGCCTGTTATAAATATCCGCCTTTTCGCGTACTGTTTTACTATCACCGAAACCTCCGGGCTTGAGATGTATTTCGAATAAAGCTTTTTAAGCTTCTCCGAAAGTTTCTCGACGGTTTCGCCTTTGGCGTTCAAAACACCCACCAAAGGTAGTGTTATCTCGCCGCCCGGCTCTACAACGACCTCCCTGGAAAGCTCTTCGGCCGGATAGATGTTCACCGTCAAAATATCCCCCGGCTCGATTTTATATCCTGTCCTTTTTATGACGGGCGACTCCACCCGAATATCCCGCTTTGAAGTTTCTACGGCAACTGCGGGGGATGGCGGAGGCGTTTCTTTCTTTATTTCCGAGTTCTCTTTTTTAACGACGATGGAAAAGCCGGAGTCTTTTTCTTTTATCTGATAGTTTGCGGGTTTTTTCAAAAAAACCACAACCCTGACTATCAGCGGCTCTTTTTCAAACTGCCCGGCCTTCACCTTTTCGATGGTTTCCGATTTCACAAAAATCTCTTTCTCTTCTTTGGTGAAATCGACTGTTACGCCATACAAATCAAGTATTATTTTGGGGGCAACAAGCGGGTCGGGATCTTTGAGCAAGAAACTGTTGGAACTTTTGGGTTTGTCGGAGATGATTTCCACGTTGAGGGAATCGCCGAGGTCATCTACGGTGATTTTTTTTACGGACGAAATGGGTGGCTTTCGCGATTTTTCCTTAAACGGTTCTTCTTTGCGAATCGTCTTTTTTCTTTGTTTTTCCTGCAGCGATATCGCGTTTTCAAGTTCCGTAAAATCGAGATTCTTTCCCTTATATTTCGATTTTATCTTTAGAAGTATGGCAAGGCGGTCATTCGGCGAAAGATTTTGCGACGACGAGACCTTGTAGTAGTATTTCAGGGAGGCTTCAAGGTCGTCCTGTGTGTAAGCCGATAAATTTTCTGGCAGGAAATTTATCAGCGACACAAATAATACTGCCGGAATTAATTTCAAAATCTGTTTCATTAAAATCCGAAACATTAATTTTTTTCCAGAGGTTTCACATCCAAATAAGAGCCGGGAAATCCGCGGCCGGTGTCGGTTGTCTTTGGATTGTTAACATCTTTCTGCGGCCTGCCATCGACGATAAAATTATAGACATATTGACCCGGGGCAATTTTTATCGTAACTGTCCAAATGCCGTTTTGAGCTTTTTTCATATCTTGAGGCATCCAATCGTTGAAATCTCCCACTATGGACACCTTTTTCGCCGACGGATTTCTGTGTTTGAACAGGATATTTCTCGTCTCCGTTTCCGGAGGGGCAATTTTTTCAGAAGACGGAGCGGCTGGAATGTTGGGCACCTGATGGCGGACATTCATCTCTTTTCTTTCATAAGTTTCTTTTCTCTTTATGTTGTTTCTGTGATACACAATCCTTGAAAAAATCAAACTGCCGCTCACAATAATGGTAAGAACAACAACAATCACGTCGAATCTCGTAGAATTTTTCATTTATTTTCTCCACTCAGACCTACGAGTATCTTGTATATAGATTCAAGCTTCCTTGTTATCTCTTCAAGTCCGCTGAGGCTCTCTATGTTTTCATTAAGTTTTTTCAAGTTCTCTTCGGATGTGGCCTCGGGGCGGGCCGATTTAACAACGGACTCAATTTCGTCCAGCCTGTTGTTTATCGCTTTTATGTTTTCGAGGATTATATGGAATTGGGCATTTTGGGAGAACTCCGTAGTTTTTTCCTGCGATTCTTTAGCTTTCGACGTCACTTCTTCACGCTTCCCGTTTTTTTTCGAAACGAATATAAGCCAAACGCCCATAAAACCCGCCGGGATAAAAACAAGCAAGGAAAGTTGAAAGATGGGATCCTTGATGAGTTGTTCGAAAACCTCCGACATCACACCTCCCTAATCTCATGAAATTATACAAAAAATAAACAAAAATCAAAAATTTTTTAGGATTAAAGGCAGACTATTTAGGGTTCACTGAAAAACCTCACCACAGAGGCATTCACCCCGTTAGATAGCAAGCATCTAACGGGGCAAAGAACACAGAGAAAAACCTTTACCACAAAAGCGCGAAAGTTGGAAATCACGAAAAAAATAATCCACCCATTTCCCCCTTTAATAAAGGGGGATTTAAGGGGGGGGTTCGTGTCTTCGTGGTTCAGAGTTTTAATAACACAAAACTCACATCTTCGTGGGTGAT